>NZ_BAAGVS010000025.1:0-70134 GCF_054780755.1 Modestobacter lapidis | reverse complement strand
GAACCCAATGACCCGATCACGAATGACCAGACCAACGGGAATTGTTACTTGGCACTGACTTTCGGCACGCTGTTGAGTTCTCAAGGAGCGGACGCGCACGTTCCCCGACCAATTGCTCGGCCGTTCTTCGTGGCGGTGTTTTCCACTGTACACCAAGTTCCGCAGCAGCGAACCTCAGGGGTTCATCCGGCGGTTTCCCAGGCCTTGCGACCCGGTCCGTTCTCGCTTGGTGCATGGAGAACGATACACGCCCTCGGGAGGCCGCTGCAGGGGGGTCCCGGGGGCGCCTCGTCGAGGGCGTCGGGGGCGCGCTGAGCAGGGCGGACGTCGCTCAGGCCACGCCGCGGGGCCGGTACTGCACGCTCACCCGAGGCCCGACGCCCTTGGCCGTCTTGGGGATGCAGTGCTCCCAGGTTCGCTGGCAGGAACCGCCCATCACCACCAGGTCGCCGTGGCCGACGGTGAACCGGAGGCTCCCGCCGCCGCCCACCGGCCGCAGCATCAGCGCCCGCGGCGAACCGAAGGAGACGATCGCGACCATCGTGTCCTGGGTGCGGCTGCGGCCGATGCGGTCGCCGTGCCAGGCGACGCTGTCCCGGCCGTCGCGGTAGAGGCACATGCCGGCGGTCACGAAGGGCTCGCCGAGTTCGGGCCGGTAGTGCGCGTCGAGGGCGTGCCGGGCGTCGGTGAGCGTGGGGTGGGGCAGGTGCTCGCCACCGCCGTACCACCGCAGCAGGCGCGGAACGGCGACCTCCCGGTCGTACATCTGCCGGCGATCGGCGCGCCAGCCGATGTCGCCCAGCAGCACGTCGAGGACCGCATCGGATCCCTCCACCCAGCCGGGCAGGTGGTCCACCCAGGCGCCGCGGGACAGGACGTGCCGGGTGAGCCGGCCGGACAGCGGGGTGAGCGAGGCCTTCTCCGCGACGTCCCACATGGACGGCTGGTGCGCGAGCGACATGCTCGAACGCTAGCGCAGGTTTCGCACAGCTGTTCGAAAACCTGTGGACAACCTCATGCCGTGAGGGCCAGCACGAACGGCAGCACCGCGGCTGCGCCGGCCCGGCGCAGCTCCCGCCCGGCCACGGTGACCGTCCACCGGGAGTCGGCGAGGTCGTCGACCAGCAGCACCGGCCCGTCCACCCCGGCAAGCCGAGCCCGGAGCTCGTCCCCGACGACGACGCGGCCCCACACCCCGGCGAGCCGGAAGGCGCTGTTCCCGCCCGGCGCGCCGGTAGGCCCGCCGTGCGCCAGGTCGAGGGCGCCCAGATAGGGCAACCGGCCCATCCGGGCCAGCCCCTGGGCGACTCCGGTCACCAGCGCGGGCCGGCGTCGGGAGGGCATGGCGATCACCGCGGCCGGGCGCTGCGCCCAGTTCCAGGACGCGAGCACCCGGGCGCAGGCCTGGATCAGCTCGTCGTCCGGCGGGGCGTCGGAGGGCAGGCCCGGGCGGATCACCCGGTGGGACACGTCCAGGGCGGCGTCCGGGTCCTCCTCCAGGCTGGGCGCCTCGAGGTCCTCGGCCAGGGTAGCCACCCCACCGACGCCGTCGTCACCGAGCAGGGTGCGCAGCCGCTGCCCCCAGCCGAGGTCGGTGAGCCGGGCGACGGCCCGGCCGACCTCGATCTGGTCACCGGCGGCGATCTTGCCCTTGACGTCGACGCCGAGCCGGTCGGCGCCGGTCGGCCACTGGGCCCGCGGAGCGAGCTCCACCCCGGGCCGGTCCAGCCGCGCCGTGGCCGCCGCTGCGGCGCCGGCCGGGACGTCAGCGGAGTACCAGGGGCCGGCGCAGACGTCGCACCGGCCGCACGGCGCCGCCGTCGGGTCGTCCAGCGCGGTCTGCAGGAAGGCCATCCGGCACTCCGCGGAGTCCAGCGGCTTGGCGTAGCCGAGCATCGCCCGCTGCTCGGCCTCCCGTGTCCGGGTGACCCGCGCGTACCGCTCGGCGTCGTAGACCCACGGCCGGCCGGTGGAGCGCCAGCCGCCCTGCACCCGTTCGACCGCGCCGTCGACGGCGAGCACCTTGAGCAACAGCTCCAACCGGGACCGCCGCACGTCGGCGACCGTCTCCAGCCGGGCCACCGACCACGCCTTGCCATCGGCCATCGCGGTGAGCACGGCGGCGGCGTGGTCCTGCCGGGGCATCGAGGAGGTGGCGAACCACTGCCAGATCGCGATGTCCTCCGGGCCGGGGAGGAGCAGCACGTCGGCGTGCTCGACCGCACGGCCGGCGCGGCCGACCTGCTGGTAGTAGCTCACCGGGGACGACGGCGCCCCCAGGTGGACGACGAAACCCAGGTCGGGCTTGTCGAAGCCCATGCCCAGCGCCGAGGTGGCCACCAGCGCCTTCACCCGGTTCTCCCGCAGCGCCTCCTCGGCGTCCTTGCGGTCGGCGTCGTCCAGCCGGCCGGTGTAGGCCCGCACCTCGTAGCCGGCGTCGCGCAGCAGGGCAGCGGCCTCCTCGGCCGCGGCGACGGTCAGCGTGTAGACGATGCCGCTGCCGGGCAGGTCGCCGAGGTGCGCGGCCAGCCAGGCGAGCCGGGCCCGGTCGGTGTCCAGCCGGAGCACCCCCAGCCGCAGCGAGTCGCGGGCCAGCGGGCCGCGCACGGTGGTGACGTCGACCCCGCCGGCACCGAGCTGCTCGGCGACGTCGGCGACCACGCGCTCGTTGGCCGTCGCGGTGGTGGCCAGGACCGGGGTGCCGGCCGGCAACTGACCGAGCAGGTCGCGGATCCGCCGGTAGTCGGGGCGGAAGTCGTGGCCCCAGTCGGAGACGCAGTGCGCCTCGTCGACGACGAGCAGGCCGCAGCGGGAGACCAGCGCCGGGAGCTGCTCGTCGCGGAACCGGGGGTTGGTCAGCCGCTCGGGGGAGACCAGCAGCACGTCGACGTCGTCGGCGGCCAGCCGGGCGTTGATGTCCGCCCACTCGGTGACGTTGGAGCTGGAGATCTCCACGGCCTTGATGCCCGCCCGGGCCGCGGCGGCGACCTGGTCGCGCATCAGCGCCAGCAGGGGGCTGACCAGCAGGGTGGGCCCCCTGCCGCGGCGGCGGAGCAGCGCGGTGGAGACGAAGTAGACGGCCGACTTGCCCCAGCCGGTGCGCTGCACGACCAGCGCGCGCTGCCGGCGCTCGACGAGGGCGGCGACCGCGGCGTCCTGCCCCTCGCGGAAGACCGCGTCGGGCCGGCCGGTGAGCTCGCGGAGGACGCCGAGCGCCTCGTCGGCCAGGTCGGTGCTCGGCGGGGCGATGCTGCTCATGCCGACGACCGTAGGCGGTGCCACCGACAGCACCCGCCCGCCCGGCAGCACCTGTGGAGGACGGGAGAAGATGGACGGCGATGCTGCCCCCGGACAACCATGTGCACAGCGAGTTCTCGTGGGACACCGGTCCCCGGGCCTCGATGCTGCGCGCCTGCGCGGAGGCCGTCCGGATCGGCCTGCCCGCCGTCGCCTTCACCGAGCATCTCGACTTCACCGTCTGGGGCGCCGACGACCGGGCGACCGCCGACGGCCTGTTCGACCGGCACCCCGCCAACCAGCGGCCGATCGACGTCGACGTCTACGCCGAGACCATCTGGGAGTGTCGCGACCGCTTCCCGGAGCTCCGGGTGTGGTCGGGGGTGGAGGCCGGGGAGCCGCACCTGTTCGCCGGCAGCGTCGCCGCGCACCTGACGACCTCCCCGGTCGACCGCATCCTCGGCTCGCTGCACTCGCTGACCGTCGACGGGCGGCTCATCGGGGTGAACCGGATGCTCACCGCGGCCGGCGGCGTGGAGACCATGCGGCGGTACCTCGCCGAGATGGTCACGATGATCGAGCAGAGCGACGTCTTCCAGGTGCTGGCGCACTGCGACTACCCGCGGCGGTACTGGCCCGGTGGCCGCGACCGGTACCCGGAGGCGGTGTTCGAGGAGGAGTACCGGGCGGTGTTCCGGGCGCTGGCCGACAGCGGCCGGGCCCTGGAGGTGAACACCACCAGCCCGCTGTGGTCGGTCGAGCTCGTCCGCTGGTTCCGCGAGGAGGGCGGGCGGGCGATCAGCTTCGGCAGCGACGCCCACCTGCCGGCCGCCGTCGGTCAGCGCTTCGACCTGGCGGTCGACGTGGTGGAGGCGGCCGGCTTCCGCCCCGGCCGCGACCGGTTCGACTTCTGGCGCCGGTAACCCGCTCCGGATCGGCGCCGGCAGCTACGTCACCAGCCAGGCCGCACGGCGTGGCCACCGGCATGACCGTCGACGACATGAACCCGCTGCTGGAGCGGTACGCCGCCACGCTGGGGCCGATCTTCATGCAGACGCTGCCGGACCAGGTGTCCCAGCCCGAGGACATGGCCAACGCCGTGGCCTGGCTGGCGTCCGACGAGGCCCGGCACGTCACGGGCATCCAACTGCCGGTCGACCTGGGCACGCTGACCCGCTGACCGCCGCCGGCGGCCCGTGACCCGGCTACCCGCTGCCAGCGCAGCGGTAGATCAGGAAGGCGACGTCGTCCTCGGGGGCGTCGTCGAGCAGCTGATCGGTCAGCAGGGCGGCCAGCTCGGCCGGGGGCAGGGCACGGCCGTCGGCGAGCACGTCGACGGCGCGTGCCGTTCCCACGTCGAGGTCCGCCCCGCGCCGCTCCACCAGGCCGTCGGTGTAGAGCAGCAACGTCGACCCGGGCGGCAGCACGACCTCTGCCTCGGGCCGCCGGACGTCGGCGAGCACGGCCAGCGGCAGCGAGCCGGCCGCCTCGAGGAAGCGCGCCCGCCCGTCCTCGTCGACCACGATCGCCGGGACGTGGCCGGCGCTGCTGTACCGCAGCGTGCCCGCGGCCGGGTCGACGACGGCGCAGAACACCGTGCTGCAGGAGGCACCGGGCACCAGCGAGGCGAACCGGTCGAGCGCGGTGAGCACGTGCGCCGGCGCGTTGCTCTCCAGCAGCAGTGCCCGGCCGGCGCTGCGCAGCTGGCCCATCACCGCGGCGGCGGGCAGCCCGCTGCCCACCACGTCGCCGACGACGATCCCGTACCGGCCGCCGGGCAGGTCGACGACGTCGTACCAGTCACCGCCGACCTCGAGGGTCCCGGCGGCGGGTTCGTAGTGGACGGCGAACCCCTCGGGCAGTGCGATGGGCCCGAGGACGGCGCGCTGCAGGGTGACCGCGACCTCGGTGAAGAACTGGGCGCGGGCGCCGTCGAGCTCGGCGCGCTCGTCGGCCCGGCGCCGCTCGTTCTCGACCGCCTGCGCGTCGGTCACCGCGGCGGCGACCTGCCCGGCGGTCAGGCTGAGGAAGACCCGGTACTCGTGGTCCAGGGGCAGGTGCGGGCTGGTGCCGAGGACCAGCGCGCCCACCGGGGCGAGCTGGCCGGCCACGACCAGCGGGAGCACCACGGCGGTGTGCACGTCGTCGTCCCCGGCCGAGCCGGCGCCGGCCGGCGACAGGCCGGGCACGATGTCGGCCAGCCCGGTGGCGGTGAACACCGAGCCGGCGGCGACCTCGTCCCAGATGCCCTGCGGGAAGAGCTCGGGCACGGCGTCGGCCCCCGGGCCACCTCCCGATCCGTAGCCGGCGGCCAGCCGCGGCCGGTCGGCGCCGTCGCCGAGCAGGTAGACCAGGCCGAAGGGGCAGTCGGCGCGGGCTCCGCCGAGCACCTCGAGGGCCGCCTCGCAGGCCTGGACGGCGCTGCCGTGCACCGACCGCGGCAGGCTGCCCAGCTGCTGGAGCACCGCCATCCGCCGGGCGGCCAGCACCCGCGACGTGGTGTCGACGACCGTGTTCAGCAGACCGGCCACCCGGCCGTCCGGCTCGGTGATCGCGCTGTAGGAGAAGGTGAAGTAGCACTCCTCGTCGAAACCGTTGCGCGTCATCGTCAGCGGCATGTCCTCGACGAAGGTGGAGCCGCCGGCGAGGACGGCGCCCACCATGCCCTCGATGTCGGCCCACACGTCGGGCCAGACCTCGGGCACGCGCCGGCCCAGCGCCTCCGGATGGCGGGCACCGAGGATCGGCGCGTAGCCGTCGTTGTAGACCATGACGAGTTCGGGGCCGGCCATGACGAGCATCGGAAAGCGGCAGTTCAAGGTCAGCGCGATGGCCTGGCGCACCGAGGCCGGCCAGTGCTCCTCGGGACCCAGCGGCGTCGAGGACCAGTCGGTGGCCAGCACGCGACGCGGCATGTCCGTCTGCCTTCCCTGCGCCACCAGCTCGGCCACCCGCCCGTCCAGACCGGCACCCCCCTGCACGCGGCTCCTGCCGCCGGCGGCACCCCGCCGCCCGCTGAGGATGATGACATCTCCCACCGACAGGAAACGGTGGACACCGCCGAACGCGGAGTCACCGCCCCATGACGGGTGGTGCTGCCGCTGGAGCGAGCACCACCTCTTCCGGGTGAGTCGCCGGCAACCGAGCGGGTGACAACGCTGTGGTCCGGCCCGCTCCCTGCCGATCACCGATCCAGGGAACCCATCGGGAGGAGGGCACGTGCGCAGGCAACGCTCGGCGTCGGAGCAGCAGATCGCGGAGCTGCTGCAGACGGCACGGAAGTCGCTGCGGCTGTCCGTCGCCTTCCTCAGCCGGATGGACGGGACGACGCAGCACCTCGAGGTGGTCGACTCGGCGATCCCGCTCGTCTTCTCCGACGGCATCACGCAGAAGCAGGAGACGACGTTCTGCCAGCACGTCCTCGACGGCCGGCTGCCCGCCGTCATGCCGGACATGCGGAGGTCGCCGCTGGCGATGAGCCTGCCGGTGGCGAGGATCCCCCGGATCCGCAGTTACGTCACCACGCCCGTCGTCCTCAGTGACGGCAGTGTCTACGGCACCCTCTGCGCCTTCGGCTTCACCTCCGATCCCGAGCTGACCACCCGCGACAAGTCCCTGATGGACGTGCTGGCCGGCGCCGCGTCGGTGATCATCGAGCCGGGCCTGCGCGACCAGCGGCAGCGCACCGAGATCGAGCAGCGCCTCGGGCCGGTCCTCGCCGACGGCGGCCCCACCGTCGTCCTGCAGCCCATCGTCGACCTCGGCACCGGTGTCCGGGTCGGCGCCGAGGCGCTCGCCCGCTTCCCGGCGGCCTGGGGCAAGGCCCCCGACGTCTGCTTCGCCGAGGCGCACAGCATCGGCGCGGGCGACCACCTGGAGCTGCTCGCCCTCCGCGGCGCCGCCGCCCACCTGGCCACCGTCGGCGGCTACGTGTCGATGAACGTCTCCCCCGCCACCCTGCTGACCCCCGAGTGCCTCGAGCTCCTCAGCAGCCTGCCGCTCCCGCGCATCCTCCTGGAGCTCTCCGAGCACGACCAGGTCGAGGACTACGCCGTCCTCACCGCCGTCCTCGAGCCGCTGCGGGCCCGCGGCATGCAGCTCGCCATCGACGACGTCGGCGCGGGGTTCTCCTCGCTGCGGCACATCGTCGTGACCTCCCCCGACGTCATCAAGATGGACCGCAGCATCATCACCGGCATCGACACCGATCCGGTGCTCCCCAAGCTCGTCTCGTCGCTGGTCGCCTTCGCCCACGGCTGCGACGTCCGCGTCGTCGCCGAGGGCGTCGAGACCCCCGCCGAGCACGCGATGCTGCGCGCACTGGGCGTCGACCTCGGGCAGGGCTGGCTGTTCGGCCGCCCCGGCCCGGCCGCCGCCCTCGTCGACCCCGACGCTGCGGTGCAGGTGCCCACCCCGCGCCGGGCCACCGAGCAGGTCAACGCCCAGGCCTGACGGTCAGCCGCCGGCCGGCCGCTGGGCCAGCAGCACGGTCGGCACCTGCTCGACCAGGTCGGCCGGCCGCGGCCTGACCTGCGGCTTCATCGTGTCCTTCGTCCCCCGCCAGGGCACCATCTCCTGCTCCAGCGCCGCGTCGAGGGTGGGAGCGGGGCACCACGCCAGCGACGCGCCAGCACCGCCGGCTCGACGTCCACCGCCCGCCGGGTCGCTCAGGGAACCGTCCGACCGGGCGTCCGGCCGGCGATGGCGACGAAGTCGGGCACCAGGGGGTGTTGTGCCAGCCGTGGCCAGGCCAGGGTGATCGGCACGGGTGGCGCGTCGGCCACGAGGCGCCAGCAGATCCCGGGGTGGGTGTACAGGCGTCCCGTGGAGGCGGGGGTGAGGCCGAACCCGCGGCCGGCGGCAATCGCCTCCATCCACTCATCGACGTTGCGCACGCGCACCACCGACACGGGACGACGGGCCGGGCGCCACAGGTCCAGGGTCGTGGTCCCGGACACGACGTTGATCACGACCGCGTCGTCCGCAAGGTCGGCGAGCAGGACCTCGTCCCGCCCGGCCAGTGGGTGGTCGGCGGGCAGCGCGGCCACCCGCGGCTCCTCCGCCAGGACCAGCGTGCCCAGCCGCGGGTCTCCGGGGTCACCAGGCAGGAAGCCGACATGGGTCCGGCCGTCTGCGAGGCCGGCGAGCGGGTCGTCGTAGCGGCGGATCTCGACGGTCACGTCGGGGTGCGCCCGCTCGAAGGCCCGCACGATCGGCCCGGTGTAGGCAGCGGTGGAGCCCCAGGTGAACCCCACGAGCAGCGTCGGCACGGCGCCGGTGACCGCGCCGACCGCCTCGTCGAGGACGGCGAGCACCCGGTGCGCGTGCGGCAGGAAGCGGTTCCCGGCCGGGGTCAGCTGGACGATCCGCCGGTTCCGGAAGACCAGCGACGTCCCCAGCAGCCGTTCCAGCGCAGCGATCGTCCGGCTGAGGGCCGGCTGCGTGAGCTGGATCCGCTCGGCGGCGCGAGTGAAGTTGCGCTCCTCCGCCACCGCCACGAACGCGCGCAAGTGCCTGAGCTCGAGAGCGCGCTCCGCCGGCATCTCTGTCATGCGCCAGGAGCATAAGGGCTGACCGATCGGCATTTCCGCCGCCGCGTCGCCCCGACTTAGCGTGGCTCAACTCACAACGCAAACGAGATGGAGTTCCCGATGGTCCCGCTCCGCGGCGTGATCCCCGCCCACCTGCTGCCCTTCACCGCCGACCTGGAGATCGACGAGCCCAACCTCCGCCGTCATGTGCGAGCCCTCGTCGACGTCGACGGTGTCACCGGGATCACCACCAACGCGCACGCCTCCGAGGTCGCGACCCTGACCGCCGACGAGCAGCGCCGCCAGCTCGACATCGTGCTCGACGAAGTAGCCGGCCGGGTGCCGGTCGTCTCCGGCATCTACCAGGACGGCTCGGCGAAGGCTGCCCGCATCGCCGCCGCGATCGAGGCAGCCGGCGCCGACGCCCTGCTCGTCTTCCCCTCGGGGGTGTTCGAGAGTGGCGCAAACCTGCGCCCGGAGATGGCCTTCGGCCACTACGCCGAGATCGCCGCGGCCACGACCCTGCCGATGATCGCGTTCATCTACCCGACGACGTCCGGACTGCGACTGGGCACCGACGCTCTCGTCCGGATCTGCACGGAGATCGACAACGTCGTGGCCGTCAAGGAGTGGTCGAACGACATCATCGCCTACGAACGCAACCTCCGGGTCCTGAAGAGCCTGGACAAGGACATCGCGGTGCTCTCCAGCTTCAGCCGCTCGCTGCTGGCCTCGCTGGTTCTCGGCGCGGACGGCATCCTGTCCGGCCACGGCAGCGTCGTGGTCGACCTGCAGGTCGAACTGTTCCGGGCCGTGGACAAGCAGGACCTGGCGGAGGCGCGGCGCATCTGGGACCGCATCTGGCCCATCGCCGAGGCCTGCTACGCCGACCCGTTCCTCGACGGCCACAACCGCATGAAGGTCGCACTGGAGCTGATCGGCCGCATCGACGCCGCCCACGTCCGCCCGCCGCTGCAGCCCGTCCCGGACGCCGATCGCGCCGCACTGCGGTCCGCCCTGGCCCAGGCAGGCATCCGTGGCTGAGCTCTTCGAGCCGATCACGATCGGCGGGGTCCGGCTGCGCAACCGCACGGTCCTGCCGTCGATGACGACCCGCCTGGCCGATGACGAGGGCTACGTCACCGACGCCACGGTTGCCTACTACCGGGCCCGGGCCGAGGGCGGCGTCGGCCTGGTGACCGTCGAGATGGCTTCCCCGGAGATCGCCGGAAAGCACCGCTTCCGGGAGCTCGGCATCTACGCCGACTGCTTCCTGCCCGGCCTGCGGAGGCTGGTCGACGAGCTGCACGCGGCCGGTGCGGCCGCCTCGATCCAGCTGGGCCACGGCGGCAGCCGCGCCCGCTCGGTGGTCTCGGGCACGACGCCGGTCGCCCCCTCGTCGGTCCCCACGCCGGTGTTCGAGATCGAGAGCGAGCTGGCGGTGCCGGAGGCCGCGACCCCGGAACGACTGGAGCAGACGATCGCCGCGTACGTCGCCGCAGCGCGCCGGGCGCAGCAGGCCGGCTTCGACGTCGTCGAGTTGCACGGCGCCCACGGCTACCTCATCTCCCAGTTCCTGTCCCCGATGGAGAACACCCGGGATGACTGCTACGGAGGTTCGCTGGAGAACCGGGCCCGGTTCGGACTGGGAATCCTGCGCCGGATCAAAGCAGAGCTCCCCGACCTGCCGGTGATCTTCCGCATCGGGGTCGAGGACTTCTTCCCCGGCGGCCTCACCGCCGACGAGGGCATCGAGGTCGGCCGCTGGGCGGCCCGCGACGGCGCCGACGCGGTGAGCGTGACCGCGGGGCACTACCGCTCGCTGCCCGCTGCCGAACGCATGATCCCCCCGATGGCGTACCCGCCGGCCACCTTCCTGCCCTACGCCGCCCGGATGAAGCAGGCCGTCGACGTCCCGGTGATCGGCGTCGGCCGGCTCGGCGATCCGGAGGTCGCGGCCCGCGCGGTGGCCGAGGAGCAGACGGACCTCGTCGCGCTCGGCCGCCCGCTGATCGCCGACCCCCGGTGGGTCGTCAAGGCGCAGGCCGGCGAGCCCGTTCGGCGCTGTCTCGCCTGCAACCACTGCATCACCAACATGCGCTCGGGCGCGCAGCTGTCGTGTGTGGTCAACCCGGAGACCGGCCGGGAACTCGAGTTCGCCGACGCCCGGGCCAGCAGGGGACGGCGGATCGTCATCCTCGGCGCCGGGCCGGCCGGGCTCTCGTACGCCTCGCTGGTCGCCGAGGGCAACGACGTCACGGTGCTCGAGCGCGCCGACCGCGCCGGTGGGGCCTTCCGGCTCACCGGCCTCGCCCCGCGGTTCAACGACGTGGCCGCGACCGAACCCACATTCGCCGCCTACGTCGACGAGCTCGAGCGCGACTGCACCCGCAAGGGCGTCCGGTTCCGCTTCGGCAGGGAGGCGACGGCCGCCGACCTGCGCGGCGTCGACGTCGTCGTCGTCGCCGTCGGCGCGCGCTACCGGTTCGGCCTGCGCGGACTCGTCGTCCGCGCGCTGCACAGTCCGGCCGCCCGCGGCCGCGTCGCGAACCGGCTGTTCAGCTCACCGCGCGTGCGGGACTGGCTCTACTACCGGTTGCGGACCGGCCGCGGTGCCGAACTCGCCGCGCAACTGCCCGTCGATCCCGGCACGGAGGTCGTCGTGATCGGCGACGCCGCCCGCGCCGGCAAGGCTCGTGAGGCCGTCACCTCCGCCTTCGAGGCCGCCCTCCAGCCCACTGCGCTCCCGGCGGCACCCACCGGGTCCCGGGCGTAGTCCCCTCCTCACCTACGTCCCCCGACACGCCCACGTCCCCCGACACACCCAACGAAGGGTCATCGCAATGACGGACACGACGATCAGCCCCCCGGCCCCACCGAAGACGGACCAGCGACAGAGCACCAAGGTGGCGTTCGCCAGCCTCATCGGCACCACGGTCGAGTGGTACGACTTCTACATCTACGGCACCGCGGCGGCGCTGGTGTTCCCCCAGCTCTTCTTCCCTAACTTCTCCCCGGCCGCTGGGCTCCTCGCATCGCTGTCGACGTACGCCGTCGGCTTCGCCGCACGGCCGCTGGGCGGAGCCGTGTTCGGGCACTACGGTGACCGAGTTGGCCGAAAGAAGATGCTGGTCATCTCACTGCTGGCGATGGGCCTGGCCACGCTGGCCATGGGCCTCGTGCCCGGCTTCGCGCAGATCGGCATCCTCGCGCCGATCATCATCGTGGCGCTGCGCTTCGTGCAGGGCGTCGCGGTCGGCGGCGAGTGGGGCGGGGCAGTGCTCATGGCTGTCGAACACGCGCCCCCCGGCAAGCGCGGCTTCTACGGCTCGTGGCCACAGATCGGCAGCCCGCTCGGGCTCGTCCTGTCCACCGCCGCCTTCTCGGCGGTCGGCTTCCTCGACGACGAGGCGTTCCTGTCCTGGGGCTGGCGGGTGCCGTTCCTGCTGAGCTCGGTCCTCATCATCGTCGGGCTCGTGGTCCGGCTCCGGCTCATGGAGTCGCCGGTCTTCGCCCAGCTCGAGGCCAGTGGCAACACCGCCCGGATGCCGGTGAAGGAGGCCATCACCGGCCACACCCGCAGCATCCTCAGCGCCGCCGGCGCCTTCATCATCATCAACACCGTCTTCTACCTGGTCACGGTGCTGGGTCTGTCCTGGGCAACGACGCACCTGGGCATCCCCCGCGGGACCTTCCTCGGCGCTGTCCTCGTTGCCGCGGTGGTCATGTGCTTCACCGTCCCGCTGTTCGGGGCCCTGTCCGACCGGGTCGGCCGGCGGCCGGTGTTCGCCGCGGGCGCCCTCCTCGTCGGTCTGTTCGCCTTCCCGCTGTTCGCCATGATCGAGTCCGGCTCGACCCCGCTGCTCTTCCTCGGGATCATCGTGATCATGGGGCTGGGGCACCCGCTGATGTACGGCCCGCAGGCCGCGCTGTACGCGGAGATGTTCCCGCCGGAGGTCCGCTACAGCGGGGCGTCGCTGGGGTACCAGATCGGCGGCATGCTCGGCGGGCTGGTGCCGCTAGTGGCCAGCGCCCTGCTGGTCACCTACGATAACGCCTCCTGGCCGATGGCCGCGCTGCTCGCTGTCATCGCGCTGATCAGCCTGGGGTCGCTGCTCACCATCCGGGCGCGGTACTCCGACGAGTCGGTCCGGGCATGACCGGCGTGCTGAAAGGTCGTACGGCGGCTGTCACCGGTGCCGCGCGCGGCATCGGCGCCGCGATCGCCACCGCCCTGACCCGGGCGGGCGCCACCGTCGCGGTCATCGACAAGGACGCTGAGGGCGCGAAGACCCTGGCTGCGGAGCTGGGTGGCGTCCCCGTGGTCGCCGACCTCACCGAGCCGGACGAGGCGGCCCGCGCGCTGGACGACGTCGTCGACGCCCTCGGCACGCCGGACGTCTTCGTCAACAACGCGGGCATCCTCCGGGCCGGCGACCTGACGACGTCCGCCCTCGATGACTGGGACGCCCAGTTCGCGGTCAACACCCGCGCCGCCTATCTCGCCGTCCGGGCGGCCGCCGGGCACATGCGTCGGCGGCGCGCGGGTGGATCGATCGTGGTGGTCACGTCCAACTGCGCGCGCACCCCGCGGATGGACCTGGGGGCCTACTGCGCGTCCAAGGCCGCCACGGACATGATGGCCCGCTGCCTGGCCCTGGAGCTGGCCGCGGAGCAGATCCGGGTCAACACACTGTGCCCGGGCTCCTGCGACACCGAGCTGCAACGCGAGCAGTGGCGGCGGCTCGGGATCGGCCCGGAGCGGCAGATCAACGGCGACCCGGCGAAGTTCCGGACCGGCATCCCGATGGGCCGGCTGACCGCCCCCGAGGACGTGGCGGACCTCGCGATCGTGCTCGCCTCCGACTCGGCGCGGTTCGTCACGGGCCAGTCGTGGCACGTCGACGGCGGGCAGACCCTGCCGTGAGCGAGGACTTCGCGGGTCGGGCCGCGCTCGTCACCGGCGGGGCATCCGGCATCGGTCTGGCAACGGCGCTGCTGCTGGCCGCCCGGGGGGCGCGGGTCGCGGTGCTCGACGTCGACCCGTCCGGGGCGCCGGACCCGCTGCTGCGATTGCGGGGCGACGTCAGCGACGACGCCTCGGTGGCCGCCGCCGTCGCCGAGGCCGTCGAGCGGCTCGGCCGGCTCGACGTGCTGGTCAACAACGCCGGCATCGGGGCGGCCGGCACGGTGGAGGCCAACGGGTTCGACGAGTGGCGACGCGTGCTGGACGTCAACGTCCTCGGACTGGCCCGCGTCACCCGGGCCGCGCTCCCGGCGCTGCGCCGCTCGGACGCGGCGGCGGTGGTCAACGTCGGTTCGATCGTCGCGACCGCGGGCCTGCCCGAGCGGGCGCTGTACTCGGCGAGCAAGGGAGCCGTGGCCGCGCTCACCCGCGCGATGGCGGTCGACCACGTCGGGGAGGGCATCCGGGTGAACTGCGTGCACCCCGGCACCGTCGACACCCCGTGGATCGGCCGGCTGCTGGACGTGGCCGACGACCGCGAGGCCGCGCTGGCGGCCCTCCAGGCCCGCCAGCCCAACGGCCGGCTCGTCTCGATGGACGAGGTGGCTCAGGCGATCGCCTACCTCGCCAGCCCGCAGGCCGCCTCGGTGACGGGCACAGAACTGGCCGTGGACGGCGGGATGTCCGGGCTCCGTCCGGGCCGGCGCGACTGACGCGCCGGCCTCTCCGCGGGACCGGCCGCCACCCTGCTGCCCTCCGCCGGGCGGACGTCCAGGAATGTGGACCGCGACGGTGCAGTTTCCCCGCGACGAGCCGCTCCGGTGGCATGAGCAGCGACGACGGAGGGGATCCAGCATGGGGAAGATCAGCGCCTTCGGCGGAACTGGTTACGCCGGCAGCCGCACTGGCGGACGAGGCCGCGCGGGCAGGCGTGACACGACAGGGCCCGGCAGCTCACGGCGGATTCCACGGCTGCCGGGCCTCGTGGCGGGAACTGCTCAGCCTTGGCTGAGCGCCAGCGCCGGGTAGTCGGTGTACCCGGCCGCACCGGCGGCGTAGAACGTCGCCGGATCCGGCTCGTTCTCCGGGTGCTCACCGGCCCAGCGCTCGACCAGGTCCGGATTGGCGAGGACCGGCCGGCCGACGGCGACGGCATCGGCGTGGGCGGCCTCGATCAGCCGCACGGCCTCGGCTCGCGTGGTGACCGTGCCGAAGCCGCTGTTGGCGATCAGTGGACCGTCGAAGCGCCGGCGCAGCTCCTGGACCAGTTCACCGGCGGGCTCGGCGTGCAGCACGGAGAGGTAGGCCAGGCCCAGCGGGCGGAGGGCGTCGACCAGGTGCCCGTAGGTGGCCAGCACGTCGGCCGGCTCGGTCTCGTCGACGTCGAGGATGTTGTGCGCCGGAGAGATCCGCAGCCCTACCTTGCCGGCGCCGATCGCCGCGGCGACCGCCCTCACCACCTCGATGCCGAACCGGGCGCGGTTCTCCGCGCTGCCGCCGTAGCGGTCCTCGCGCTGGTTGGACACCGGCGAGAGGAACTCGTGCAGCAGGTAGCCGTTGGCGCTGTGCAGTTCCACGCCGTCCAGCCCGGCGGCGATGGCGCGCTTCGACGCGGCCACGATGTCGGCCAGCACCGCCTGCACCTCCTCGGTGGTCAGCGCGTGCGGCACCGGGTAGGGCAGCTTGCCGTTCGGGGTGTGCACCTGGCCGTCGATGGCGACGGCGGACGGCGCCACGATCCGCTCGGTGCCGGTGATGTCGGGATGCGACACCCGGCCGCCGTGCATCACCTGCAGGACGATGCGACCGCCGCGGGCGTGCACCGCCTCGGCGACGCGCCGCCAGCCGGCCTCCTGCTCGTCGTCGGCGATGCCCGGCTGGCCGGGGTAGGCCTGCGACTCCGCGTTCGGGTAGGTGCCCTCGGTGATGATCAGGCCGACGCCGGCGCGCTGCTCGTAGTGCTCGACGAGCAGGTTCCCAGGGACGCCGGCGGCACCGGCGCGCATCCGGGTGAGCGGGGCCATGACGACGCGGTTGGCGAGCTCGAGGTCACCGAGGGTCACGGGTGAGAACAGGTCCATGTCCGGCTCGAGGCCCGGGCCGGCGGCCACCATTCCGGAACGGCGCCGACTGGGACCGCCGTCACGCCAGGTCGCTGGCTCAGCTCGCCGGGTCTTCGAACCGCGGTCGTCGGCGGCGCTGCTGGGTCTTGGCTCCGTACATCGCCTCGTCGGCGCGGGCGATGAGCACGTCGGCCGCCTCGCCGGGCCCGGCGGTGGCGATCCCGACGCTCACGCCGACGGCCAGCTCGCCTGCCGGCCCGGGCACCGGCTCGCCGATCCGCTGCACCACCTGGTCGGCGAGGGCCCGCAGGCCGGCCGGGTTCCCGGCCGGGCGGAGCAGCACGAACTCGTCGCCGCCGAAGCGGGCCACCAGGTCGTCCGGCGCCACGAGCTCCCGCAGGCGCGCCGCCACCTGCGTCAGGACGTGGTCGCCGACGGCGTGCCCGTGCCGGTCGTTGACCACCTTGAAGTCGTCGAGGTCGCAGAAGAGGACGCCGCAGCCCCCGCCGCTCGCCGGGTCCAGGTGCCGGGTCAGCGCCTCGAACAGGGCGCTCCGGTTGGCCAGCCCGGTCAGCAGGTCGGTGTGCGCCCGCCGGTGCAGCCTCTCCTCCTGCCCCCGTCGCTCGGTCACGTCCAGGCCCACGCACGCGACGGCCCAGGGCCGCCCGAGGTCGTCGAACAGCACGTCGTTCTGCATGGCGACGCGCCGGCGCACCCCACCGGCCGCCAGCCAGTCGCCCTCCTGCGGGTGGGCCACGCCCGTCGCCATGGCGCGGGCGACGGCGTCCTTGGCCAGCTCCACGTGCTCCGCGACGACGTAGACGTCGCAGAAGTGCTGGCCGTGCAGCTCCTCGGCCGGCCGGCCGGTGAAGCGCTGCAGCGCCGGGTTGGCCAGGACGATCCGGCCGTCGCGGTCGACGACGCAGACCAGCGCGCTGGTGGCCTGCAGGAAGTCGGACTCCAGGCCGGTCAGCCGGAGCTCACGTGCATCCCGGTGGTACCCCACCATCTGCGCGCGCTCCCTGCTCTCCGGCGGCCCCCCCTCGTCCGGCCCCGCCGCGGAGCCGGACCCATGACTCTATGGCCCAGGTCACAGCGTGGCGACCGGAGGCGGGCGCTCAGCCCGCGAGGACCGCGTCCCGCTCGGCGGCGCCGGCCAGCCGGGCGTACCGGCCGCCGAGGTCGATCAGCTCCTCGTGGGTGCCCCGCTCGACCACCCGCCCCGCACGGAGGACGGCGATCCGGTCGGCGTCCCGGACGGTGGAGAGCCGGTGCGCGATGGTGATCGTCGTCCGGCCGCGGCTGGCCTCGTCGAGGGCCGCCTGGACGGCGCGCTCGGTCTCGTTGTCCAGCGCGCTGGTGGCCTCGTCGAGCACCAGCACCCGCGGGTCGCGCAGCAGCGTGCGGGCGATGGCCAGCCGCTGCTTCTCCCCGCCGGAGAAGCGGTGGCCGCGGGCCCCGACGACGGTGTCGTAGCCGGCCGGCAGGGCGGCGATGAGGTCGTGGACCTGGGCCCGGCGGGCGGCGTCGACCATCTCGGCGTCGGTGGCGTCGGGCTTGGCGTGCCGCAGGTTCGCCCGGATCGTGCCGTGCAGCAGGTAGGTCTCCTGCGAGACGACGCCGACGATGCGGGCCAGATCGGCCAGCGCGAGGTCGCGGACGTCGATCCCGTCGATGGTCACCCGGCCGGTGGTCGGGTCGTTGAGCCGGGCGACCAGCGAGGCCAGGGTGCTCTTGCCCGACCCGGTCTCGCCCACCAGGGCCAGCGTGGTGCCGGCGGGCACGGTGAGGTCGACGCCGTCCAGCGCGGGGCGGGAGCTGCCGTCGTAGCGGAACCCGACGGCGTCGAAGCGGACCTCGCCGCGGACGGCGGCGGGGTCGACCGCGGCCGGGTGCGGGGGGTCGTCGATGTCGACCGGCAGGTCCAGGTACTCGAACACCCGGCTGAACAGCGCCATCGACGCGGTCAGCGAGACGCCGATGTCCAGCAGCTGCATCAGCGGGCGGAACAGGTTGCCCTGCAGTGCGGTGAAGGCGACCAGGGTGCCGATGGTCATGCCGCCGGACGTCGCGGGCAGCCCGGCGGCCAGGTAGATCAGCGCCGGGATACCGGCGAAGACGATGCTCATCGTGGCCATCCGCCAGCGGCCGGCCAGCTGGGACCGGACCTCCAGCCCGACCAGGTCCTGCGACGTGCCGGTGAACCGCTGCGACTGGGCCGGGCCCGCACCGAGGGTCTTGCCGAGCAGCACGCCACTGACGCTGAGCCCCTCCTCGACCTGCGAGTGCAGGTCGGCGAGGTGCCGCTGCCGCTGGGCGGTGATGGTCCGGCGCATCCGGGCCACCTTGCGGGTCAGCATGATCGCCGGGGGCAGGACGACGAGGGACAGCAGCGACAGCCGCCAGCTCAGCGCGGCCATGGCGACCACCGTCCCGATGACGGTGGTGGCGTTCGAGGCGAACGAGGTCGCGGTCGAGGTGACCACCGACTGCATCCCGCCGACGTCGTTCATCAGCCGGGACTGCACCTCACCGCCCTTGGTGCGGGTGAAGAAGCCCAGCGACTGGCGCTGCAGGTGGGTGAAGACCGCCGTCCGCAGGCCGTGCATGACCCGCTGCCCGACGGTGGTGGACAGCCAGGTCTGCACCACGCCGAGGACGGCGGTGACCGCCGCGACCGCCACCATCCCCGCCACGGCCCAGGCCAGCAGGCCGACGTCCTGCTCCGGCAGCGCCACGTCGATGACCAGCCGGATCAGGAAGGGGGTGGCCAGCGCGACGGTGGACGAGGCCACGATCAGCGCGACGACCACGCCCAGCTGCCAGCGGTAGGGCCGGAACAGCGCCGCCACCCGGCCCCAGCGGACCGGCGAGCGCTCGAGCTGCGCCCGGTCGGCCGGGTCGGGCCGGCCCCCGGAACGACCACCGCCGCCCCCACCGCCGCCACCGCGACCCACGGGGTCCATGCCGCCGTCCATCCGACCACCTCGTTCCGTCTCCGTTTGCTGAGGTTACCTCACGGTGTGGTAACCGGCGGAGTACCGGTACGATTCCCGGGTGGCTGACGACGGGACGGCACTCGGCGACCTGCTGATGCGGGTCGCGCGAACCCAGCGCCGCCGGTGGCGCGAGGCGCTGGCGCCGTGGGACCTCTCGCCGCACCAGGCCCGCGCCCTGCGGGTGGTGTGCGCGGGCGACGGGGTGCGGCTGTCCGACCTGGCCGAGGCGCTCCGGATCGCCCCCCGCTCGGCGACCGAGGTGGCCGACGGTCTGCAGGAGCGCGGGCTGGTGGAGCGGGCAGCCGACCCGGCGGACCGGCGCGCGGTGGTGCTGCGGCCGACCGAGGCCGGACGGCGGATCCAGCGCGAGCTCGCCGATGCCCGGACGGCGGACTCCACCGAGCTGTTCGACCGGCTCGCCCCGGCCGATCGGGCCGAGCTCGAACGGATCCTGCGGCTGCTCACCGACTGACCGACTGCGGTCAGGGTCTGGTCGGAGGGGTCATCGCCGGAACGCCAGGCCCTGCTCGGCCATGGTGCGGCGCAGCCGCTCCACGGCCCGGGGGCCGACCCCGTGCAGCGCGAGCAGCTCCCGCTCGGACACTGCCGTCAGGTCGGCCGGGGCGCGGTACCCGGCGGCGGCGAGCGCGCGGCTCGCCGGCCGGCCGATGTCCCGGGGAAACGCCGTCCCGGGCTCCTCGGACCCGGCGCCATCCGAGTCGGCGCCACCCGAGCCTTCGCCACCCGAGTCTTCGCCATCCGAGTCGACGCAGTACTCGGCGACGTCGGCCGAGAGCAGCGCCGCCTGCTGGTCGTCGGCGGGCCCGGACCCGCGGAAGGCTGCCAGCTCGGCTCGGCTGCGCCACCGCTCGAACACGTTGACCCGCCCGTCGTCGAGCAGGTCGGCGGAGATCGCGAAGTCCAGGCAGCCCGCTGTCCGCCGTGCCTGCTCGACCACGGCCCGGCAGCCGGCCAGGTAGCCGGCCCGTTCCTCCGGGCGCACCCGCAGCGCCCCGGCGACGATGATCATCCCGCTCCTTCCGCGCGATCCTGCCGCACCAGACCGATGGGACGACGAAAAGTCATCGGCGAGGCCGACCCCACCAGCGCCCGGCGCTACCCGCACGCGGCCTTTTTGCCAGGCTCTGGCAACAGGTAGCTTGTTGCCTACCGTTCGCAGCTAGCGCGTGGTCCGTCGATCCCGGGAGCCCCGTTGCCCGTGCACGTCCCCCTCCGCGCCACCGGGGGGCTGGTCGCGACGGCCGCCGTCCTGACGACGCTCAGCGCGTGCAGCGCACCCGGCACGGCGAGCGACGGCGCGGACACCCGGCGCCTGGTCCTCGCCGACGCCTACGAACCGGAGCCCTTCAACCCGGTCGGCGGGCACGGCGAGACCGGCTCGTCGAAGGTCTACGACGGGCTCGTCCGCCTCGGCGGCGGAACCGGGCTCCCCGAGCTCGAGCCCGCCCTGGCCACCGAGCTGCCCCGGGACGACGGCACCGCCACCACCTGGACGGTCCCGCTGCGCGACGGCGTCCGGTTCTCCGACGGGTCGACGTTCGACGCCGCCGACGTGGTCGCCACCTACTCGGCCGTGCTCGATCCGGCGTCGGCCTCCCCGATCGCCGGCAACTACGCGATGATCGACCGCGTCGAGGCGGTCGACGAGCGCACCGTCGCCTTCCGGCTGGCCTACCCCTACGCGCCGTTCCCGACCAAGCTGCTGCTCGGCATCGCGCCGTCCGAGGCGCTGGAGACGCCGGGCCCGGCCGAGGAGTCCGCGCTCAACACCGCCCCGATCGGCACGGGTCCGTTCCTGCTCAGCGAGCGGCGCGGCGACCGCACCGTCTACACCGCCAACCCCGACCACTGGGGCGGCGAGCCCGAGGTGCGGGAGCTCGTCGTCGTCTACGTCCCCGATGACAACACCCGGGCGCAGCGGATGGCCGCCGGGGAGTTCGACGGCACGACGCTGCCCCCGCTGATCGCCGACACCATGGCCGATGCCGAGGGGCTGACCGTGGTGGGCCACCCCAGCGCCGACCACCGTTCGGTCTCCCTGCCGGCCGGCGATCCGGTGACCGGCGACCCGGCCATCCGGCTGGCCCTGAACTCCGCCGTCGACCGGGAGGCGATGGTCACCGACATCCTCGGTGGGCACGGCACGCCGAGCTACACGCCGGTCCCGGCGGTCTTCGGCGACTCGCACGATCCTGACGCGGCGTTCCGGCACGACCCGGACGCTGCCCGCGCGCGGCTCGGCGCCGCCGGCTGGGTGCCCGGGGACGACGGGATCCGGGTCCGGGACGGCGTGCGCGCGGAGTTCACCCTGATGTACTTCCCCGAGGAGACGCTGCGCCGCGACCTGGCCCAGGCCTTCGCCTCCGATGCGCTCGCCGTCGGGATCGAGGTGGACCTGGCGGCGGTGGCCCGGCCGGAGTTCCGACCGCGCATCCCGGTCGACGCCGGCCTGCTCGGCGGCGGGGACGTTCCCTACGACCCCGACACCCAGCTCTACGCCGCCCTGCACTCCTCCTACACCCGACCCGGCGTGGGCGGCCCCTTCGACAACCCCGGCGACCTGGCCGACCCCGCGGTCGACGCGGCCCTCGACGCCGCGCGCCGCAGCACCGACCCCGCCACCCGGGCGGCGGCCTACCGGACCGTCCAGCAGCGGTTCGTCGCGAACCCACCCGCGGTCCAGCTGGTCTTCCTCGAGCACGTCTACGTCCTGGCGGACGGCGACTGGGCCGGCACCGAGCCGGTGCTCGAGCCGCACGCGCACGGGGTCAGCTGGGGTCCGTGGTGGAACCTGCGGGACTGGCGGTACACCGGATGACGGCCGCTCCGCCGGCGCTGCGGCGCGACCCGGCGCCGGCCGCATCGCCCGGGACCCGGGCGACCCCGGCGCCGCGGCCCTCCCGCCGGCGGGCGGCGGCCCGGATGGCGGTCCGCCGGCTCGCCTTCGCCGTCCCGGTCGTCCTCGGTGTCGCGGTGGGGGTCTTCGCCCTCGCCGCCGCCTCCCCGTTCGACCCGCTGGCCGGGTACCTCGGCGACCGGTACCTGACCGCCAGCCAGGACGTGCAGGACCGGATCGCCGACGAGCTGGGCACCGACCGGCCGTGGTACCTGCACCTGCTCGGGTGGCTGGGCGATCTGCTCACCGGCGACCTGGGCACCTCCCGCTCGTTCGGGCAGCCCGTCGTCTCGGTGGTCGCCGAGCGGCTGCCGTGGACGATGCTGCTGGTCGGCGTCGCCCTCGTGCTCGCCGTCGTCCTCGCGCTGGTGCTCGGCAGCTGGGCCGCCGCCCGCCGGGGCGGCTGGGTCGACCGGGTGGTCACCCCGCTGTGCCTGCTGCTGCAGGGCACCCCGCCGTTCGTGGTGGCCCTCGGCGCGGTCGCCGTCTTCGGGGTGGGGCTCTCCTGGCTGCCGGTCGCCGGGCTCACCGATGCCGGCGCCGCGCTGTCCGCCGGCCAGGTCGCCACCCACCTGGTCCTGCCGGCCACCGTGCTCGCGCTCTCCCAGCTCCCCTGGCTGCTGCTCAGCGTGCGGCAGTCACTGCTGGGCTCGCTGGCCGAGGACCACGTCACCGGCGCCCGGTCCCGGGGGCTGGCCGAGCGGACGGTGGTGCTGCGGCACGCCCTGCCGACCGCGCTGCTGCCGTTCGTGACCGTGCTGGGCACCCGGCTGGCCGAGCTGGTGGTCGGCGCCGTGCTGGTCGAGGAGGTGTTCAGCTGGCCGGGGCTGGCCCAGGCGGTGGTCACCTCCGCCACCGAGCTGGACTTCCCGCTGCTGGCCGTCCTGACCCTGCTGACCACGGTCGCGGTGCTGCTCGGCTCGCTGCTGGCCGACGTGGCCACCGTGCTGCTGGACCCGCGGGTGCGCGCGGATGGCTGACCGCGACCTCCGGCTGCCCCTGGGCGTGGGCGTGCTGGTGCTGCTGGTCGCCTACGCGACGCTGGTGCCCTGGGTGGCCGGCGTGGATGACCGGGTCACCGACTTCTCCGCCGCCCGCCTCGCCCCCTCCCCCGGCCACCCGTTCGGCACCGATTCCGCCGGCCGCGACCTGTTCGTGCGCACCGCGGCGGGGCTACGGGTCTCCCTGCTGATCGCCGTGGTGTGCGCCGCCCTGTCCACGGTGCTGGGTGCCGTCGTCGGCGCGGTCTCGGCGGCGGCCGGCGGCTGGGTCGACCGGCTGGTCATGCGGCTGGTCGACGGGATCAACGCCGTGCCGCACCTGCTGCTGGGCATCGTGCTGGTGGCGCTGTTCCGCGGCAGCCTGGTCGCGATCGTCGCCTCCATCGCGCTCACCCACTGGACCCAGGTGGCCCGGATCGTGCGCGCCGAGGTGCTCTCGCTGCGCGACCGGCCGCACGTGGACGCCGCGGTGCTCGGCGGCGCGTCCCGGTGGCGGGTGGTGCACCGGCACCTGCTGCCGGCCGCGCTCCCCCAGGCCCTGGTTGCCGCGGTGCTGCTGCTGCCGCACGCCGTCTGGCACGAGTCGACGCTGAGCTTCCTGGGGCTGGGCCTGCCCCCGCACCGGCCCAGCCTGGGCACCCTGCTCGAGGAGGCCCGCAGCTCGCTGCTGCTCGGCGGCTGGTGGACGCTGCTCTTCCCCGCGCTCAGCCTCGTGCTCACCACCCTCGCGGTGGCCGCGGTGGGCTCCGGCGTCCGGCAGCGGATCAGCGCGCCACGGCGCGGGGCGACCCTGCGGTGACCACCGGGACGATCACCACGACCAGCCTCCCCGCGCTGGCCGTCACCGGGCTGACCGTGCGGTTCGCCCTGGGCCGGGCGCGCGGACGACGCATCCCCCCGCAGGTGCACGCCGCCACCGACGTCTCCTTCGACCTGCACCCGGGCCGGGTGCTGGCACTGGTCGGCGAGAGCGGCTGCGGCAAGTCGGTGCTGACCGGGGCGCTGCTCGGGCTGCTGCCGGCCAACGCCACGGTGACCGGAGCGGCCGGGCTGTCCGGCCCGGCCGGGTCGCTGGACCTGCTCACCACCGGCCGCACCACGCTGGCCCGGCAGGTCCGCGGCCGGCGGATCGCGCTGGTCCCGCAGTCGGCCGCGACCTCGCTGACCCCGGTGCGCAGCGCCCGCGCCCAGCTGGAGGAGGTGGTCCGCGAGCTCTGCCCCGGCACCGACGCACGGGTCCGGGCCGACTCCCTGGCCGAGCGGGTCGGCCTGGCACCGGCAGACCTCGACCGGTTCCCGCACGAGCTGTCCGGGGGCATGGCCCAGCGGGTCGCCGTCGCCCTGGCGCTCGCCGGCGAGCCCCAGGTGGTGCTGGCCGACGAGCCGACGGCCGGGCTGGACCGGCCGCTGGTCGACCGGACCCTCGGCCTGCTCCGGGAGGTCGCCGACGCGGGCTGCGCCGTCCTGCTCATCACCCACGACCTGGGCGCGCTGCGGCGGGTCCCCGGCGCGGTCGACGACGTCGCCGTCATGTACGCCGGCCGGCTGCTGGAGAGCGGCCCCGCCGCCGACGTCCTGGCCGCCCCGGGACACGACTACACCCGGGAACTGCTGGCCGCCCTGCCCTCGGGCGGGCTGGTCCCCATCCCCGGGCAGCCGCCGCAGCTGACCGACCTGCCCGCCGGGTGCGCCTGGCACCGCCGCCGGCCCGGCCGGTGCGACGGCGGCGACGTGGTGCACCGCACCGGCGCCCGGTCCGTGCGCTGCCGGGCCCTCGAGGCCGGCCCGTGCTGAGCGCGGAACGGATGGACGCCGGACACCAGCCGGGCGTGCCGGTGGTCCGCGGGCTGGACCTCACGGTGCAGCCCGGGCAGGTGGTTGGGCTGGCCGGCCCGAGCGGGAGCGGCAAGACCACCGTCGCCCGGGTGCTCGGCCGGCTGCTCGCCCCGCTGGCCGGTTCGGTCACCGTCGACGGGTACCGCTCGCCGGGCGTCCGGTACGCGGTCCCCCGGGCCTCGCGGACCGCGGTGGCCATGCTGTTCCAGTCGCCCCGGCTCTCGGTGGACCCGCGGCTGTCCCTCGCCGACGTCGTGGCCGAGCCGCTGCGCGTGCGCGGCACGCCGACCGCCGGCCGGCGGAACACCGCCGCGCGGTCCCGCCGGGTCGCCGAGCTCGCCGAGGAGGTCGGGCTGACCGGCGACCTGCTGCAGCGGAGGCCGGCGGAGGTGAGCGACGGCCAGCTGCAGCGGGCCTGCCTCGCCCGGGCGCTGGCCCAGCAGCCCCGGTACCTCGTCTGCGACGAGATGACGGCCATGCTCGACGCCTCCACCACCGCGGCGCTGGTCGGGGTGGTCCGGGACCGGGTTCGCGCCGGCTCGTTGGGGGTGGTGGCGATCAGTCACGACGAGGACCTGCTCGCCGTCTGGGCCGATTCCACCGTGCACCTGCCGGCGCACCCACCCGTCGCCACCACCCGCGCCGCCGGGACGGCGCGGTGACCGGAGCGGCCGGCGGCCCGGGCGGCACGGCCGGGCGGTTGCGCCGCCACTCGTCGACCACGTCGTCCAGGTCGACCATCCCGACCGGGATCCAGACGCCCTCCACCGGCCGCCGGTAGTACTGGTCGACCCGCTCGTTGTGCGCCTGCACGAGCGCCCGAACGGCGACCTCGGAGGTCTGCCGGGCGATCAGCGCGGGAAGCTCCTCCCGCTCCTTGCGCAGCACCAGGCCGGTGGGCAGCATCGCGGCGACGTCGGCTTCCTCGCGCCTGGCCCACTCCAGCGCCCACTCGTAGCTGCTCTTCTCCCGGTCACGCCGGGGCAGCGGCTTGCCGGTCAACGACAGCCCCTCGAAGGCACCCTCGTCCCCGGCCCGCCGGATCTGCTGCTCGACCCAGGTCTCGAACGACATCCCGGTCGGCTTCCGCTGCGTCATCGGCGTCCTCCTCCCTCTGCCAGGCTAGGTCGGGTGCGGACGATGAGCAGCCGAGAGGTCTACCGGAACCCGTGGATCCGCGTGCGGGAGGACGCCGTCGTCCGCGAGGACGGCTCCACCGGCATCTACGGCGTGGTGGAGCGGCCGGACTTCGCGCTGGTGATCGCCGCCGAACGGGACGGGTTCTGGCTGGTCGAGCAGTTCCGCCACCCGCTGGGACGACGTGCGTGGGAGTTCCCGCAGGGCACCTGGTCAGCCGGGGAGGACGGGACGCCGGAGGAACTGGCCCGCGCCGAGCTCGCCGAGGAGACCGGCCTGCGCGCCGCCGAGCTGCGGCGCCTGGGCCACCTCGACCTGGCACCCGGCCTGTCCACCCAGGAGTTCGACGTCTGGCTAGCCACCGGGCTGACCCGCGGCCCGACCGCCCGCGAGGCCACCGAGGCGGACATGCGGCACGCCTTCGTGCCCGGGAGCCGGCTGCAGGCGATGATCCGGGACGGCCGGTTCACCGACGGGCCGTCGCTGGCCGCCTACAGCCTGCTGCTCCTCGACCGCTGATCAGTCGGCGGCGCGCAGCGGCGCCAGCACCGAGTCCAGCCGCAGCAGCGCGTCGAGCATCGCCTTCGCGCCGCCCTCGAGCTCGGCGTTGCCGACGAACTCGCCGTCGTCGGTGAGGAACTGCTGGACGAACGGGATCGTCGCGGCCTCCACGACCGGCACCATGCGCAGCGCGTTGAGCACCGGCTTGAGCGCGGTCGCGGCGCGCAGCCCGGCGGAGACGCCTCCGTAGGAGACCAGCGCGGCCGCCTTGTCCGCCCACTCGGCGTTCAGGTAGTCCAGCGCGTTCTTCAGCGCGGCCGGGAAGGAGTGGTTGTACTCCGGGGTGACGAAGACGAAGGCGTCGGCACGGGCGACCGTGGCGCTCCAGTCCTTGGTGTGCTGGTGCGTGTACTGCTGCAGCCGGGGGTGGTTCGGCTCGTCGAACAGCGGCAGGCCCACCTCGGCGAGGTCGACCAGCTCGACGTCGAAGCCGCCGTGCTCCTCCGCCAGGCGCTGGACCCAGCGGGCGACGGCGATGCCCTTGCGGCCGGGACGGGTGCTGGCGGCGACCACCTGCAGGACGGGACGGGACACGGGCTACTCCTCGCACACACTTCCGTTGAGTTCTCAACCGTACGCGGAAGGAGTGAACCGACGACCGGCCGGGCACACAGCCGCTCATGGAGCAGCCTCCCCGGGCAACGCAGCCGGACGCCGCCGGACCAGCGACCGGGCCCGAGCACGGGCCCCCGAACGTCACCGTGACCTGCACCCGCGACGGCGCCACCGCCCGGATCGAGGTGGTCGGTGAGCTCACCGACACCGCCCGGCGCCCCCTGGTGCGCGAGCTGACCGACCTCATGCTCAGCCGGACGCCGCTGACACGGGTCGAGCTCGACCTCTGCGAGGTGTCATTCCTGAACTCGGCGGGGATCGCCGCGCTGGTGCAGCTGCAGAAGCTGGCCCAGCCGCGCGGCATCGAGCTCGCGCTGGCGGTCGAGAGCATCGCCGTCATCAAGCCGTTGCAGCTGTCCGGCCTGTGGCACCGGTTCACCGTGCTCGACCGCCGGGAGGGGCACGACCAGTTCTGACCCTCAGGTCTCCCGCGGCACCCGGCCCAGCGTGACGAGGAAGCGGCGCAGCAGGTCGGCCAGCCTAGCGACGAGTGACCCGTCGGGGTCGGTTCAGCGCCCGGGGTGGAGCGCGGAGCTGAGCCGGACGGTGAGGCCGCCCGGGCCGGGCACGAGGTCCACGTGGTCCCAGAGCTTGCGGGCCAGCCACAGCCCCATGCCGCCCCGCGACAGGTCGGCGCCGTGGGCGGGCTGGAACCCGGCCAGCGGGTCGCGGTAGCCGGTTCCCCGGTCGGAGATCGTGCAGATGACGCGGCCCTCGTCGGCCCACACCCGGGCCGACACCGGGGGGACGCCGTGCCGGAAGGCGTTGGCGGCGATCTCGCTGACCGCCAGGTGCATGTCCTCGCCGCGGTCCCGGTCGAGCACGCAGGTGGCCAGGACGGCGGCGAGCTGGTGGCGCAGCGGCGCCAGCGCACGCGCGCTCTCCACGGCGAACAGCGGCGGCGTGTCCTCCAGCACCTCGCGGGGCAGCGGCAGCTGCGCCAGGTAGGCCGCGGGTTCCTGGAACGCCGGGTTGACCTGGAGAACCCCGCCACCGACCAGCCCCGGGTGGGTGGCCAGGGCGCTGTCGACCACCTCGGTGGGCAGCACCTGCCGGTCGTAGACGCACATCGCGTCGATCGGCGACCGGGCGAGCAGGACGTTGACCACCGCTTCGTACCGCTGACCCTCCCGCCAGTTGCGGGGCGCGGGCCCGAACCGGGGTCGCCCAGGATCCGCATCCGACCCGACCGGGTCTCCCCCAGCCTGGCGAGCAGCGCCCTGGTGGCGATGACCGCGTCCGGCGCGCGGGTGTCCAGCAGGGCCACCCGCGGTTCGGCGGACAGGCCGTCACCCCGGTGTCCCAGCGCACCGCGGACCTGGTCCTCCCGCTCGGGGGAGCAGGCGAGCACCACCAGGTCGCCGGCGCTGAGCCCGGCGTCGAGAAAGGGCACGACGGCGGCGAGCAGCTCGTCCGGTGAGTCGACCAGGAGCGCGGCGTGGTGGTGCCCGCAGGCGTCAGCTCCCGGGGGAACCACGGAACCTCCGACCACGGGCTGCGACCTCTCGAGCACGAAACGGGCAGACACAATTGCTCGCATTCTCAACGACGCCGAGCGGCCCGTCACCCCCGACCCCTCCCCAAGTGGTCAGGAGCGTGTCGTCAGCCCGCGCCGGAACGCCGCCCCGCCAGCCGGTCCAGCCCGGCCCGGTCGAGGCCGGTGGCCACCTGCACCTCGCCGGCGTCCAGCGCGCCGCAGTCCAGGCCGCGGAGCACCACCGTGGCCAGCGCCCGGGCCGTGGCCGGCTCGTCGAGCACGCCACCGGCCACCTCGTGCACGTAGGCGTCCAGCCGGGCGGCCGCGGCCGGCAGCGCCGCGCGGAAGAACGCGTAGGTGGCGACGTACCGGGTGACCAGCTGGGCCGGGTGCAGGTCCCAGCCCTGGTAGAAGCCGCGCTCCAGCGCACGGCGGACCAGCCCGGCGTGCAGCACCCAGGCGGCGTGCACCTGCGCGCGCTCGCCCACCGGCAGCACGTTGCTGGAGCCGTCGACCGCCCGCGCCGCGGTGCCGGCCACCGCGACCTGCATGGCCTGCTTGGCGGCGTCGGCCGCGGGGTGGTCGGCGGACTGGTGGGCCGCGGCGATCCCGAGCGAGGCGCTGTAGTCGTAGGTGCCGTGGTGCAGGCCGGTGACCCGGCCGCCGCCGGCGTGCAGCATGCGGGCCAGCGTCGTCGTCCCGTCCGCGCCGAGCACGGCCTGCGGGGTCTCCACCTGCAGCTCCAGGTCCAGCCCCAGCCCCGCGGACTGCTCCAGCGCGTCGAGGACCGGCAGGAAGGCGGCCACTTGCTCGGCGGCGGTGACCTTGGGCAGGGTGACGATCGCCCGCTGCCGGCCCGAGCCCGCCAGACCGACCAGGAACAGGTCGAGGGTCCGCACGCCGCGGCGCCGGGTCGGGCCCTCCAGCGACTTGGCCCGGATGCCCAGGTAGGCCGGCCGCACGGGTTCGGCGGCGAGCACCGCGGCGGCGGCGCGGACGTCGCCGTCCTCGGCGCCGGGCCCGCCCCGGTAGCCGTCCTCGGCGTCGACCCGCAGGTCCTCCACCGGCTCGGTGGCCAGCTTGGCCCGCACCCGGGGCAGCACCTCGTCGACCAGCGCGGGGTCGAGCCCGAGGTCGGGCAGGCCGTGCTCGTCGAGCGCGGCGAGCGCCGCCGTCCCCCAGGCGGTGCTGAGCCCGGGGACGACGGCGTCGGCCGGCACGTAGCAGGTGTGCACCGGCTGCCGGTCCGGCGACTCCCCGGGATAGGCGGCCAGCCGCGCGGCGTCGACGGGCTCGAGCCGGCGGTCGAGCTCGACGAGCAGCTCCTCGGGAACCATAGCCCGCATCATGTCCTGGCATCCTCGCAGCCGTGCCGCACAGTTCCCTGGACAGCTTCAACGCCGCGCCGGGCGGGCGCGCCGCGGAGGTGCTGCGGGCGTGCAGCGCAGCGCCCCGCTTCGCGGTCGAGGTCCTGGCCGGCCGCCCGTACCCGACCGGGGAGGCGCTGGTCGCACGCGCCGAGGCGGTCAGCCGGTCGCTGGGCTGGGACGAGGTCACCGCCGCGCTGGCCGCGCACCCACGAATCGGCGACCGGGTGGCCGGTTCCTCGGCGGAGGCCGCGGCCTCCCGTCGCGAGCAGAGCGGGATGGGCGCGGCCGACGACGAGCTGCGGGCGGCGATGACCGAGGGGAACCGCGCCTACGAGGAGCGGTTCGGCACCGTCTTCCTGATCCGCGCGGCCGGGCGGACGGCGCCGGAGATGCTCGCCGAGCTGCAACGGCGGCTGGGCAACTCGCCCGAGCAGGAACGGGCCGAGGTGACCGAGCAGCTGGCGCAGATCACCGGGATCCGGGTGCGGGGGATGCTCGACCCATGAGCGTGTCGACCCACGTCCTGGACTCCGTCACCGGCCACCCCGCGACGGGGGTCGCCGTCGCGCTCTACGCGGGGGACGAGCAGCTGGCCACGGGGGCCACCGACGCCGACGGCCGGTGCCGGCTGGCCGAGGGCGACACGGGAGCAGGCGTGCACCGGCTGGTGTTCGGCACCGGCGCCTGGTTCGCCGGGCAGGGCCGCGAGACGTTCTACCCGGAGGTGGTGCTCACCTTCACCGTCCGGGAGCCCGCCGACCACCACCACGTGCCGCTGCTGCTCAGCCCCTTCGCCTACTCGACGTACCGGGGCAGCTGAGCAAGAACCCGCAACGACGATGGGAGGCTGCCCTCATGGCGATCGTCCTCGGACCCAACCAGTACGGGAAGGCCGAGGTCCGGGTGGTCGCGGTCGACCGCGCCACGCCGCGGCACTCCCTGGTCGACCTCAACGTCTCCACCAGCCTGCGCGGCGACTTCACGGCGGCGCACACCGCCGGCGACAACGCCCACGTGCTCACCACGGACACGCAGAAGAACACCGTCCTCGCCTTCGCCCGCGACGGGATCGGCACGCCGGAGTCCTTCGCGCTGCGGCTGGCCCGGCACTTCACCGGCGCGCAGGAGTGGATCACCGGCGCGCGGGTGGCGGTGGAGTCCTACGGCTGGGACCGGATCGCCGTCGGCGGGCAGCCGCACGACCACGCGTTCTCCCGCACCGGCGGCGAGGTACGGACGGCGGTGGTCACCGCGGATTCCTCCGGCCCCGGCCCCGGCCTCCACGTGCTCGCCGGGCTCACCGACCTCGTCGTCCTCAAGACCACCGGCTCGGAGTTCCGGGGCTTCCCCCGCGACCGGTACACGACCCTGCCCGGCACCAGCGACCGGATCCTGGCCACCGCGGTGACCGCGCGCTGGCGGTACACGTCCACCGACCTGCCCTGGGACGACGCCTTCGCCGGCGTGCGGACGACGCTGCTGGAGACCTTCGCCGCCACCCACTCGCTGGCGCTGCAGCAGACGCTCTACGCGATGGGCGAGGCGGTGCTCGAGCGGCACCCGCAGGTCGCCGAGGTGCGGATGTCGATGCCGAACAGGCACCACTTCCTGGCCGACCTCTCGGCCTTCGGCCTGGACAACCACCTGGAGGGGCAGCTGGGAGCGGTCGTCTACCACGCCGCCGACCGGCCGTACGGGCTGATCGAGGGCAGCGTGCTGCGCGACGACGTCCCGCCGGCCACGGTGGCCTGGCTGGGCACGCCCGGGTTCTGCTGAGCCGGCCGGGCAGTGGCCGGCGGCGGGTTCGGGCCCGGGGTGGAGGGCCCGCTCAGCGTTTCGTGGCGGCGGTGACGGTGAAGACCGGGTCACGCGAGACCTGCCGGGTCGGCCCGACCAGCCGGCGCAGCGCCTCGCGGTGCGGCAGGTGCGAGTTGTAGACGCACCACAGCTCGCCGCCCGGTCGCAGCACCCGGCCGGCAGCGGCGAACACCCGCTCGGCGGCCGCGGCGTGCACCGCGACGCCGAGGTGGAAGGGCGGGTTGCAGACCACCAGGTCGACACTGGCGTCGGGGACGGCCGAGGCGGCGTCGTCCCGGGTGACCGCGACCCGGCCGGCCAGCGCGTTCGCGGCGACCGTGGCCGTCGCGGAGACGACCGCGGCCGCCGACTGGTCGGTGGCCAGCACGGTCAGGCCGGGGCGGGCGGTGGCCAGCGCGACGGCCAGCAGGCCGGTGCCGCAGCCGAGGTCGACGGCGCTCGCGGCGTCGGGCACCGCCTCCGGCAGCGCGGCCAGCAGCGCGCGGGTGCCGCGGTCGACCTTGTTGCCGGCGAACGCGGCGCCGTGCGCGCACAGGGTGACGCCGAGGTCGTCGTGCGCACGGCAGCGGGGGAAGGACGGCGCCACCGGGCGCGGGCCGCGGGCCACCAGCACGCGGGACTTCTGCCGGGCCAGGGTCGCGGAGACGTCGGTGAAGCAGTCGCCGAGGACGTCGTTCATCGCCCGGGTCATGTGCTTGACCCGCGCCCCGACGTAGAGGGTGACGCCCGGATCGGCGCCGGCCGCCACGACCTCGGCGATTTCCCGCAGGGCGTCCAGGCTCTTCGGGGCCTTGGCCAGCACCACCCGCGCGCCACGCACCAGGTCGGCGCCCAGCGGCAGCGACCGGTACGTGCCGGCCCGCCCCGTCAGCTCGGCGTTGGCGGCCAGCGCCAGCTCACCGAGCAGCAGGTCCTGGTGCACCCGGACGCCGGTCGCGCCGTGGAGCTCACCGGCACCCAGGGTCAGGGCACCGTGCGAGTCGTCGATGACGGCGACGTCCGCCGGGTGCGCCGCGAGCTCAGCGGCCGCCTCGTCGAGCAGGAGGCGGTCGGTGGCGTCGACGGCGACCAGCTCCGGCGCCTCGACGTCCGGGGCCCGCCGCAGCTGGGTGAAGAAGTCTGCGTGAGCGGGGGCGGAGTGGTCGGCGGTCACGTCGCCCACTCTGCCTCAGGCCCCGTCCAGGGCACCGCCGCGAGCTTGCGAGGGGTGGGGAGGACGGGGTCCTCCTTCACACCCCCGGCAGGCCCACCGGGCAGGAGACGCCCGTCGAGTGCACCGGGCAGTAGCCGTTGGGCACCTTGTACAGGTACTGCTGGTGCTCGGCCTCGGCGTAGTAGAAGGCGTCGAGCGGGGCGATCTCGGTGGTGATCTCGCCGTAGCCGGCCGCCGTCAGCCGCTCCTGGTAGCGGTCGCGGGTGAGCTTGGCAGCTGCTTCCTGGTCCGGGCCCTGCGGGTAGATCGCCGACCGGTACTGGGTGCCGACGTCGTTGCCCTGGCGCATGCCCTGCGTCGGGTCGTGGTCCTCCCAGAACGCCTTGAGCAGCTGCTCGTAGGAGGTCACCGCCGGGTCGAAGACGACCAGGACGACCTCGGCGTGCCCGGTGCCGGCCGAGCACACCTCGCCGTAGGTGGGATTGGGCGTGTGACCACCGGCGTAGCCCGCGGCGGTGGAGTAGACGCCCGGGAGCTCCCAGAACACCTTCTCCACGCCCCAGAAGCAGCCGGCGGCGAAGACCGCGGTGTGCATGCCGTCGGGGAACGGGGGCTGGATGCGGTTGCCGTTGACCGCGTGCACCTCGGGGACGTGCGGAAGCGGCTCCGGGCGGCCGGCCAGGGCGTCCTCCGCGGTGACCGGCTGGGTCTTGGCGCGGGAGAAGAACATGGCCCAACTGTAGGTCCGTCCTGCAACCGTCGGCGGTCTGGGCGAAGGTGACCGACGAGGACCGGGCGCGAGCGCGCCCGGCGGCGAGGAGGTCGGAGCGGATGACGACGGACGGGCTGGCGGGCCGGGTGGCCCTGGTGACCGGAGCGGCGAGCGGACTCGGGCGGGCGGTCGCGACGGCGCTGGCCGGGGCCGGGGCGAGCGTCGTCCTCGGCGACATCGACACCCCGGGGGCCGAGCGAACGGCGAAGGCCGTCACGGAGGCCGGCGGCACCGCGGAGGTCGTCGGGCTCGACGTCACCGACGACGCCGTGCGCCGCCGGGTGGTGGCCGACCTGTTCGACCGGCACGGCGACCGGTTCGACCTGCTGGTCAACGTGGCCGGCATCGACCGGCCGGGCTACGTCACCGACATCGACCTGGCCGACTACCGGATGGTGCACGCGGTCAACTGCGAGGGGCCGGTCTTCCTGACCAGCGAGTTCCTCAAGGTGGTGCAGCACCGGCCGGCCGGCACGACGGCGGACGTCGTCCACGTGACGTCGTTGTCCGCGGTGACCTCGGGCAGCGGCGCGATCGCCTACAACAGCTCCAAGGCCGCCTTCCGCAGCGCGACCCGGTGCATCCAGCGGGAGCTGCGGGAGAAGGCGATGGTCGGCCCGGACGGCGCCGAGACGCCGTTTCCCGCGCGGGTGCACAGCATCGTGCCGGCGGCGATGGACACCCCGATGATGGAGCGCTGGGGCATCCCGGAGCACCGGATGATGCCGCCCGGCGACGTCGCGCGGATGGTGCTGACCATGGTGACGATGCCCACCACGAGCTTCGTGCCCGAGGTCTTCGTGGTGCCCCGCAACGAGCCGGACTTCCCGCGGTGAGCGTCCCGACCCGGGAGTGGCAGCTCGTCCGCCGTCCGCAGGGCATGCCGGTGGCCGAGGACTTCCGGCTGGTCGCCACCTCCCGGCCGGATCCGGTGCCGGGGCAGGTCGTCGTCCGCAGCATCGCGATGTCGGTCGACCCGTACATGCGCGGCCGGATGAGCGCGACGAAGTCGTACGCCCCGTCGTGGGAGCTCGGCGAGACCATGCAGGGCGGCACGGTGGGCCAGGTCGTCGCCTCCCGGGCGGAGGCCGTGCCGGAGGGCGCGCTGGTGCTGCACGGTTCCGGCTGGCGGGACGTCGCGGTCCTCGATGCGTCGGCCGTCACGGTCGTGGCACCGCTGCCCGGCCTGCCGCTGTCCCTCTACCTGGGTGTTCTCGGCATGCCGGGGTTGACGGCCTGGGCCGGGCTGTTCCGGCTGGCCGACTTCCGGGCCGGTGACACGGTGTTCGTGTCCGGTGCGGCCGGCGCGGTGGGCAGCGTGGTCGGGCAGTTCGCCCGGCTCCGCGGGGCGGCGCGGGTGATCGGCAGCGCCGGGACGCCGGAGAAGGTCCGCTGGCTGACCGATGACCTGGGCTTCGACGCCGCCTTCGACTACCACGACGGCGCCGTCGCCGACCTGCTCGCGGCGGCGGCACCCGACGGGATCGACGTCTTCTTCGACAACGTCGGCGGCGAGCACCTCGAGGCGGCCATCGAGGCGTTCCGGACGTTCGGCCGGGCGGCGCTGTGCGGGGCGATCTCCGGCTACAACGCGGAGGGGACGCAGCCCGGCGCCCGGAACCTGTGGCAGATCGTGGGCCGGCAACTGTCGTTGCGCGGCTTCATCGTCGGCTCGCACAGCGACCTGCGACCCGAGTTCGTGGCCACGGCGTCCGGCTGGTTGCGGGACGGCTCGCTGGTGGCGCGCGAGACGGTGGTCGACGGGCTGGACAACGCCGTGGCGGCGTTCCAGGACCTGCTGGGCGGCGGGAACACCGGGAAGATGATCGTCCGGCTGGCTGCAGATCCGGGCTGACACCCGACTGTGCACAGGTCCTGTTCCCACTGGTCGGGGAGCCGCTGAGAGCGTATCCTCGAACATGTGTTCGACGATGACGCCGCCGCCCTGACCCCGCGGTCCGGCGTGTCGTTCGAGGAGGAGCTGCGCCGGCTGCTGGCCTCGGTGACACCGGTCGTGGTCGGGCGGCCGGTGGTCGAGGTGGAGCTGGCCGAGGACTTCCCGTGGCACCGCGCAGTTCCCCCGGGCGTTGCTGGTCCCCTCGTCGAGCCAGGCGCTGCCGCCGCAACTGCTGCCGCCGCCGCAACTGCTGCCACCGATGCCGACGATGGTTTCCTGCCCGGTGCGCTGGAGTGGGATGCGCAGTTCGCGGCCGGGGCGGCGGCGTTGGACCAGGTGCGGGCGGCGCAGGCGGGAATCGGGCGGGAGCAGGCCCGGCAGGCCCGCGCGCTGGCCGCGTTCGCCCGGTCCCGGCCGGTGTCCCTGGACCGGCCCGACGCCGAGGTGGGTGCGGCCGCGGCGGCCACCCGCGCCGCGCGCCCGGCGGTGCTGGCCGGGGTGAGCGAGTGGGCGGTCGATGAGGTCGCGGTCGCGTTGAGCACCACCGCTACGGCGGCGTCGGTGCTGCTGGCCCAGTCACTGCAGCTGGTCGACGCGCTACCGGCCACCCTGACCGCGCTGGCGGAGGGCCGGATCAGCTGGGCGCACGTGCGGGTGATGTGCGACCTGATCGCCCCGCTACGCGAGGAGCCGGTGCGCGCCGAGGCCGAGGCCCGGCTGCTGGCCCGGGTGGCCGGCAAGACCCCGCCCCAGCTGCGCGAGGCCGCCCGGCGGGTGGTGGCCCGGCTGGACGCGCAGGCGGTCACCCGGCGGGTCGCGGCCGCGGCCCGGGAACGGCGGGTCGTCCTGTACCCGGGGGAGGACGGCATGAGCACCCTGGCCGCGGTGCTGCCGCTGCCGGTCGCCCGCGCGGTGCACGACGCGCTGGGCCGGTACGCCGACACCGCGACCACTCCCGGGGACGAGCGGACCAGGGCCCAGCGGATGGCCGACTGCCTGGCCGACCTGGTGCTGCGCCCGGGAGAGCATGGCATGCCCCCCGTCCAGGCCCGGCTCACCCTCGTCGCGGCCGTAGGCACCCTGCTGGGCGGCAACCACCCCGGCGCCGGCGAACCCGGCGAGGTCGACGGCGACCTGATCCCCGCCGCGATGGTCCGCCAGCTCGCCGCCGCGCTCGGCCTGATGCCGGCCGAGGACGCGGACCAGCCCGATGCCCAGGAACCGGGCGCCGCGCCCGCTGATACCGAGCCCGCCGCGCGCCGCGCCGCACTCGCCGACCTGCTGGGCACCCGCTCGACCAGCGGCACCGCACTGGCCCACCGCCCGCACCTCGCCCTGGTCGACCAGCACACCGGCGCCCTGGTCTGCCTCACCGACGCCACCGGCCTCCGCGCTGCCGCCCGCGCCGGCCACGGGCTCGGGCCGCCACCACCCACACCGGGCTACCGGCCCGGCCACGCCCTGGAAACCTTCATCCGGCACCGCGACCGCCGCTGCCGCTTCCCCGGCTGCCGCGCCCGCGCCCAACGCTGCGACCTGGACCACACCACCCCCTGGCCACACGGCGACACCACCGCCGACAACCTCTGCAGCCTGTGCCGCCACCACCACCGCCTCAGCCACCAGGCCCCCGGCTGGCAGGTCCGCGCCCTCCCCGCGGCGGCCTGCACTGGACCACCCCCACCGGCCAGACCCGCACCACCCACCCACCCCGCTACGGCACCGACGACGACTCGATCGACGGCCCACCCGCAGCAGACATCCCCGGCACGGCACCGCCACCACCGGATGCAGCCCCACCGGACGACCCACCCTTCTGACCCGGATCGCTCGGAGGAGCTCCGGCAGGGGGCCTCGGTTGGCGGCGGCAGGTTCGGGGCAGTCCCGGTGCATGTGGCTCTTCCTCACCCGCCGTTTCCGCACCTGGGTCATCCTCACCGTCGTGGTCCCGTTGGCCAGCGGACTGCTGCGACGGATCGGGGAGGCACTGCAGCGCCGCAACGGGCCCTCGACCATCAGCAACGGCCTGCTCAAGGCCGGCGCCCTCGGCGACCGCGCCCGCGACCGGCTGCGCGGCGGCCGCCGCCGCTGAACCACCCGGCACCGCTGAACCACCCGGCACCGCGATCCGAAGGACCCCGTGGACACTCCCGTACTCGAGCAGCGCCCCGCGGTGGGCGAGACCCGCGGCATCGTCCTGTTCTGCCACGGCGGCACCGCCGCCAGCGTCGAGCCGCCCCGTGAACGCGCGTTGTCGGTCGCGCGCATCCGGGCGATCGAGCAGTTCGTGCACCGGAGCACCGCCGATCGCGGCATCGCCACCGCGCTCGTCCGCTACCGGCTCGCCGGATGGAACGGCGAGGCCGCCGACGCCTACCAGGACGTCCGCTGGTCACTCGATCAGCTCCGCGAGCAGCACGGCCGCGACGTGCCGATCGTCCTCGTCGGTCACTCGATGGGTGGCCGGGCGGCGCTGCGCGCCGGTGGCGAGCCGCAGGTGACCGCGGTCTGCGCCCTCGCACCCTGGACCCCGCCGGGCGAGCCCGTCATGCACCTGCGCGACCAGACCGTGGCGATCCTGCACGGCCGCGGCGACCGCTGGGTCCCGGCCCGGCTCTCCGCCGACTTCGGGGTCCGCGCCCGCCGGGCCGGCGCCCGGGTCGCCCGCTTCACCCTGCCCGGCGGGCACAGCATGCTGCGTCGCGCGCACCGCTGGCACACCTTCACCCGGGACGTCGTCCTCGCCGGCGCAGGCCTCGAGCCGATGCGCGAGGACATCGCGACGGCCCTCCGTCAGCCGTCCCCGGAGGGCCTGGCCGTTCCGCTCTGACCGGTGACGACCTGACGCGCCGCGGCCCCGGGCAGGTTCCCGGGGCGACCGCGGGGTACGGCACGCCCATGGAGGCCTCCCGTGCGCCAGTGCCGGCAGGGGTTCCGAAGATGATGACGCCGCGGGTCGTCGCCGGGTGATCCCGATGGTCGTGGTGCGGGTCGACCCGGACCTGCGGTGGTTGCTCCCGCCGCGGTACCGGGCGGCCGGTGCGCGGCCGTTGCCCGCCGACGCCGACGCCACCGTCGGTCACCTCGTCCAGGCGGCCGGGGTGCCGCTGACCGAGGTCGGCGCCGTACGGCTGGGCGGCGCGCCGGTCGGGCGCGCCACCCGGCCGGGCCTGCGGGCCGTCCTCGACGTCGAGCCCGTCGTCCGGCCACGACCGGTGCCGCCGGGCGGCTTCCTGCTCGACGTCGGCCTGGGCACCCTCGCCCGCCGGCTCCGGCTGCTGGGGCTGGACGCCGCCTGGTCGAACGACGCCGACGACCCCTCGCTCGTCGAGCAGGCGGCCGCCGAGCACCGGGTGCTGCTCACCCAGGACCGTGGGCTGCTCATGCGGCGGGCCCTGTCGCACGGCGCCCTGGTGCGCGGCAGCCGGCCCGACGACCAGCTCGCGGACGTGCTCGACCGCTTCGCCCCGGCCCTGGCCCCCCTCACCCGGTGCGCCGCCTGCAACGGGCCGCTGGAGCCCGCGCCGAAGGCCGAGGTGCTCGCGCAGCTCGAGCCGGGCACCCGGCGCACGGTCGAGGACTTCTCCCGGTGCACGCAGTGCCGGCGCGTCTACTGGCGCGGCGCGCACGCCACCCGCATCGACGCGGTGGTCCGCGCGGCGACGGCCCGGGCGCATGGTCTGATCGGCGGATGATCGCCCCCCTCGTCGTCCGGCCGGCCACCCGGCCGGACGTCCCCCGGCTGGCCGCCAGCCTGGCCGCGGCCTACCCCGACTACCGCTGGACGTCGTGGGCCTTCCCCGAGGACGGCCGGGCGCAGCGGCTGCACCGCTGGGCGGAGGTGTGCGCCGGGCTGGCCGGCGTCGACGCCGGCACGACGTGGGTCACCGACGACTGCGCCGCCGTCGCTGCCTGGACCGCCCCCGGCGCGCCCGCACCGGCCGCGGACCTGCAGGCGGTGCTCGACCGCGACCTGCCCAAGGCCTTCGGCAGCCGGCACCGGGTGGTGCTGGCCACCGAGCAACTGGCCGCGACCGGCCGGCCGGCGGCGCCGCACTGGTGGCTCGACGCCGTCGGCACCCGCCCGGCGGCCCGGCACGCCGGCCGGGGCGCCGCGGTGCTGCAGCCGGTGCTCGACCGGTGCGATGCCGACGGCGTCCCCGCCGCGCTGAACGCCTACACCTCGAACGTCGTCCGCTGGTTCGAGCGGCTGGGCTTCGCCGTCACGAACGCCGCGCGCAGCGCGGTCGACCACGAGCTGCCGGTCTGGACGCTGGTCCGCGAACCGCAGCCCAGGGAAGCCTGACCTGACCCCCGCGGGCCAGAGGTCGGCCCGGGCGGACCGGGCGACGCGGGCAGACCAGGAGCGACCGCCCACCTGATCGCCCCCGCGAGGTCCCTGTGTACCTGTCGAAGACCGAGGCCGCCGTCCTCCCCAGCACGCTTCCCCGCACGCGCACCCGCCCCCCGGCGCCCGCCCCGGAGCAGCCCACCAAGCGGCGGCTGTGGCCGCTGCTCGGGCCGGCGTTCGTGGCCGCGGTCGCCTACGTCGACCCGGGGAACTTCGCCACCAACTTCGCCGGCGGCGCCTCGTTCGGCTACACGCTGCTCTGGGTGATCGTCGCGGCGAACCTGATGGCGATGCTGATCCAGACGCTCACCGCCAAGCTGGGCCTGGCCACCGGGCGCGACCTGGCGACCTGCTGCCGGGAGCGGCTGCCACGGCCGGTGGTGTGGGGCCTGTGGGGGCAGGCCGAGGCCGTCGCCATCGCCACCGACCTCGCCGAGATCGTCGGCGGGGCGGTCGCGCTGAACCTGCTCTTCGGGGTGCCACTGCCGGTGGGCGGCGTGATCACCGCGATCGTGGCCTTCGTGCTGCTGGCCGCACAGTCCCGGGGCCACCGGCCGTTCGAGCGGGTGATCGCCGGGCTGCTGCTGGTGATCGGCCTGGGCTTCGGCTACACGCTGGTCAACTCCGGGGTCGACCCGGGCGGGGTCGCCTCCGGGATGGTCCCCAGCTTCGCCGGCACCGACAGCCTGCTGCTGGCGACCGGGATCCTCGGCGCGACGGTCATGCCGCACGTCATCTACGTGCACTCGGCGCTCACCCCGGGCCGCTACGGCGACGCCGTCACCGCCGGCCGCAGCAGGGCCGGGCGGGGCAGGCTGCTGCGCGCCCAGCGGATCGACGTCCTGCTGGCCATGGGGCTGGCCGGTCTGGTCAACGCCGCGATGCTGGTGATCGCCGCCCAGCTGTTCACCGGGGACGCCGAGATCACCTCGCTGGAGAGCGTGCACGCCGGCCTCGGCGACCAGCTGGGCACCGGCGCCGCGCTGGCCTTCGCCCTCGCCCTCCTGGCGTCGGGGTTCGCGGCCTCCTCGGTCGGCACGCACGCCGGCCAGGTGGTCATGGCCGGCTTCCTCCGCCGGCACATCCCGGTGCTCACCCGCCGGCTGATCACCCTGGCCCCGGCGCTGCTGGTGCTGGGCCTGGGCGGCGACCCGACGACGGCGCTGGTCTGGTCACAGGTCGTGCTGTCCTTCGGCATCCCGTTCGCGCTGGTACCGCTGCTGTGGCTGACCTCGCGGAAGGACCTGATGGGCGGCTGGGTGAACCGGCGCGCCACCACGCTGGCCGGATCGCTGGTCGCCGCGCTGATCATCGGGCTGAACGGCTACCTGCTGGTCGACGTCGTCCTGGGCTGAGCAGGGTGCCGGAGCACGGCCGGGAACCACCGGCGGGTGGACCGCGTTGAGCACGGACCGCCCACTCCCCGGAGGTTCCCCGTGCTGCCGCTGCCCCCGCTGACCGACCAGGCCGACCGGTTGATCGACCTGGGGGTGCACGAGATCGCCGGGCTCTCCCCCGCCGGGCTCCACGATGCGGCGGCGGCCGCGGGCCCCCGCGACGGCGCCCTGCTCGTCGTCCACCCCGACCTCGCCCCGGCCTCCCGGCTCGCCGAGCTCGTGGAGCGGCACGGGAAGCGGGGCTTCGTCGTGACGGACATGACCGACGTCGACTCCTTCGGCCCGATCGAGCAGGTGATCCTCCCGGCCGGGCCGGGGTACGCCGTCGATGCCCCCGACCGCGGCGACGAGCTGGCCAACCGGAGCCCGGACGAGGCCCTGCCGGACATCACCGGCCGAGGCCGCAGCCCGCTCACCCTCACCGAGGGCCTGCACTGGCTGCTCCAGCAGCCCGAGGCCCTGGAGCGGAACCACTGCTTCATGACGATCGGCTCCCGCCTCCGCAAGCCCGACGGCCGGCTCGACGCCCGCACCCCGGCGCTCTGGCTGAGCAACGGCACCGGCCGCGACGGCGCGGCGCGGCGGGGCGCCCCCAAGGTCGGCTGGTGCTGGGCGGGCAACCGGCACACCTGGCTCGGCTTCGCCTCCGCCACCGGGCGGACGGCACTGATCCCCGCTCAGGCCGGTGGCGGCTCGCCGACCTCGGCGGGCACGGGCACGTCGCCGCTGGCACCGGCCAACGCCGGCGCCTGAGCCGCGCGCGTGGAGATCGCGGGAGCCCGGATCTGGATCACCGGCGCGTCGAGCGGGATCGGCGCAGCCCTCGCCCGCGAGCTCGCCGACCGCGGCGCGCACGTGGCGGTCAGCGCCCGCCGGGCGGACCGGCTCGCGGAGGTGGCCGGGGACCGGATGGTCGCCGTCCAGGTCGACGTGACGGACCGGTCCGCGACGGTGGCGGCCGGCGCCGCGGTGCGCGCGGCGCTGGGCGGGCTGGACGTCGCCGTCCTCAACGCCGGGACCTGGTCGGAGTTCGTCGTCGACCCCTGGGACAGCCAGCTGTTCGCCGACCACCTGCAGGTCAACGTGCTGGGCGCGGTCCACTCCCTGGAGGCGGTGGTCCCGGCGATGCTCGCCGCCGGGCGGGGCCGCATCGTGGGCGTGGCCTCGGTCGCCGGCTACCGCGGCATCCCCGGATCGGAGGCCTACAACGCCGGCAAGGCGGCCCTGATCAGCCTGTTCGAGAGCCTGCGGGGCTCGCTCGCCGGGCGCGGCATCATCGTCCAGACGGTAAATCCCGGCTTCGTCCGCACCACGATGACCGAGCGCAACCGCTTCCCGATGCCGTTCCGGGTGGAGCCGGCGGTGGCCGCCCGCGCCATCGCCGACGGCATCGCCCGCGACCGGGCGGAAGTCGTCTTCCCGCTGCCGATGGCGGTGGGCATGAAACTGGCCCGGCTGGTGCCGGCCCGGGCCTGGACGGCGCTCACCGCCCAGCTGGCCCGGCGGGGTCTGACGAAGGACCCCACTGCAGGCCAGGCTTGATGGCCCGGCGAGGACGGGACCGGAGGCTCCTCCTCGCCGGGCCAGGACACGCTCGACGTCAGCCGGGACGGCACCTGGACGCGGTCGGAGTCCGGAGGACGACCAGGTGCTCAGTCGCGGGGACCGCCGGCGACGTAGATGACCTGGCCGGAGACGAAGCCGGCCCCCTCGCTCACCAGGAACGACGCGGTGTGCGCGATGTCCTCGGGCTGGCCGACCCGGGCGACCGGGATCTGCTTGGCCGCCATCTCCTTGAACTGCTCGAACGGCACGCCGACCCGCTCGGCGGTCTGCGCCGTCATCTCGGTCTCGATGAACCCGGGGGCGATGGCGTTGGCGGTCACGTTCCAGCGGCCCAGCTCGAAGGCCAGGGTCTTGGTGAAGCCCTGCATGCCGGCCTTGGCCGCGGAGTAGTTCACCTGGCCCCGGTTGCCGAGCGCCGAGACGCTGGAGAGGTTCACGATCCGGCCGAACTCTGCCTCGACCATGTGCTTCTGCGCCGCCCGGGTCATCAGGAACGCCCCGCGCAGGTGCACGCCCAGCACGGCGTCCCAGTCGCTGACGCTCATCTTGAACAGCAGGTTGTCCCGGGTGATCCCGGCGTTGTTCACCAGCACGGTGGGGGCGCCGAGCTCCTGGGCGACCCGCTCGACCGCCGCAGCCACGGACGCCTCGTCGGCGACGTCGGCCCCGACCGCGAGCGCCTCGCCGCCGGCGGAGGTGACCGCCTCGACCGTGCCGGCGCAGGCGCCCTCGTCGAGGTCGAGGACCGCGACCGCCATGCCGTCCTGCGCGAACCGCCGTGCGATGGCCGCGCCGATCCCGCGCGCTGCCCCGGTGACGATCGCCGTCCTGTGCTCTGCCACTGCGTCTCCCTGGTGAGGTGTCGGAAGCCCGGTGCGGGGCCCGGTGTGGGGCCCGGTGCGGGCCGTGTGCCCGGGCCGACCGTATCCGCCTGCCCTGCCGTCGGCGGGGCGGCCGCCGGCCCGGCCGGTGGCCGTGGGAACGTTCCTGAGGCGGGAGTCACACCCCGGATCGGGTTTGCCGGGCTCCGAACGTGCCAAGACAGTAGGTCGCCGTCGAGTATCCGACGGCCGGAGTGCGAGGAGACGGTGTGACCGAGCCTGCGAGGTCACACCTGGACGGAGCGCCCCCGGGCGCGCAACCGACGAGCTGGGGGCACCTCCCGCCGGCGGAGGGCAGCGAGGTGGCGCCGTGACCGGCGATCCCGCCCGGCTCCGGTGGCCCTCCTCCGCACCGCCACCGGCCACGGGCGGCTGGAACTGGGAGTTCTCCCACGTCTCCGAACTGCCGAGGGCCCGCGCCCAGCTGCGCGCCGGCCTGGCGGCGGCGTCCGACCAGCAGGACCCGGCTGCGGCGGAGCTGAACGAGGCCGTCGTCCTGGCCTTCGACGAGATGGCCTCCAACGCGCTGCGCCACGGTGGTGGCGGGGTCCGGGCCAGGGTGCAGCCCGCCGGAGGGGCGTGGCTCGTCGAGGTGTGCGACGAGGCCCCCACCCGGCCACCGCAGCCCGCCATCGGGCGTGACCCGAGCCAGGGCGGCCTCGGGCTGTACCTGATCGCCGAGATGTCCGACGCCCACGGCTGGCACCTCGAGGCGGACACCAAGAGCGTCTGGGCCCTGCTGCCCCGCCGCTGAGACCCCGGAGTCAGTCCAGCCGGATGGCGACCAGCGCCACGTCGTCGTCCGAACCGCCGGGGCGCAACCGCTCGACCAGCCCGCCGCACAGCTCCTCCAGCGGCCGCCCGCCCAGCTCGGCGAAGAGCGCCCGCAGCTGGTCCACGCCGTCGTCCAGGGGGATGTCGCGCCCCTCGACGAGCCCGTCGGTGTAGAGCAGCACCGTGCTCCCGCCCGCCAGGAGGAGCTCCTGCTCCTGCCGCCGGGTGCGCGGGTCGACCCCGAGCAGCAGGTCGAAGCGCTCACCGCCCAGCACCGTCACCGCGCCGTGGGGGTCGTGCACCATCAGCGGCGGGTGCCCCGCGCTCGACCAGCGCAGCCGGACCACGCCCTGGGCGCGCTCCTCGTCGGACTGCTCGAACCGGGCGATCGCCGCCGTGGCCAGCGTGTGCACCTGCAGCCCCTGCATCGCCCGGTCGAGGTCGCCGAGCACCTCGGCCGGCCCCGCGCCGCCGCGGAAGGCGATGCCGCGCAGCAGCCCGCGCAACTGGCCCATCGCCGCGGCAGCCACCGTGTCGTGCCCGACGACGTCGCCGATCACCAGCATGGTGGCCCCGTCGGGTTGCACGAAGGCGTCGTACCAGTCGCCCCCGACGTGCGCGGCCCGGACGGCCGGGGAGTACCGGACGGCGATCTGCGCGTGCTCGGGCTGGACCGGCTCGGTGAGCAGGCTGCGCTGGAGGTCCTCGGCCATCTGCCGCTGCTGCTCGTACAGCCGCAGGTTGTCCAGCGCCAGGGCCGTGCGGTCGGCGACCTCGCGGATGGTGGCGATGTCCTCGGCGTCGGCGGGCGCCCGGTCGGCGGCGCGGTAGACGCTCAGCGCCCCCACGGTCCGGCCGCGGGCGACCAGCGGCAGGGCCACCGCCGTCCGTGGCGCCAGCTCCCAGAAGGCGTCGCTCACCTCGCCCGGCGGCAGCGTCCGGCCCACCGCCGCGCCCACGTCGTCGACGATCCTGACCTCACCGGTGCTCAGCGCCGCGACGATCGGCGCGGTGGAACTGAGCGCAGCCAGCCGCAGCTCGGCGTACCGCGCCGCAGCGGGGCGCAGCTCGGCGTCCCGGTGCCAGCTGGCGACGTCGCGCAGCCGGTCCCCCTCCTCCAGCACGCTGACGATCACCCAGTCACCGAGGACCGGCACCACCGCGCGGGCCAGCACGCCCAGTGCCTCGGCGGTCTGCCGTTGCTGGTCGAGGCCGGCGGAGAACGCGGCGGTCACCTCGGCGATGAGCGAGAGCCGCTCCGCGGTGCGGCGGGCCCGCTCCTGGGCCGCCCGTCGCTCGGTGATCTCCAGGAAGTAGACCGCCAACCCATCCGGGCCCGGCCAGGCCCGCACCTCGTACCAGCTGTCCAGCGGTGGCGGGTAGTAGGCGTCGAACACCGCCAGCTCCCCGGAGGCCGCCGCACCGCGGTACTGCTCCTCGAAGACGCTGTCGGCTGCCGCGGGGAACAGCCCCCAGATGCTGCCGCCGAGCAGTTCGTCCCTGTTCCGGCCGAGCAGCCGCTCGGCCTCGGCGTTGACGTAGGTGAACGTCCAGTCGCGGCCGAGGGAGAAGAAGGCGGAGGGCATCGACTCGAGCACGCGGGCCACCCGGGCGTCGCCGTGCCGTTGGGCCGTGGTGTCGTAGCCGGCGCCGAGGAGCCGGACGGCGACGCCCCGCTCGTCCGCCAGCGCCCGGCCCCGGCCCTGCACCCAGCGGGTGTCCCCGCCGGGCAGCACCACCCGGTACTCGGCGTCGAACGTGCCGCAGCTGTCGATCGCGGCCTGCAGCGCCTCGGTGACCCGCTCCACGTCGTCCGGGTGCAGGCGGGCGGTGAACGCCTCGATGGTTTGGGAGAAGCCGGACTGCTCGTACCCGAAGAGCGTCAGGAGCCGGTCGTCCCAGAAGAGCGTGCCGGTGACCAGGTCCCAGTCGAAGCTGCCGATGCCGGCGGCGTCGATGGCCAGCCCCCAGCGGAGCTTGCCGGCCTCGAACTCGCTGACGACGGCGGCGTACTCCAGCTCGGTGGCCACCGGGACGGCGAGCTCGGTGAGCAGCGCGACGTCGGTGTCGGCCCACGGCCGGGGCTCGGGGCCGAACACCGCGAGCACGCCCACGATCAGGCCGGTGCTGCTGCTCAGGAGCGGGGCCCCCAGGTAGGAGACGACGTCGCCGCTGACCACCGACGGGAGCCCGGCCAGCCGCGGATCGGTTCGCGCGTCGTCGACGACGAGTGGCCCGCGGGCCGCCACCACCTGCGCGCCGAAGGAGTCGGCGAGCGGGACCTCGGCCCCGATCGAGCCCCCGTTCCATCCCGTCGCAGCGGCCACGGTCTGCACCGCACCCACCACCGACACCCCTGCGCCCGGGGTGCCGAGCAGCCGCGCGGCCAGCTCGGTCAGGTGCTGGACACCGCGGGAACCGGTTCCCGCGGTCACGAGCCGCTGGGCAGCCGCGATCCGGGCGGGGTTCAGCGGTGACATGATCGGTGCCCGCCTCTCCCCCGCCTGCGCGATGGGCGGGTGACTGCCCGCACTCGTCGTCCCCGATTCTGCCTGGTGGGCCGGGGCGCCCGGCCACCGGCTCAGCGCCCCGCCGCGTAGCCCTGCATCCCGCGCGGGTTGGCCCCGGCGCCCAGCACCCCGGTCTCCGGATCGCGCGACACCGCCGAGAGCCGGCCCAGCGACCAGGCGTCGGTGACGGTGACGTCGTGCCCGCGCCGGCGCAGGTCCGAGATCACCGGCTCGCCGATCCGGGACTCCACGACCACCTCACCGGGCGTGCTGTCCCGGGGGTGGAAGGACGACGGAAAGGCCGTGGTGTGCCAGGCCGGCGCATCGATGGCCGCCTGCAGGTCGAGCCCGCCCACGGTGTGCGCCAGCCAGAAGCACAGCTGCCACTGCTCCTGCTGGTCGCCGCCGGGGGTGCCGAACGCCAGCGCCGGGACCCCGCCGCGCAGCGCGAGGGACGGCGTCAGGGTGGTGCGCGGCCGCTTGCGCGGCACCAGCGAGTTGGGCAGGCCGGGCTCGAGCCAGAACATCTGCGCCCGGGTGCCCAGCGGGAAGCCCAGGGACGGGATGACCGGCGAGCTCTGCAGCCAGCCACCGGACGGGGTGGCCGAGACGATGTTGCCCCAGCGGTCGACGACGTCGACGTGGCAGGTGTCGCCGCGGGTGGTGCCGCGGACGTCGACGGTGGGCTCGCCGACGCCGGCGAGCGTGCCGGGTGCGGGGTGCACCCGGGCCGAGGCGTCGGTGACGAACCTCGGCAGCCTGGGCGGGCGCCCACCGGGCGAGCCGGGCCGCAGTTCCCTGCTGGCCCGGTCGCCGATGAGCGCCCGCCGTTCCGTGCTGTACCCGGCGGACAGGAGGTCGTCCACCGGCACCCCGGCGTCGTCCCCGTACCAGGCCTCACGATCGGCCATCGCCAGCTTCACCGCCTCGACGCTCGCGTGGACGAGCGCGGCGTCGGGGACGGCGGAGGCGTACCGAGCGTTCGGACCGGCCGCGGGAACGCCGTCGAGCAGCGCGAGCGCCTGGAGCAACGCCGGCCCCTGCGACCACGGCCCGGCCTTCGCGAGCGTCCACCCCTGCCAGTCCAGCGTGACCGGCGGCTCGTACGTCGCCGTCCAGCTGGCCAAGTCGTGCCCGGTCAGAAACCCGCGGTGGCGACGACCGGAGTCGTCCATCGCCGGGTACCGGCAGAACTCGTCGATCGCCTCGGCGACGAACCCCGTGTACCAGGCCGCGAGTGCCGCGTCGATCGATGCCTCTCGAGTGGGACCGCGCGCTGCGTCGAGCAGGCGGCGGTAGGTCGAGGCGAGGACCGGGTTGCGGAACAGGCGACCGGCGGCGGGGGGTGCTCCGTCGGGGGCGAGCCAGGTGGCGGCCGAGGTAGGCCAATGGGTGCGGAAGTGCTCGGAGACCGAGGCGACGGTCGCGGACACCCGTGGGTGGAGCGGGTGACCGGACTCGGCGTACTCGATGGCGAAGCGCAGGACGGCGTCCAGCGGCAGGGTGCCGTGGTCCCGCAGCAGCGTCAGCCAGGCTCCCAGGGAGCCGGGGACGGTCGCGGCGAGGAGACCGGTGCCGGGGACCAGCCCGAGACCGAGGTCGGTGAAGGCCTCGATGCTCGCGCCGGCGGGGGCGACCCCCTGACCGGACAGGATGACGGGGACCCCCGCGCCTGGCCCCTGCCCTCCGCGGGCGAAGATGATCGGGACCTCCCCGCCGGGGCCGTTGAGGTGGGGCTCGACCACCTGCAGGGTGAACCCTGCCGCGACGGCCGCATCGAAGGCATTCCCCCCGGCCTCGAGGGTCGCCATCCCCGCCGCGCTGGCGAGCCAGTGCGTGGCGGCGACCATGCCGAAGGTGCCGGCGAGTTCCGGCCGCGTCGTGAACACGAAGCCAGCCTAAGGACCACCGGCTGTGGCGCGCTGCTCGACGAACCCCGCCACCGCCGCGACGGCACGGCCGGCGTGCTCGGCAGCTCCGGACGGGACACCGGGGCGTCGTCGTCGGGAGCGCGGTGGCGCAGCTCGACCAGGGTCAGCCGGTACCGCCGCGGCGGTACCGGGCGGTTCCACGCCAGCCGCTCGCCGTCCGGCCCGGCGCCCCAGGCGCCGGCCCGCCGCGCGACGGTGCGCAGCCGGGTCATCAGCTGCCGCACCGGCGAACGCGTGCCGGCAGCCGGGGTGGGTGTGGTGAGCAGGTCGACGGAGAGGTCGACCGCCCGGGCGAGGGCGGCCTCGAGCGCGGGGTCGGCCCGCTGGATGGCGGGGCGCCGGGCCGCTACGGGTGCGGGGCGCGGGGCGGGCCGGCGGCGCGGGGCGGCCGGGGCTCCCGCCGTCGCCAGGCAGTAGGTCCTCAGCCGCTCGCCCTCGGCGTCGGCGCCCCAGGCCGCGGCCCGCCGCAGGAGCGTTCCGGGATGCGCCAGGAGGCCGACGACGGTGTCGAGCGGTGCGGTGTCGAGCGCCATGTCCTGCTCCCTCCTGGGAAGAGTTGCCGCGGCCGGGGAAGGGACCGCGGGCAAGGAAGAAGTTACGGACGGCGGGCCGGTCGGACCCCGATCCGGGACACCCCGGCCGGCGCGCGTGACCCAACCGTTGTGCGGGCCCGCCAGGAGGGCCGGTCGCCGTCCCCCGGGACGGTCACTTGTCGACAGTCCGGGACGAAAGCGCAGGTCAGACCCCGAGCGCGCGGTCGATGACCTCGGGCGCCCCCGCGACACCCCGGCGTGTCGGGCCGGTCTGGTGGGATGACCCGGTGACCCGGACGCGCACTCCCCTCGTGATCGACACCGACCCCGGCATCGACGACGCCCTCGCGATCCTGCTGGCCCTGGCCAGCCCCGAGGTCGATCTCCGGCTGGTCACCACGGTGCACGGCAACGTGGAGCTGGCACAGACCACGGAGAACGCGCTGCGGGTGCTGCACCTGGCCGGGCGCAGCGACGTGCCGGTCGCCGCCGGGGCCGGCACGTCGCTGGTGGTGCCGCAGCCGGAGCGCGCCGGGCACGTGCACGGCGTCGCCGGGCTGGGTGGCGTGGTCCTGCCGCCGTCCCCGGCCGCCGTCGACCCGCGGCCGGCCGTGACGGCGCTCGCGGACCTGCTGACCACCAGCGAGGAGCCGGTGACCGTCGCCGCGATCGGCCCGCTCACCAACATCGCGCTGCTCCTGGCGGTGTACCCCGGGGCCGCCGCCCGGATCGGGCGGCTGATCGTGATGGGCGGGTCGGCCACCCGCGGGGGCAACGTCACCGCCGCGGCCGAGTTCAACATCTGGGCCGATCCCGAGGCCGCGGCCGTGGTCCTCCGGGCCGGTCTGCCCACGGTTCTGGTCGGCCTGGACGTCACGCTGCCCACCGTGCTGACCGCCGCGGACATCGCCCGGTTCGCCGCCGCCGGGCCGGTCGCCGCGCAGGCGGCCGCCTTCCTCGGCCAGTACGTGGACCACGCCCGCACCGCCTACGGCACCGACGGTGTCGTGGTCCACGATGCGCTGGCGCTCACCGAGGCGATCGTCCCCGGGACGCTTGGCACCGTGCTGCGCGACGTCGTCGTCGACACCGGCCCCGGTGCCGGCCGCGGGCAGACGCTGGTCGACCGGCGCGCGGCCTCCACCGCTCCCGACGCCGTGGCGGTCGCCGAGCAGGTGGACAGCGAGGCGGCGGTCGGGTTCCTGGTCGGCCGGCTGGTGGACCTCGCGGGCGGGGCGGACCGGGCCCCTCAGACCTCCGGCCGGGACACCAGGCCCTCGGACACCATCCAGTCGTAGGCGACGTCGGCCGGCTCCTCGCCGCCGACGTCCACCCGGCTGTTCAGCTCGATCATCACCTCGTCGGTGATCAGCGGGGTGATCTGGGCGAACACGTCGGCGATGCCGGGGTACTCCTCCAGCACCGGGGTCCGCACCACGGGGGCCACGTTGTAGGCCGGGAAGTACCCGAGGTCGTCCTCCAGCACGGTGAGATCGAGGGCGGCGATCCGGCCGTCGGTGGTGAAGACCTCGCCGAAGTTGCACCTCCCGGCGTCGGTGGCCGTGTACACCGCACCGGTGTCCAGGACGCTCACCTTGTCCCGCGGCACGCCCTGGGGGTCACCCAGCGGGATGCCGTAGGCCTCGAGCATCGGCTCGAACCCGTCGCTGCGCGTGGCGAACTCCGACTCCACGCAGAACGTGCGCTCCTCGACCGGCAGCGCCGCGATCTGCGACAGCGTGCTGATGCCACCGAGCTCGGGGACCGCCTCACTGCGCACGGCGAAGGCGTAGGTGTTGTTCATCTCCGCCGGCGGCAGCCAGGTCAGCCCGTTCTCGGCATCGGCGTCCCGCACGGCCTCGTACTGCTCGACCGGGTCGGGGATGCCCTCGGACATGCCCAGGTAGTTCAGCCAGCCGGTGCCGGTGTACTCCCACTGCACGTCGACCTTGCCGCTGAGCATGGCGGCCCGGGCGGGCGCGGCGCCGGGGATGCCGCTGCGGTCGGTCACGTCGAAGCCGGCGACCGACAGCCCGATGACCGCGATCTTGCCGAGGATCAGGGCCTCGGTGAAGTTCTTGGTGCCCACCGAGATCTCCGCGCCGTCGGCCTCCGGCAGCGGTTCGATCGCGGCGGGCTGGGCCTCCGGGACGAACGTGTTGGCGCTCTCCAGGCCGCAGCCGGTGAGCAGCACGCCCGTGGCCGCCAGCGCGGCGGCGAGCTTCCTGGGGGAGGGCACGTCAGAGTCCCTTCGGTCGGGCGACGTGCTCGACCACGCGGCCGAGCCAGTCGACGGCCAGCGCCAGCAGCGCGACCAGCACCGCGCCGCCGATGAGCAGCGAGTTCAGCGAGAGGGTGATGCCGGTGTTGATCAGCACGCCCAGCCCGCCACCGCTGATGAAGGTGGCCAGCGTCGCGGTGCCGACCAGCAGCACCAGCGCGGTGCGCACCCCGGCCAGCATCACCGGCACGGCCAGCGGCAGCTCGACCCGCATCAGCACGGCGAACGCGCTCATCCCCATCCCGCGGCCGGCCTCGACCAGCCGGTTGTCCACCCCCTGGATGCCGACCATGGTGTTGCGCAGCACGGGGAGGGCGGCGTAGAGCACCAGCGCGATCACCGTGGTGCGGAACCCGAAGCCCAGCCAGGTGGCCAGCAGCACGAACAACCCGATCGCCGGTGCCGCCTGCCCGACGTTGGCCACCCCGATCACCGCGGGGGTGAACCGGCGCAGCCGCGCGCGGGTCAGCGCGATGCCCAGCGGGACGGCGATGGCCAGCACGATGACCGCCGCCGCGAAGGTGAGGTACAGGTGCTCGCGGACGCTGTTGGCCAGCACGGTCCAGCCCAGCTGCCGCGCCTCGGTCTCGCTCAGCGTGGTGGTGGACCGCCAGACGAGGAAGGCGACCACCCCGAGGACGACCAGGGTCGGCTGCACCGCCAGGGCCCGCCAACCGCCGCCCTTCCGTGGCGGGGCGGTGTCGCGCTCGTCCTCCGCCGCGGTCGACGGCGCCTGCGATCGCCCGGTGTCGACCGTCATTCCGACGCCCCCTGCCGGGTGCGCTGGATGGCCTCCATGATCGTCTCGATCACCACCACCCCGGCGAGGCTGTCCCGGCGGCCGATGACGACGGCACCGCCCTGGCTGGCCGCCAGCATGGTGTCCAGCGCGTCGTTGAGGGTCGAGCCGTGCCCGACCACCGGCAGCTTCTCGTCGACGGTGCCCGGCACGGCCGGCACCCGCTCCAGCTCGGGCAGCGACGGCCAGCTGATCGGCCGACCGCGCCGGTCGAGCACGACGACGTAGTCGTCCCCCGCGGCGCGGGCCCGGGCGACCACCTCGGCCGTGGCGTCCCCCACCGACGCCGTGGTCACCGGCCGGAGCTGGACGTCGTGGACCCGGGTCAGGCTCAACTGCTTGAGCGCGGCACCGGCGCCGACGAAGTCCGCGACGTACTCGTCGGCCGGATCGGCCAGGATCGCCTCCGGGGTGTCGTACTGCACCACCCGGGCGCCGACGTCGAACACCACGATCTTGTCGCCGAGCTTCACCGCCTCGTCGAAGTCGTGCGTGACGAACACGATCGTCTTGCCCAGCTCCTCCTGGATGCGCAGCAGCTCGTCCTGCAGCCGCTGGCGGGTGATCGGGTCGACCGCACCGAACGGCTCGTCCATGAGCAGCACCGGCGGGTCCGCGGCCAGCGCCCGCGCGACCCCGACCCGCTGCTGCTGCCCCCCGGACAGCTCCCGGGGATACCGGTCCCGGTACACGGCCGGGTCCAGGCCCACCAGCTCCAGCAGCTCCTCGATCCGGGCGGTGACCCGCTCCTTGTCCCACTTGAGCATCCGCGGGACCAGGCCGATGTTGGCGGCCACGGTCATGTGCGGGAAGAGCCCGCCGGCCTGGATGACGTAACCGATCCGCCGGCGCAGCTGGTCGGGGTCCTGCCCGGTGACGTCCTCGTCACCGAGGAAGATCTTTCCGCCGCTGGGCTCGATGAGCCGGTTGAGCATCTTCAGCAGGGTGGTCTTCCCGCACCCGGACGGGCCGACGAACATCACCGTCTCACCGGCCGGGATCTCCAGGTCGACCGCGTCCACGGCCGGCGCCGGCTGGCCGGGATAGCGCTTCGTGACGCCCGCCAGCCGGATGGACACGCCGCTGACCTGGCGGGCGGTCACCCCCTCGCCGATGGGTCCGGATTGCTGGCTGACAGTGGTCTCAGACACGGATGCCCTTCGAGGTGGTCAGGCGACCGACCAGCAGCAGCACCACGTCCAGGACGAGGGCGAGCAGGACGATCGCGATGGTGCCGACGAGCGTGGCGTTCAGCGCATTGGCGCCGCCGAGCCGGGAGAGCCCGGAGAAGATGAGACCGCCCAGGCCGGGCCCGAGCACGTAGGCGGCGATGGCGGCGATGCCCATCACCATCTGGGTGGAGACCCGGATGCCGGCCAGGATCACCGGCCACGCCAGGGGGAGCTCGATCCGCAGCAGGGTGGCCGCCCGGCTCATCCCGATCCCGCGGGCGGACTCGACCAGCGACTGGTCGACACCGGCCAGGCCGACGACGGCGTTGCGGAGCACCGGCAGCACCGCGTAGAAGGTCACCGCGATGACCGCCGGGGTGATCCCGAAGCCGAAGGGCGCCAGCAGGATGCCCAGCAGCGCGAACGACGGGATCGTGAGACCGATCGCCGAGATCCCGTTGGCCAGGCCGGTGACCTTAGGGCTGCGGTAGGCGAGGACGGCCAGCCCGATCGCGATGACGGTGGCGAGCAGCACGCACTGCACGACCAGGCTGACGTGCTGGACCGCCTGGAAGGCGATCAGCTCACGTCGGTCGACGACGAAGTCCCACATCCGCTGTTCCTCTCCGCACCCTCGCCGGCATCCTGGTCGTCATTCCTGGCCGCGCAGGGCTGCGGATCCGCCGCCGCCCAGGACGGGGGTGCACGCGTGGCAGCCCCGCCCGATCGCGGTCCACGGTGTCACAGCCGGCACCCAGGCGGCGAGCGCACGCAGGTTGCAAGATCGTGACGGTCTGCCCGGCGGGGGCGGCTCCCTTCCCGGGGCGCCCGGCCGACCCCCCACACGCTGCACGGAACTACCGCGTCCGCCACGATGGGGGCCGGCGGAGACACCGCCGCCTGAGGGGGCGCACAGTGAGTGGACTGGTCTGGCCGTCGGCGCCGGTCCCCGCCGAGCGGGGTGACGAGTGGCGATGGGCGTTGCCCACGGTGCACGACGCCTCCCGGGTGCGGATGGACCTGCGGGCCCGTCTGGCGCATCCCTCCTTGGCCGCGCGGTCGACCGAGGACGCCCGCGAGGGGCTGCTGCTGGTGTTCGAGGAGCTGTCCTCCAACGCGCTGCGGCACGGCGGCGGCGACGTGCAGGCGGTCATCGTCACCAACGCGGCGTGCTGGTTGATCGTGCTCAGCGACGAGGCACCCGAGTCCCCGCCCCGTCCCGCGGTCGACCGGGACCCGGCGTTCGGGGGCATGGGGCTGCCGATGGTGGCGCAGCTGTCCCTCGACTACGGCTGGGCCGGCGGGCCGGGCCGCAAGGACGTGTGGGCGCGGCTGCCCTCCGGCCTCGAGGTCGCGTCGGTCCCGCGCCCACGCAGCTCGTCGGCCAACGACTGACCAGCCCGGCTCAGCGCAGCACGTCGACCCGGTCGAAACCCTCGTCCGCGCTCGGCGGGACCAGTCGCCCGGCCGCGGCGTACAGGCCCACCAGCGGGACCCGGGCGCGCCCGGTGCGCCGGTCGTTGCGCTCGCGGCAGGTGTCCACCGGCACGTCGAGGAAGACCGCCCGGACCGGCACCCCGGCGGTCCGCGCCAGCTCGACCAGCGGCGCCCGCTCGGCCGGTGACGGACTGGTGTTGTCCACGACGACGGCCACCCCGTCGGCCAGCAGCGCGGTGACCACCCGGCGCTGACGCGCCTCCCGGTGCCGCGCCCGCGGCCAGTGGTCCTTGCTCACCACGGTGTGGCCGGGCAGGTGCGCGGCCACCCAGGTCGACTTGCCCGACCCCGGCAGGCCGACCATCACCACCAACTCGGCCGGGATCGGCTCCGCGGGCTGCGCCCGGCTCACCGCCGCCAGGGTTGCCGCCCTCCCCGTGCGGGCACGGGCAGGGCAGTTGCCCACGACCCCGAGGAGGCCCTGTGTTCCCGGCCGAGAACATCCGCGACTGGCGCACGCTGAACGTGATCGACCCGGAGGGCGCCAAGATCGGGACCCTCGAGTCCGTCTACGTCGACACCGCCACCGACCAGCCCTTCTTCGCCACGGTGACCACGGGTTTCATCGGCCGGCACAAGCTGACCTTCGTGCCGCTGACCGGTGCGACGGTGGCCCCCGACCACCTGCGCGTCACCGTGGGCAAGGATCTCGCGAAGAACGCCCCGTCGATCGACACCGACGGCGAGCTGACCGCCGAGCACGAGCCGGAGGTGTTCGCGCACTACTCGCTGCCCTACTCTCCCGGCGTGCGCCGGCTGGCCCGCCGCTGAGCTGCTGACGCGGCCGGTCAGGTGCTCCGGCGGGCGGTGAACATCCCGGCCGCGTCGCGCAGGCTCTTGGTCGGCCGCAGCCAGGCGCCGTCCGGCGGAAGGGCGTCCAGGCGCACCCGGTCCAGCGGGGCGGCGAACGCCCCGGGCACGTCCTCGATGTCGATGAACTGGATCAGCCCGGAGCTGATCGCGTACCCGGCCACCTCGCTGAAGGCGACGACGACGACCTCGGTGCCGCCGCGGGCGAGGTCCTCGAGCGGCTCGGCGAAGTTCCGGCCGTCGCCGGAGAAGACGACGAGGCGGCGCAGCGAGTGGCTGTGCGTCCGGACGCTGATGTGGTCGAGCATCGACTGGTCGATGTCGTCGTCGGGCTGGGTCTTCGGCCGGGCGAAGACGGCGTACCCGAAGCTGCGCAGCGCCTCCACCCAGCGCTGCAGCGACGTGGCGTGCTGCGGCGGCACGTTCGCGAACACGCAGGCCTCGACCTCGGGTGCGCCCTCCGCCGCGGGGTCGCCGGCACCGTCGACGAACCAGGCGGCGATCGCGTCGAACCGGGGCCGGGACGCGGCGGTCGGCCGGGCACCGATCACGTTCGCCAGGGTCATGTCGATGTTCGGGGCATCCCACACCAGCAGGTCCAGCGCGGGCCGGCCGACGCCGGCCGGCCCGTCGTCGGAGCCGTCGGCGTGGCCTTCCGGGAGGAAGATCCCCGGCTCGAGGGTGTCGGTCACCGGCCCAGTGTGCCGGGCGGCGGCAGCGGAGGGGACTCCCCCACCGGGGGAACCTTGGTGACCTGCTGGAGCGGCCACCCTTCAGGGGCCCGCGCCGAGCTTGCGAGGCGTGGGGGGAAGGGTGGTCCTTCTTCAGACCGGCCCGATGGCAGCGCGGTCGACGATCTCCCGGACCGGGGTGCCGGCCGGCAGGGTGCCCAGCACGCCGTGCGCGTCGCCGGCCAGGCGGCTGGCGCAGAAGGCGTCGGCGACGGCGGCCGGGGCGTGCTGCAGCAGCAGCGCCCCCTGCAGGCAGGAGGCCAGCAGCCCGGCGATGCGGCGCGCACGCAGCGGGAGCTGGTCGGGATCGGCCAGTTCGGCGTCCAGGCGCCGGACCGCCGCATCGAACCGGGCGTCGGCGCCGCGGGCCCCGGCCAGTTCGGCGGTGACCGCGGCCCGGGCCGCCGAACGGCTGCCCAGGGCACGCAGCACGTCCAGGGCGATCACGTTGCCCGAGCCCTCCCAGATGGAGTTCAGCGGCGCCTGCCGGTAGAGCCGGGGCAGGCCGGACTCCTCGACGTACCCGTTGCCGCCGAGCACCTCCATCGCCTCGGCGACGGCCGTCGGCGTGCGCTTGCACACCCAGAACTTGGCGACGCCACCAGCCAGGCGGAGGAGGTCCGCCTCCCCGGCGTCCTGCGCGGCGGCGAGCCGGATGCCGAGCAGCGTGGCCGCCTCGCTCTCCACCGCGAGGTCGGCGAGCACGTTCTGCATGAGCGGCTGGTCGACGAGCCGGGCGCCGAAGGCCGAGCGGTGCCGGGCGTGGTGCACCGCCTGGGTCACGGCGGCCCGGATCGTCGCCGCAGAGCCGAGCACGCAGTCCAGCCGGGTGGTGTTGACCATCTCGATGATCGTGGGGACCCCCCGGCCGGGCTCGCCGACGAGGAACCCCGTCGTCCCGTCGAACTCGACCTCGGAGGAGGCGTTCGAGCGGTCGCCGAGCTTGTCCTTGAGCCGCTGCAGCCGGAAGACGTTGCGCTTCCCACCGGGCAGCACCCGCGGCACCAGGAAGCAGGACAGGCCCTCGTCGGTCTGGGCGAGCACCAGGAAGAGGTCGCTCATCGGCGCCGAGGTGAACCACTTGTGCCCAGTCAGGCCGTGGCTGCCGTCGCCGCGGGGAACGGCGCGGGTGGTGTTGGCCCGCACGTCGGAGCCACCCTGCTTCTCGGTCATCCCCATGCCGGCCACCAGGCCGGTCTTGCCGGCCGGGTCGGCCAGCCCGAAGTCGTAGTGCCGGCTGGTCAGCCCCGGCTCGTAGGCGGCGGCGAGCTCTGGTGCGCGGCGCAGCGCGGGCACGGCGGCGTAGGTCATGGTCACCGGGCAGCCGTGGCCCATCTCCACCTGGGTCCAGCCGACGTAGCCGACCGCACGGCGCACGTGGGCGTGCCGATCACCCCCTGCGGCTGCGCTCCACGGCGCGCCGGCCAGGCCGTGCCCGACCGCGGCGGCCATGAGCTCGTGCCAGGCGGGGTGGAACTCGACCTCGTCCACCCGGTGGCCGTAGCGGTCGTGGGTGCGCAACCGGGGTGGGTTCTCGTTGGCCAGGCGGCCCCACTCCTGCGCCTGCTCGCTGCCGGCGAGCCTGCCCAGCCCGGACAGGGAGGCGAGCGCGTCGGCCCCGGCGTACCGCCGGCACGCATCCGCCAGCACGACGTCACCGGCGATCGGATCGTGGCCGGTGAGCGGCGGCGCCTGGTTGGTCACCTCGTGCGTGACGCTCATGTGCGCACCGTACGAGACGGGCCGCCGCGGGGAACGAGCTCGGACCGTGATCCGGGACGGCCGGGCCGCGATCCGCCCCCGAGAGGAATCGCGGCCCGGTCGGGAAGAGGCGGCCCGCACCCAGGTGCCCCCGTGACACCTGGGTGGGCGGTGCGGCCACGATCAGCCCCCGGGCGGCCCCGGCGGGAGCAACGGGGTCTGGGGACGCATGCCCGCCTGATACGCACAATCGAAGATCGCTAACCCATCCGACCGGTATTTCGGAAGATCATGATCCGCTGGTCCTCCCGGTCGTTCCACGTGGAACCGGACGCGGCCGACCGGCCGGTGGCCGGTCCGCGCGGCAGGCGGTCAGGCCGGCGGGCCACCGATCAGCAGCACCCGCAGCAGGTGCATCGCCACGGTGGTGGCCCGCTGCCGCACCGCCTCCCGGGAGCCCGGCAGCACGAGCGAGCGGGTTGCCGTCCCCGCCGGGCCGACGGCGGCCAGGTGCACGGTGCCCACCGGCTTCTCCGCCGTCCCCCCGGCCGGCCCGGCGATCCCGGTGACGCCGATGCCCACGTCCGCCCCGAACCGCCGACGGGCACCCTCGGCCAGCGCGAGCGCCACCGCCGGGCTCACCGCGCCCTCGGCGGCCAGGGTTCCCGCCGGCACGTCGAGCAGCCGCTGCTTGGCCGCGTCGGCGTACGCGGCGACCCCGCCGAGCACCCGGGCCGACGCTCCCGCGCGGGCGGTCAGCCGGGCGGACAGCAGCCCGCCGGTGCACGACTCGGCCGTGGCGATCGTCCAGCCGCGGTCGGCGAGCCCCCCGGCGACCAGGTCGTCGACCGTGGGCCCGGCGCTGAAGACCGTGCCGGCGAAGTCGGCCCGCACCGCGGCGACCAGCCGTTCGTAGGCCACCGTCGCGTCCGGTCCGAACCGCGTGACGATCTCCAGCTCGCCGTCCCGCAGGCAGGTCGTCACCTCCAGGCCGGTGAGCTCCCCCGCCACCCGGCGGAGGGTGGCGGCCAGCTCGGACTCGGGCGTGCCCCACAGCCGGAGGGTCTCCTGGCGGAGCTCCGCCGCGCCGGCCAGCACGCCGCGCAGCACGTCGGACGCGACGGCGGCCGGCCACATGCCCTGCAGCTCCGACGGCGGACCGGGTAGCACGACGACGGGCGGGCCCGACCGCCCCTCCGCCACCGGGACGACGAGCCCCGGCGCCGTACCCACCGGCTCCAGCACGGTGGCCCCGGCCGGCACCCGGGCCTGCTTGGTGACCCCGGCCGCCGTCGCCGCCGGATCCGCCCGCCAGCCGCGCCGGGCCGTCAGGCGGGCCACGATGGCGCCGATCCGCTCCTCGAGCGCCGGGTCGACGGCCGACGGCCGACCCTGGGCGTCCCCGACCACCTGCGCGGTCAGGTCGTCCGCGGTGGGGCCGAGGCCGCCGGTGGTGATCACCAGGCCGGCGCCGCCGTCGGCCAGGAAGGTCAGCGCGGACCGCAGGTCCTCGGGCCGGTCGCCGACGGTCACGACCGCCGCGACGTCGACCCCCAGGGTGCGCAACCGCTCGGCCAACCACGGGCCGTTCCGGTCGGCGACCCTGCCGGTGAGCACCTCGGTGCCGGTGACCACGATGCCTGCGCGCACTGCCACGCGCCGACAGTAAGGGGGCCACCCGGCCGGCAGCAGACCGGCGCGGCCCGGGCCGTCGGGCCGTGCAGCCCCGCCCGCGCCGATACCGTGGCCCGACGGGCCGGCCCACAGCCGGCCGGCGCACCGCCCGCCAGCCCGGAGGACAGATGAGCCAGCCGCCCCCGCCTCGTCCGGAGGACCCGCCGGCGCAGCAGCCCAGCCAGCCGCAGGAGCCGCGGACCCGGTCGATCCCGGTGGTCCCGCCGGATGCGCCGGCCCAGGAGCAGCCGGTGCCCCCGCCACCACCGCGGCCGGCGTTCCTGTCGGAGCCGGACCCGGCGCCGCCGGCCGCGGTTCAGCAGCCACCGACGACCGCGGTGCTGCCGGCGGTGGGCCCGTCCGGCGCGCCACCGCAGGCCGCTCCGCAGGCGGATCCACCGGAGCAGCCGTGGCCGCAGCCCGGTCCGCCGGCGGCGCCCACCGGCCCGCCGTACTCGACCGGGCCGCTCGACATCGTCCCCGGGTTCTCCGGGCCGGCCACCCCGCCGGTGCCGCCGGCCGCCGGCAGCACCGCAGCCCCGTCCGCCGGCCCACCGGTCGACGACGGCGGGGCCGGGAACGACGGGACCGGGAACGACGGGACCGGGAACGACGGGGCAGGGACGTCGGGGCGGGGTACCCGTGCCCGGGCCGCCGGCCGGGCCCTCGGCGCCCGGCTGGGCAGCGGGCTGCGCGCCGGCCGCGGCGGTGGCACCGGAAAGCCCGACCGCAGCGTCCTCGCCGGGCTGGGCCTCGGCGTCGCCGCCCTGGTGGTGCTGGAGGTCGGCCTCCTCCTCGACCCCCTCGGCCGGTCGCTGTGGTCGGCCGTGCCGAGCTGGTCGGCGTTCGCCACCGTCGCCGCGGTGGTCGCGCTGGTTCCGCTGGTCCTCGCCCTCCTCCCCCGGCGGTTTCCGGCCGGGACGGCCTGGCGGGTCGGTGCCGCCGGTGCAGCCGGACTGGCCGCCTTCTGGGTGCTCATCGCGCTGCCGCTGGTGGCGAGCGACCAGGGCTTCCTGCTGACCGCCGCCCTCGCCCTCGCCGCCGGGGCGGTGTGGCTGGCCCCGGGCCGGCAGGAGTGAGCCGCCGTCCGGCCGGCTGGCTGGCCGCCGCGGGGGCGTGCGCCGGCGCCGCGCTCGGCCTGCCCTGGCAACCGCTCGTGCCCGGCACCGCCGCGCCCGCCCGGGTCTTCGTCGCCCTCGCCGTCGTGCTCGTCGTGGTGGGGGTGCGGACCGGCCGGGGCCGCCTGCTGTCCCTGGCGGTCCTGACCGGCGCCGGCGGGGTCCTGGCCGGGGGCGCCCTCGGCGGGGGGACGGCGCTGACCCCGGGCCGGGTCGCGCTGGCCGTGGCGGTCGGCTGCCTGGTGGCCGCGCTGCGCTGCGACGGGCGGCCGGTCAGCTGACCGCGCCGTGCTCCTCCGGTACCCGCGCCGGCCCCGCCCCGGACGGCCGGGGCCGGTTGTCCGGATGCACCCGCAGCGCCAGCAACGCGACGTCGTCCTCCACGGCGCCGAGCTCGGCCAGCAGCCGGTCGCACAGCTCCTCCAGCGGCAGCCGGGCCCAGCCGGCGACCACGCCGGTCAGCCAGGACAGCCCGTCGTCGAGCGGCACACCGCGGCGCTCGATGAGCCCGTCGGTGTAGAAGAGCACGGTCGCGCCGTCGGGCAGCACGTGCGCGTGGTCGGCCCGCTCGGCCGTCGGATCCACCCCGAGCAGCAGATCCGGCGGGCGTTCGAGCACCCGGACCGTGCCGCCGGCCTCGATCACCAGCGGCGGCGGGTGGCCGGCGTTGGACCAGCGCAGCACCCGGACCCCGCAGCGGGCGTCGTCCGCGCTCTGCTCGACGGTCGCGAGCACCGCGGTGGCCAGCGATCCGACGTCCAGGTCGAGGATCGCCCGGTCCAGGGCACTGAGCACCGCCGCGGGACGCCCGCGCCGGCAGTGCGCGATACCTCGCAGCACGTTGCGCACCTGGGCCATGGCGGCGGCGGCGTGCCGGTCGTGGCCGGTGACGTCGCCGATGACCAGCGCCGTCCGGCCGTCCTGCAGCAGGAACGCGTCGTACCAGTCGCCGCCCACCTGCGCGAGGCTGGTCGCCGGCAGGTACCGGACGGCGATCTCCAGGTGGTCGGGCTCCGGCGGCTCGGTGAGGAGGCTGCGCTGCAGCGCCTCGGCCATGCCCTGGACGGCGGCGTGCGCGACCTGCTCGGACTGCCGGGTGCCGATCCGCTCCAGGGCCTGCGCGCACTGCGCCGCGAAGGCGTCGAGCAGGTCGAGCTCCTCGGCGGCGAAGGTCCGGGGCTCCAGCCAGGCCACGCTGAGCGATCCGAGCCGCCGCCCGCCGCTCAGCAGCGGCACCGCCACCCAGGCCTCCGCGCCGGTTCGCGCGATGACGTCCCGCATCGCCGGTGCGAACGTCTCGGTCGCGCGCCGGTCCGGCAACCGGACCGGCCGGCCGGTGCGGGCCGCCACGCAGCCGGGGTAGGGGGCGTCCCAGGGCAGCAGGCCGTCCCCGCCGCCGGCGGCCGGGCGCAGTCCCTCGCTCATGACCAGCCGGACCTGCTGGTCGCCGACCGGCACCGCGACCGCGCCGCCGTGCGCGCCGAGGGCCGCCAGGCCGCCTTCGGTGACCACCCGGATCAGCTCCTCGACCGTCTCGGCGCTGCTGACCTGGAGCGCGACCCGGGCGAGCGCGGCCAGCCGCCGGGCGGTCAGCGCCTCGGCCTCCCGCGCCGCCTGGAGCTCCACCCCCCGGGCGTACAGGTCGGTCTGCACCTCCAGCACCCGGCGGCGCCAGACGTCCGGGGCCCCGGCCGGGTCGGGGCCGGATCCGCCGTCGTCTCCGCCATCGTCCAGGCCGGCGGGACCCGGCCCGCGCTGCTGCACGTAGTCGGTGATGTCCTCGGCCCGCTGGAGCAGGTACCGGCAGCCACCGGACGGCCCGGGCACCGGGATGCTGATCAGGCTCCAGAACCGCCGGGTGAACCCACCGTCGGGGGCCGGGATGTCGTACTCCTGCACCGGCATGGTGTCCGGTCGGCCGGTGTTCCGGGCCCGCTCCAGGGAGGCCCGGATCTTCGCGACGCCGCCATCGGGGTCGGTGGGGTTGGGGTTGCCGGGGAACGCCTCGAACACCGGCCGGCCGACGATCCCGGCCAGGGTGCGACCGGTGCTGGTCAGGTAGGCCGGATTGGCGTCGACGATGACCAGGTCAGGTGTCAGCACCAGGTACGGGGTGGGCATGGCCCGGAACACGGCGGAGTAGTCGGTCGTCGGGCCCTCGACCGGAACCGGTGCTCGACTGGCCACGTTCCCCCGCGTCCATCCGCCGCAGACAGCGCCGCGCTGCACTGTGCTGGCGGGGAACATACCGCCAGCGGCGGTCCGCGTGGGCTCCCGGGAACGCGCCCGCGGCGGCCCCGCGGTCAGCGGACGGTGCCGCCCTGCCCGACCCGGGCGGCGCCGCCGCTGCCCGCGTCGCCGGTGCCGGGGTTGCCGGTGCCGCCCGGGGTGCTGCCGTCGGTGGACCCGGCGTCCGGGCCCGTCCCGGTACCCGCACCGCCGGTGTTCCCACCGGTGGGTCCGGTCTCCTCGGGGACGCCACTGTCCGGATCCGTGCCGTCCCCGGTCGCCGGGCCGGTGCCGGTGGTCGTCCCGGGGGTGCTCGTCCCGGGGGTGCTCGTCCCGGGGGTGCTCGTCCCGGGGGTGCTCGTCCCGGGGGTGCTCGTCCCGGGGACTCCGGTGGTGGCGCCGGTGTCGCTGGGCGCGCCGGTGGCCGGGACGGTGGTCGCGGGGGTGGGCTCCGTCGTTCCCGGCGGGTCCGGCGTCCCGACCGGCGGCTGGACGACGGTCTCCGCCGGCGCCGGCCGGGACGGCGCCACCCGCTGCGGCAGCACGGCGTAGCGGAGCAGGACGAGGTCGCCCCGGCGCAGCTCACCGCTGCCGGGGGTGACCTCGAGGACGAGGTCCGCGGCGTGCTCGTCGGTGGTCACCGCCTCGGTCTGCACGAGCAGCCCGAGCCCCTCGAGTTCGGCCCGCACCTGCTCGACCGGCCGCCCGACGTGGTGGCCCGCGGCGAACGCGACGACCGGCGCGCCGCTGGGGGCGGCCGGCCGGTCGGCGACGGCCGCGGCCTCCGCCGTCCCGCCGCCGCCCGCGGGTGGAGCGGACTGCTGGACGACGGTGCCGGCGATGCCCGCTCCGAGCAGCAGTGCGGCCACCGGCACGAGCATCCGGCCCAGCCGCCTCCGGGCGGAGCCGCGGGCCGGTGCCGCGGCCCCGGCGGCGGCACCGGTGCCGGGTGACGTGCCCGGAGCGGTGCCCGTCCCCGCGCCGCTCCCGGCGACCCCGCCGGGCACCAGCCAGAAGCTCAGCGTGTCCGGGTGCGCGACCGGCGGCAGGACCGCCCCGGCGAGGACGTCGTCGACCGCGGCCACGAAGGCGTCGCCGTCGGCGATGCGGTGCGCCGGGTCCTTGACCAGGGCGTGGTCGATCAGCGAGCGGACCCCGGCGGGCACCTCGGGCGGCAGCGGCTCGGGCTGGTCGCGGAGCTGGCGGATGGCGATGGCCAGGGAGTTGTCGCCGTCGAAGGCCTTGCGGCCGGTCAGGCATTCGTAGCCGACCATGCCGAGGGAGTAGACGTCGCTGGCCGCGGTGGCGTGGCTGCCGGCGGCCTGCTCCGGCGAGAGGTAGGCGGCGGTGCCGATGACCTGGCCGGTCTGGGTGAGCGGCACGCTGCCGGCCGACCAGGCGATGCCGAAGTCGGTGATCTTGACGGTGCCGTCCGCGCGGACCAGCACGTTGCCCGGCTTCACGTCCCGGTGCACGACGCCGGCGGCGTGCGCGGCGCCCAGCGCCCCGGCGGTCTGGCGCAGCACCTCGAGGGTGCGGGCCGGCGACAGCGCTCCGGTCCGGGACAGCTCGGCCGACAGCGACTCGCCCTCGACCAGTTCCATGACCAGGTAGGCCAGCCGCTCGTCGGAGCCGTCGAGCGCCACCTCCTCGCCGTAGTCGTAGACCGCGGCGATGTTGGGGTGGCTCAGGGCCGCGGCGTGGTGGGCCTCGGCCCGGAAGCGGGCGCGGAAGAGCGGGTCGCCGGTGTACTCGCTGCGCAGCACCTTGACCGCGACGGGCCGGCCGAGCAGCTGGTCGTACGCGCGCCAGACCTGGCCCATCCCACCGGTGGCCAGCAGGCCTGCCAGTTCGTAGCGGTTCCCGAGGGTGCTCCGCGCGGGCTCCACCACGTGCGCCGTCCCCCTCGTCCCGCCGTCCACCCGGTACGTCCCCCGCCGGTCGGCAGGCTGGGCGCGGCAGGCACAACCGGATCGTCGGTTTGCCCGCTTCCCGGGGCTGCCGCACACCGGCGTGACTGGTGGGGCAGAAGTACACGGTACCGCGCTGGGGCGGCCGGCCCGTCGGCCGGCGGGTCAGCCCGGCGGACGGTCGGCGAGTCGCGCCCCGGCCTCGGTGAGCCAGCGCGCCGGGTCGGCCATCGCGGCCTCCACCGAGCCGGCCAGGTCGGTGAGCGCGACGGCCCGCGCCACCGGCAGGTCGCCGTCGGAGACCACCCGGCCGGCGACGACCGCCACGGGCACGCCGTACCGCCCGGCCCGCGCGACGAGGTCCCCGACGACCTTGCCGCGCATCGACTGCGCGTCGAACTGGCCCTCCCCGGTGACCACCAGATCGGCCGACGCCAGCGCGTCGTCCAGCCCGGCCGCGGCGGCCACGGCCGCCGCACCGCTGACGAACTCCGCGCCCCAGCCGGCGGCGAACCCGAACGCCGTCCCGCCCGCGGCACCGGCTCCCGGCGCCGCCCGGTCGCCGTCGAGCAGGTCGGCCAGCCGGGCCAGCGCGGCACCCAGCTCGGCCACCTGCGCCGGCGAGGCGCCCTTCTGCGGACCGAACTGGCCGGCCGCGCCCAGCGGGCCGAGCAGCGGGGCGGTGACGTCCACCAGGCACTGCACGCCGCCGGGCGGCGGCGGGGTCAGCCCGCTGAGGTCGACCCGGGCGAGCCGGGCCAGCGCGCCACCGCCCGGGGGGAGGTCGGCACCGTCGGCGTCGAGGAAGCGGGCGCCCAGCGCGGCCAGCGCGCCGGTGCCGCCGTCGGTGGTCGCCGAGCCACCCAGGGTCAGCATCACCCGCCGCACCGCGGGGTCGGCGACGACCGCGGCCAGCAGCTCACCCAGGCCGCGGGTGGTGGCGTGCAGCGGGTCGGGCCGGTCGAGCAGGGGCAGCCCGGCCGCCCGGGCCATCTCCACGACCGCGGTGCCGTCGGGCAGCAGCAGCCAGGCGGCCCGCACCGGCCGGCCGTCGGGGCCGGTGACGTCCGCGGTCCGCCAGCAGGACGCGGGCAGGTCATGGCCGAGCGCGTCCAGGGTGCCCTCACCGCCGTCGGCGAGCGGGCAGGTGCGGAGCTCGTCGTCCGGACGGCGGCTGCGCCACCCGGCCGTCAGGGCGTCGGCGGCCGCCGCGGCGGAGAGGGTGCCCTTGAACGAATCCGGGGCGAGGACCACCCGCAACTTGCCGTCCGGATTTCCGCGCATGCGGCGAACCCTAGGTCCGCCGGGTCAGGAGAAGAGTGCGCGGCCCCACCAGTCGCCGGGGCCGGTGACCCCGGGCGGGCAGGCGAAGACCGCCGACGACGTGTGCCGGATGTACTCGTTCATCGCGTCCAGCCGCAGGTTCCGCTGCACCTGGGTGAACCCGGTCTCCGGATCGCGCTGGTAGGCGATGAAGAACAGCCCGGCGTCCAGCCGCCCCGCCCCGTCGGTGCCGTCGACGAAGCTGTAGCCGCGCCGGAGGATCGCCGTCCCGGAGTTCGTCGGATGGGCGAGGAAGAGGTGCGAGGTCTCCGGGATGGCGGGCCGCCTGCCCGTCCGCACCGAAAAGTCGGCCGGGTCGAACTCGGCGCGCTGCCCGAGCGGGGCCCCCGTGCCCTTGGTGCGCCCGATGGTCGCCTCCTGCTCGGCCAGCGTCGAGGCGTCCCAGGGTTCGAGCATCATCCGGATCCGCCGGGTGACCAGGTACGAGCCACCGGCCAGCCAGTCCGCACCCGGGTCGTCCGCGCCGACCCAGACGAACCTCTCGATGGCCGCCGAGTTCTCGCTCTTCAGGTTGGCGGTGCCGTCCTTGAACCCGAACAGGTTGCGCGGCGTGGCCTGCGCGCCGGAGGTGGACGACGTCCGCCCGAACCCCAGCTGCGACCAGCGGATGCGGACCACCCCGGCCCCGAGCCGGACCAGGTTGCGGATGGCGTGCACCGCCACCTGCGGGTCGTCGGCGCAGGCCTGCACGCACAGGTCGCCGCCGCTGGTCGCCGGGTCGAGCGCGTCGCCGGGAAAGGCAGGCAGCTCGGCCAGCGGTGCCGGCCGCCGGCCGGCGAGGCCGAACCGGTCGGTGCCGTCGGCGGTGGTGAAGAGGGTCGGGCCGAAACCGACGGTCAGGGTCAGTCGGGACGGCGGCAGCCCGAGCGCCTCACCGGTGTCGTCGGGCACCGCGTCCGGGTCGCCGTCGACCGCACCCGTGTCGCCGGCGTCCTGCCCGGCGGTCATCCGCCGCGCGGCCGCGGTCCAGGTCTGCAGCATCCCGGCCAGCTCGGCACGGTCGCCGGTGGTGACGTCGAAGGCGACGAAGTGCAGCCGGTCCTGCGCGGGCGTGACGATCCCGGCCTGGTGGCCGCCGGTGAACGGGACGGCCTCGGTGGCGAACGGGACGGCGGCGGCCGACGTCGCGGGCTCCCCGGCGGTGACCCGGCCGACGGCCCCACCGGCGGCACCAGCGGCGAGCACCCCGGCGGTGCCGGCCCCGGCGAGGGAGAAGAAGCGGCGGCGCGAGACGCCCGCCGCCCTCACGCGACCACCAGGGCCGGCCGGCCGGCCGACGCCGCCAGCACCGTGATCGTGTCGTCGAGTCCGCGCAACTGCTCCTCCGTGAGCTGGTCGTACACCGTCCATCCGGTCCCGGAACGAAAGTGTCCCAGCTGGATTCCGTCGCTGCGCAGCGCTCGTCGGTGCGCCGCCGGCCCCCTGGCGGGTAACCGACCGGTCGGACGGGCACGCTCCGTGCCGGGCGACCCCACGCGTCGATGATCGCGCGATCACTGTCAGCGATGAACCTCCGGGATGCCGGACGGTCCTGATCGAGGACGACCAGGCCGTCGCCCGGTGAACTCCACCGCTCGATCGCGCGTGGTTACGGTGCCAGTTCGGCCGGGTCGCGTGCCCGGTGGCTCGTCTCACCTGGAGCGGCGCGGATGCACACGTACGGACTCGGGATCGACATCGGCGACGCCACGGTCGTGGCCGCCGTCTGCCGCGACGCGGCGGGGCCCGGCCGGCCCGCCGAGCCGGTGCAGCTCGGCAGGGGGTCCGCCGTCGGGCCCGCCGCGGTCCGGGTCGACCCGACCGGTCGGTTGTCGGTCCTCGGGGCGGCTGCGCAGGCCGCCGACACCGCCGACGTCGTCGACCACGTCCTCGGCCGGCTCGGCGCGCCCGAGGCGCCCTCCGTCGCCGGGCGGACGGTGCCGGCCGTCGGCCTGCTCACGGCGGTCATCGCCCACGCCCACCGCGTCGCGGCCCGCCAGGAGGGCGGGCCGGCGGCCTGGGCCGTCCTCGCCGTCCCGCCGGCCTGGGACGACAGCCGGCGGGGCCTGCTCCGCGACGCGCTGCGGGCCGCGGGGCTGCCCGCGTCGTCGATCGTGACGACGGCCGTCGCGGCCGTCCGCCACGCCATCGCGACGGGCCGGCTGGAGGCCGGTTCCACCGCGGCGGTCTACGACCTCGGCGCGAGCACGCTGGACGTGTCGGTCGTGGGCACGGCACGCGACGGCCGGGTCGAGCACGTCGGCGTGCCACCGCAGGCCCTGGACTGGGGCGGCCGGGACGTCGACGACGCGATCATCGGGCTCGTCACCCGCTCGCTGGAATCAGACGGGCACCAGCTCCCCGGCGACCCCGCCACCCAGGCAGCCGTCCGGGGCGCCTGCGTCGCGGCGAAGGAAGCGTTGTCGACCCAGGAGGCCGTCCCGGTCGAGGTGCCGCTCGCCGACGGCCCGCGCACCGTGCGGCTGGTCCGCACCGACCTCGAGCGGCTGATCGCCCCGGCCCTCGGCGACACCGTCGACGCGCTGCGCCGGGCGGTCACCGCGGCGGGGTTGAGCGTCGACGAGATCGACACCGTGGTGCTGGCCGGCGGGAGCGCCCGCGTGCCCGTGGTGGCCGAGACCCTGACCGCCGCGCTGGGCCGGCCGCTGGCCGTCTCCCCCGAGCCGGAGCTCGCGGCCGCGCTGGGGGCCGCCGCGCTCGCGGTCGACGAGCTGGACCTCGGCGAGCCCGCGGCCGAGCAGGACGCGGCGCAGGCCGGCTGGGTACCCGTGATGCCCCGCGACCACAGCGCGGGCCGGCAGGGGGGCGCCGTCGCCACCGGTCCGGGCAGCCACCCCGGGTCCATCGGCCCGGTGTCCGCCGCGGGTCGCTCCCGGCGGCTGACCCGGACCACCGCCGTGGTCGTGGCGGCGTTCGTCGGCGTGGGCCTCGCCACCACGGTGCTGGCCGCGGTCCTGCAGCCCGACGGCGACTCGACGCTGTCCCAGTCCTCCTCCGGCATGGCCGAGAACCGGACGGCGCCGCGCACCGGGCAGCCGGACCCCAGCACGGCACCGGACCGGGCTGCCGATCCCGCGCCGGAAGAGGTCGCCCCGGCCGCGGAGGTCCCCGTGGTGCCCCTCGTCCCGACGCCGGTGGACCTCGGCACCACCTCCCGGGGTCAGCTCCTCGCCGCGACCTCGCCGCTGGCGGTCTTCACGCCCGCCGGCGGGCAGCCCGTCGCCTTCGCCGGACTGGCCACGAGCCGGTCCAGCAGCACCCCGGCCCGGTCCACCGGTGGGCCGGTCGCGCCGGCTCCGGGCACCGCGGCCGGAGCGCCCCCGTCGCTGTTCCCGACCACCCCGCCGACGACGCCGCCGGTCGTTCCGACCATGCCGCCGACCACCACACCGCCGTCATCCACGACGCCGCCCACCACCACGCCACCGACCACCACGCCACCCACCACCACACCGCCCACCACCACGCCGCCCACCACCACGCCACCCACCACCACACCGCCCACCACCACGCCGCCCACCACCACACCGCCCACCACGACGACCCCGCCCGCCACCACGCCACCCACCACGACA
>NZ_BAAGVS010000024.1:0-71971 GCF_054780755.1 Modestobacter lapidis | reverse complement strand
CCGACCGCGCCGGCGACCACGTCGACTTGGGCGGCAGTGATGTCCCCGGCAGCGAACCCCGCGGCCATGACCGGGAAGTGCTCCAACACCCGACCCGCGCGCACCAGCCGGGAGGCCTCAGCCGGCGCCAGCCGCGGATGCCCGATCAGCCACGACCGCGTGCTCGTCATCCCGTCGTGCTCGACGGCCTGCGTGCAACCCGCGTGCCGCACCGTCCGGGCCAGCTCTGCGGTCGCCCGGTTCACCACCCGCACCAGCTCCGCCACCCGATCCAGCACCAGCCCATCGCTCAGGTCGTGCAGATCCTCAGCCGCGAGCGCGTCCAGAGCCGAGGACAACTCGCCCATGACACCTCCCGCAGTCACTCGAACTGATGTTCGAATCCTACCGCACTGAGAAGGTCACTACAAGGCGAAAGCAGCAGGTCAGAGCCCTGCGCGACTGGCCGGAAGTCACTCCGGCAGCAGGTACTTCGCCGCCTCGCGCACGTGGGTGAGGGCGGTCCGGGCGTAGCCCGCGCTCGCGCCGGCCAGGCCGCAGGCCGGGGTGAGGGTGACGGCGGCGGCCAGCTGATCGGCCGGGAAGCCCAGCTCGTTCCACCAGGCCTGCACCCGCGTCGCGGTGGCCTTGGGCGCGGGCAGGGCGCTGTCGGTGCCAGGCACCACGCCGACCAGCAGATGGGTGCCCGCCTCCACCGCGCTGCCCACGGCATCCAGGTCCTGCACCAGCCCCAGGTCGAAGGACAGCCCGGCGGCACCGGCCGCGCGGAACAGGTCCAGCGGCGCCCGGAGGGCGCAGCAGTGCACCACCACCGGTACCGGCAGCTGCCGGACCAGCCCGGCCAGCCCCTCCTCCACCGTCGTCGCCTCGATCGCGGACAGCTTGCCGAAGCCGCTCACCGTGGGCAGCCCGCCCTGCAGGACGGCAGGCACCGACGGCTCGTCGAGCTGGACGACGACCTGCGCGCCGGGCATCCGGGCGGACACCGCGGCGACGTGCGCGGCCAGCCCCTCGGCCAGCGACTGGGCGAGATCCCGGCGGGCGCCCGGGTCTACGACCGCCCGGTCGCCGCGCGAGCGCTCCAGCCCGGCGGCCAGCGTCCACGGCCCGGCGGCCTGCACCTTGAACGGGCCGGTGTAGCCGCCGGCGACCTCGAACAGGGCGTCCAGGTCCCGCTCGAGCAGTTCCTTCGCCCGCCGCAGGTCGTTGCCCGGGCGCGCGACCAGCCGCCACCCGGCCGCGGTGAGGTCCACCGCGACGTCGACCAGCAGCGCGGCGGTGCGCCCGATCAGATCGGCGCCCGGCCCGCGGGCCGGCAGCTCCGGCAGGTGCGCGAACTCGGGCAGCTCACCGGTCACCAGCCGCAGCGCCTCGGCCGGATCGGTGCCGGGCAGCGACCCGACACCGGAGGCCGGCCCCCACCGAGCCGGCTCCCCGGCCCCGTCCAGAGGCTCGCCCTGAGCATGCGAAGGGTGAGGGGGACGGGGTCCTTCACTCGGCGAGGCCACGGCGCCGACGGTAGCCCGCCGCCGTGCCGACCCGGCGGGCCGCGTCAGCAGGTCGGCTCGGACACCAGCACGGCGTGGTCGCCCACCGGCGGGGTCAGCGGCGAGTTCGCCGCCAGATACGACACCGCGGTGTCGACGTCGACCGGTCCGGTCACCGGCCCGGTCCCGCTGGTGAACGCCGTGAAGCTGTCGCCGCCGCCGATGAGGAACGAGTTCGCCACGACCCGGTAGGTGCCGGCCGGGTCGACCGGGACGCCGGCGATGGTGATCGAGCAGTCGAACACCCGGTCGCCCTCGGCGCGGGCCGGGTCGTACTGGTAGCCGAAACCGTCGGAGGTGGACAGCAGCAGCGTGCTGTCCCGGGCGGCCGAGGGAAACTGCTGCTCCAGCACCGCGTCGATGCCGGCGCCGGTGAGCGACACGGAGTTGACCGTGTTGCTGAACGGCTGGACGTCGAACAGCTCCCGGTAGGTCACGTTCCCGTCGCCCTCGCCGGCCGGACTGCTCGCGAAGGGGATGTCGGTGCGCAGGCCGCCGGGGTTCATGAACGCGACCACCGGCTCCCCGAGCTCGGGCACGGCCCGGGCACCGGCGAGCTGGGCGTTGGCCACGAAGGTGCCGAGCACCGACTCGTCGTCGCGCACCGGTGCGCCGCCGGCGTCCCGCGCGCGCAGCAGGTCACCGGTCACCGTGCCGACGACGGCGTTCCCCGCCTCCGCGGCCCGGCCGGCCCAGTGGTCGACGATCGACTGCACGCGGGCATCGGAGGCCTCCCGGGTGACCGGGACGTTCATCGCGCCGTAGGTGGCGGACCGGTCGACGTCACCGGTCTCCCCGTCCAGGGTCAGCCGGATGTCGGTGACCAGCCGGCCGTAGGAACCGGCCTGGGTGACCAGCCGCGGCTGCCCGCCGGGCACCGGCAGCAGGCAGCTGTAGGCCTGGTGGCTGTGCGCGCTGACGATCAGGTCCACGGCGTCGTCGACGGCGTCGTTGATCCCCACGATCGGCCCGGTGAGCTGGTCGCAGCCGTTCGGGTCCAGCGCCGCGGGGCCCTCGGCCTCCCCGCCCTCGTGCACCAGGACGCCGATCGCCTCGATCCCGTCGGCCTGCAGCTCCGGCACGTAGCGGTTGACCGCCTCGGCCTCGTCGACGAACCGGACGTCGGCGATCCCGGCCGGCGCGACGATGGTCGGCGTGGTCTCGGTGACCACGCCGATCAGCGCGATCCGGCTGCCGTCGGGGGTGGTGAAGACCTGGTACGGCGGCAGCATCGGGGCGCCGGTGGCGGTGTCGAGCACGTTGGCGGCCAGGTACGGGAACCGTGCGCCGGAAAAGGCGTGCTCGTCGGTGCCGAAGCAACCGTCGACCCCCACGGTGACGCCCTCGCAGGCGGTGACGTCGTCGCTGAACCGGCCGTCGGTGGCCGCGGAGATGCGGCGCAGCTCCTGGGTGCCGCGGTCGAACTCGTGGTTGCCCACCGAGGACACGTCCAGCCCCATCGCGTTGAGCACCTCGATGGTCGGCTCGTCCTTGAACACGCTGGACTCGAACGGGGAGGCGCTGACCAGGTCGCCGGCGCCGACGAAGAAGGACGCCGCCGAGCCACCGGCGGTGCCGCGGAACGACGTCTGCACCTGCCGGACCGTCGCGGCCACGTTCGCCGCACCGCCGACCTCGGCGACGACGTCGTCCTCGGTGCCGTAGGCGCCGTCGCCACCCGGTGCGGTGACCAGTTCGCTGTCTCCACCACTGGTGAGCGAGACGCGGCCGTGGAAGTCGTTCATCGCGACCAGCTGGACGTCGACGTTCCGCTGGGTGCCCGAGGCGGCGGCGGGCACCCCGACCAGTCCGGTCGCGAGCGCCAGGGTCACGGCGACGGTGGGACGCGTACGGCGCACGGGGTCCTCCAGGGACGAGTCCGAACCGGTCCGTCCGGACGCTAGCGGCCCCGCGCGCCCCTCGCCACGGTCAGGAGGAGACCGACCGGTGCCGTTCACCTGCGCGCACGACGGCGCCCTGCCCCAGCACCCGGTCACCGCGGGCGGCGTCCGGCGCGTAGAGCACCGCCGACTGCCCCGGCGCCACGCCGCGCTGCCGCTCGGCGAGCGCGATGCGCAGCCCGCCGCCCTCGGTTCCGCTCACCTGGCACGGCACCGGGGTGCCGTGCGCCCGCAGCTGCACCTGGGCGGCGAACGGCAGGTCGGGCACCGGCCCGCTCCAGGTGGGCGTGCCGGTGACCACCTCGTCGACCTCGGCCTGCTCGGCGGTGCCCACGGTGACGGTGCGGGTGACCGGCTCGATGCCCAGCACGTACCGGGGCCGCTGGTCGCCGGCGCTGACGCCCAGCCCGCGGCGCTGGCCGATGGTGAACCCGTGGGTGCCGGCGTGCTCGCCGATGGTCGTCCCCGTCGCCGCGTCGACCACCGGGCCGGGCTGGACGCCGAGCCGCCGGCTCAGGAAGCCCCGAGTGTCGCCGTCGGGGATGAAGCAGATGTCGTGCGAGTCGGGCTTGGTGGCCACCGCGAAGCCGCGCTCGGCGGCGATCTCGCGGACGCGCTCCTTGGTGATCGACCCCAGCGGGAACACCGCCCCGGCCAGCTGCTCGGCGGTGAGCACGCCGAGCACGTAGGACTGGTCCTTGGCCGCGTCCACCGAGCGGCGCAGCTCGCCGCCGGCCAGCCGCGCGTGATGGCCGGTGACGACGGCGTCGAAGCCCAGCGCTCGGGCCCGGTCCAGCACCGCGGAGAACTTGATCTTCTCGTTGCAGCGGAGGCACGGATTCGGTGTCCGGCCGGCGGCGTACTCGGCGACGAAGTCATCGACGACGTCCTCGCGGAACCGGTCGGCGAGATCCCAGACGTAGAACGGGATGCCGAGCTCGTCGGCGACCCGGCGGGCGTCGTTGGCGTCCTCGACGCTGCAGCACCCCCGCGCGCCGCTGCGCAGCGTCTGCCGATCCGGCGAGAGCGCCAGGTGCACCCCGGTCACCTCGTGACCGGCGTCGACGGCCAGCGCGGCGGCGACCGCGGAGTCCACTCCCCCGCTCATCGCCGCGATGACCCGGGCTGGTGCGCTCACTGCCGCTCACCTCGCCCCGTGCCGGCCCGGCGGGCGCGCTCGACCACCGGCGCGATGACGTCGAGCAGCGCGTCGACGTCGGCGTCGGTGGAGGTATGACCGAGGCTGAAGCGCAGCGAGCTACGGGCCCGGGCGGCGTCCGCCCCCGTGGCGAGCAGCACGTGGCTGGGACGGGCGACCCCGGCGCTGCACGCCGAGCCGGTCGAGCACTCGATCCCGCGGGCGTCCAGCAGCATCAGCAGGGCATCGCCCTCGGCTCCCGGGAACGACAGGTGCGCGTTGCCCGGCAGCCGGCCCGGCGCGCCGGCGACGACGTCATCCAGCGGCGGCCCGTTGAGCTCCGCGTCGGGCACCTGGTCCACGACGCCGGCGACCAGCCGGTCGCGGAGCGCGGCCAGTCGCGGCGTGCGCCCGGCGCGATCGCCCACCGAGGTGACCGCGGCGACGGCGAGCCCCACGATCGCCGCGACGTCCAGCGTGCCGGACCGGACGTCGCGCTCCTGACCGCCGCCGTGCAGCAGGGGCGTGCAGTCGGCGTCGCGGCGCAGCAGCAGGACACCGGCGCCCATCGGACCGCCGATCTTGTGCCCGGTCATGGTGAGCGCATCGACTCCGCTGGCGGTGAAGTCGACCGGGAGCTGGCCGACGGCCTGCACCGCGTCGGTGTGCAGCGGCACCCCGACCTCGTGCGCGACGTCGGCCAGCGTCGCCAGGTCGCTGACCGCGCCGATCTCGTTGTTGGCCCACATGACGCTGGCCAGCGCGACGTCCCGGCCGTCGCCGAGCGCCTCGGCGAACGCCTCGGCGCCGATCCGGCCGGTCGGGTCGACCCGCAGCCAGGTCACCTCCGCGGCATCGTGCTTCTCCAACCACTCGACGCTGTCCAGGACGGCGTGGTGCTCGGCCGGGCTCACCACGATGCGCCGGCGCCGGGCGTCGGCGGTCCGGCGCGCCCAGAACAGACCCTTGACGGCGAGGTTGTCGCCCTCGGTGCCGCCGCCGGTGAAGAGCACCTCCGACGGGCGGGCGCCCAGGACCTCGGCGATCCGCTCGCGCGACTGCTCGGCCACGCGGCGGGCCTCCCGGCCACTGGCGTGCAGGGAGGAGGCGTTGCCCACCCGGGCCAGCTGGTCGGTCATCGCCGCCAGCGCCGCGGGCAGGAGCGGCGTGGTGGCCGCGTGGTCCAGGTAGGTCATGGCGCCGCCAGGGTAGTCGCGCCCGCTGGGCGACCCGGCGCCGCGACCGCGAAGGCCACCGGGGTCGTCAGCAGCGGCAGGAGGAGGGGGCCGATGGCCGTCGACCGGTGCCGGGCGTCCAGCACCTCCGCCGTCGCCGCTGATCCGCCCACGACCCCGCCAACCGCCACCCGGCCCGGACCCTTCCCGACTTCCCGGCCATGGCGGGAGTCGATGGCCCCGCTGCCGGTCCCGCCACGATCCGGCGAGCGGCGGGGGGCAGCGGGGCCCTTCCTCAGCCCTTGCGGGCGGTGATCTGCTCGGTGGCGGCGGGGACGACGGTGTTCAGGTCGCCGACCACGCCGAAGTCGGCGAGTTCGAAGATCGGCGCCTCGGGGTCCTTGTTGACCGCGACGATGGTCTTCGACGTCTGCATGCCGGCCCGGTGCTGGATCGCCCCGGAGATGCCCACGGCGATGTAGAGCTGCGGCGAGACGGTCTTGCCGGTCTGCCCGACCTGGAAGGAGTGCGGGTAGAACCCGGAGTCCACCGCCGCCCGGGAGGCCCCTACCGCCGCCCCCAGGGAGTCGGCCAGGCCCTCGATGACCGAGAAGTTCTCCGCGCTCGCGACGCCGCGGCCACCGGAGACCACGATCGAGGCCTCGGTCAGCTCCGGGCGGTCGGACTTCTGCTCCACCACCCGCTGCACGACCTTCGTGGCCTTCGCCGCCTCGGACACCTGGACCGCCACAGTCTCCTCGACCGCGTCGGCCGGGGCCGGCTCGGGAGTGATCGAGTTGCCCCGCACGGTGTAGATCGGGGTGCCGACGGTGACCGTGGAGTGCACGATGGTCGACCCGGCGAACGCGACCTGGGTCGCGGTGCCGTCCGCGGTCACGTCGGTGACGTCGGTCAGGAAACCCGACCCGGTCTTGATCGCCAGCCGCCCGGCGATCTCCTTGCCCTCCGCCGACGAGGGGATGACCACCGCGGCCGGGGACTTCCCGGCCACCAGCTGCGCGAGCACCTCGGCCTTGGGGGCCACCAGGAAGTCGTCGATGTCGGGTGATTCGGCGACGTAAACCTTGGCGGCGCCGTACTCGGCCAGCACGTTCCGCACCGACGCCGCGGTGCCGGGCGCGCCCAGCACCACCGCGGACGGCTCGCCCAGCACGCGGGCCAGGGTGAGCGCCTCCAGCGTGGTCTTGCGGACGCCGGTGCCGGCGGGGTCGAGCTCGACGGGAACCAACACTTCAGCCATGACTGCTTCTCCTCAGCTCTCGGTGGGCCCGGGTCAGACGATCTTCTGGGCGACCAGGTAGCCCACCAGCTTGTCGGCGCCGTCGCCCTCGTCGGGAACCTTCACGCCCTCGCCCTTGGGCGGGCGCCCGGCGAAGTCCAGCACCTGCGACGTCGCCGTCCCCAGACCGATGGTCGACGGGTCGAGGCCGAGTTCGGCCAGCGTCCTGACCTCCACCGGCTTCTTCTTCGCCGCCATGATCCCCTTGAACGAGGGGTAGCGCGGCTCGTTGATGGTGTCCCAGGTCGACACGATCGCCGGCAGAGCCGCCTCCAGCTCCCAGTACCCGCCGTCGGTCTGCCGCTCGATGCGGGCGGTCGACCCCTCGACGGTGAGCTTGCGCGCCCCGGACAGCTGCGGGATGCCCAGCCGCTCGGCCAGCAGCGCCGGCATCACCGACACCTGCCCGTCGGTGGACTCCGCACCGCACAGCACCAGGTCGTACTCCAGCTGGCCCAGCGCCGCGGCGATCACCGCCGACGTCTGCGGCGCACACGCCCCGTGCATCGCGGGATCCGAGACGTGCACCGCCTTGTCCGCCCCCATCGACAGCGCCTTGCGGATCGCATCCTTGGCGGTGTCCGGGCCCACGGTCAGCACCGTCACCTCACCGCCGTGCGCCTCCCGCAGGGTCAGCGCCTCCTCGATGGCGTACTCGTCCATCTCGTTGATCACGTTGTCCGCGGTCGCCCGCGCGACGGTGTTGTCCGCCGGGTCCAGCTTCCGCTCGGTGCCGGAATCGGGGACCTGCTTGACCAGAACGACGATGTTCATCGTCAGACCATCCTCCGCGGTGGTTCGGGGGCGCGGGCGGGAGCCCGCCTGCTGCCGGATCGAGGTTACTCGTGGGTAACGAGCATCGTTCAGTCCGCGCCCGGGTGGCCCCGGTCACGGAAGTTCTCAGCCGGGTGGGACCGCCACTCCCCGGTGCGGGTGAGGTGGTCCAGGGTCCTCGTATACGGGTCGAGGTCCAGCCCCTGGGCGGCCACCCACCCGTCGTCGTAGTAGGTGTGCGCGTAGCGCTCCCCGCCGTCGCACAGCAGCGTCACCACGCTCCCGCCGCGGCCGGCGGCGACCATCTCGGCGACCAGGCCGAGCGCGCCCCACAGGTTGGTGCCCGTGGAGGCACCGGCCCGCCGGCCGGTGACCCGCTCGAGGTGCCGCATCGCGGCCAGCGAGGCGGCGTCCGGGACGCAGATCATCCGGTCGACGATCGTCGGCACGAAGGACGGCTCCACCCGCGGCCGCCCGATGCCCTCGATCCGCGATCCGCGACCGGCAGCGGCCGGGTCACCGTCGCGCCAGCCGGGGAAGAAGGCCGAACCCTCGGGGTCGACGACGGCCAGCCGGGTGGGCAGCCGGCGGTAGCGCACGTAGCGGCCGATGGTCGCGCTGGTGCCCCCCGTCCCTGCCCCGACCACCACCCACTCCGGCGTCGGGTGCCGCTCCAGGGCGAGCTGCTCGAACACCGATTCGGCGATGTTGTTGTTGCCCCGCCAGTCGGTGGCCCGCTCGGCGTTGGTGAACTGGTCGAGGTAGTGCCCGCCGGACTCCGCGGCGATCCGCCGGGCCTCGGCGTAGACCGCCGACGGGTCGGCGACCAGGTGGCACCGACCGCCGTGGAACTCGATGAGCGCGATCTTCTCCTGGCTGGTCGCCGCCGGCATGACCGCCACGAAGGGCAGCCCCAGCATCCGGGCGAAGTAGGCCTCGCTCACCGCGGTCGACCCGCTCGAGGCCTCCACCACGGTGCTGCCCTCGGTCAGCTGGCCCGAGCAGAGCGCGTACAGGAAGAGCGAGCGGGCCAGCCGGTGCTTGAGGCTGCCCGTGGGATGGGTGGACTCGTCCTTGAGGTAGAGGTCCACCCCCCACTCCGGCGGCAGCGGATACACCAGCAGGTGGGTGTCGGCGCTGCGCCGCGCGTCGGCCTCGACCAGCGCGACGGCCCGCTCCAGCCAGGCCCGGCCGCCGGCGTCGGACCGGTCGACGTCGGCAGCAGGGACGTCGGCAGCAGGGACGTCGGCCGTCATCGACCGGCGAAGGTGGCCTTGCCCGGGCCGTTCTCCAGGAACGACCGCATCCCGGTCTTCTGGTCCTCGGTGTCGAACAGCTCGGCGAACAGCCGGCTCTCCAGGGCCAGCCCGGCAGCCAGGTCGCCGTCCCCACCGGCGTCGATGGCGCGCTTGGCCGCCGCCATCGCCAGCGGCGGCCCGGCGGCGAACTTGCGCGCCATCGCCACGGCGGTCACGTACACCTCGTCGTCGGGGACGACGGCGTCGGCCAGGCCCATCTCCAGCGCTTCCTCCGCCCCCACGTGCCGGCCGGTGAACACCAGGTCCTTGGCCTTGGCCGGGCCCACCAGCCGGGCCAGCCGCTGGGTGCCCCCGGCGCCGGGGATGACGCCGAGCAGGATCTCCGGCTGGCCGACCTTGGCGGTGGAGCCCATCACCCGGAAGTCGGCGCACAGCGCGAGCTCGTACCCCCCACCGAGGGCGTAGCCGGTGATGGCCGCGATGACCGGCTTGGGGATCTCGGCCACCGTGGTGAAGGACGTGGTGAGCTCGTGACCCCAGCCGGTCATGCTCTCCTGGGTCATCGTCGACATCGCCTTGATGTCCGCGCCCGCGGCGAACACGCGCTCACCGCCGTACAGAACCACGGCGCGGACGTCGGCCCGCTCGGCCGCCGCCTGCGCGGCGCCGCGCACCTCCCAGTGCAGCTGCTCGTCGATCGCGTTCATCTTCGGGCGGTCGAGGCGGATGGTGCCCACGCCCGCCTCGACCTGCAGGGTGACGAACTCCGGCGCTGCTGACATGCTGGGCACCCTAGTCATGGCCCTCCGGCCCCCGTCAGGGCACCGCCCCGAGCGTGCGAGGGGTGGGGAATGAGGGGCTCTCCCGTCAGGCCCGGCGGGCGGAGTACCGGCCGTTCTCCCGCTGGACCTGCAGCGGCAGCCCGAACGCCTCGGACAGCAGCGGCGCGGTGAGCACGTCCGGCGTCGGCCCGGCGGCCAGCACCTCGCCCCCGCGCAGCAGCAGCGCGTGCGAGTAGCCCGGCGGGATCTCCTCCACGTGGTGGGTGACCAGCACCTGCGCCGGCGCGTAGTGGTCGCTGGCCAAGCCGGACAACCGGGTGACCAGGTCCTCCCGGCCGCCGAGGTCGAGCCCCGCCCCCGGCTCGTCGAGCAGCAGCAGCTCGGGGTCGGTCATCAGCGCGCGGGCGATCTGCGCCCGCTTGCGCTCGCCCTCGCTCAGCGTGCCGAACGGCCGGTGCGCCATCGGGGCCACGCCCCACTGCTGCATCAGCATCGCCGCGCGGGTCAGGTCGTGGACGTCGTAGCGCTCCCGCCAGCGCCCGATGACGGCGTAGCCCGCGCTGACCACCACGTCGCCGACCCGCTCGCCGGGGGCGATCCGCTGGGCCAGCGCGGCGCTGGTCAGCCCGATCCGCGGCCGCAGCTCGAAGACGTCGACGGCCCCCATGGTCTCGCCGAGGATCCGCACCTCGCCCCGGGTCGGGTGCATCTGCGCGGCGACGAGCTGCAGCAGGGTCGTCTTCCCCGCCCCGTTGGGCCCCAGCAGCACCCAGCGCTCGTCGGCGCGCACGGTCCAGTCGACCCCACGCAACAGGTGGGCCTCCCCCCGGACGACGTCCACACCGCGGATCTCGACGACCGGTTCGCTCTCCACGGACGCCATCCAACCAAGCCGCCGCGCGCGGCGCGGCACGTGGCTGCCGCACGGGGGCGACCGCGTCGGGCACCATCGTCCGGGTGAGTGCATCAGCAGCCGGGTCGGCGGCCGAGGTCTGGCCCGGGGCGGCCGCCCCGTTGGGCGCGCACTGGGACGGCACCGGAACGAACTTCGCCCTGTGGTCGGCCGGCGCGAGCGCCGTCGACCTCTGCCTGTTCGACCCCGACGGGACCGAGCACCGCCAGCGCCTCCAGGAGACCACCCACCAGGTCTGGCACGGCCGGCTACCCGGGATCCGACCCGGTCAGCGCTACGGCTACCGGGTGCACGGCCCGCACGACCCCGCGTCCGGCGCCCGGTACAACCCGGCGAAGCTGCTGCTGGATCCCTACACCCGCGCCGTCGATGGCGAGCTGGTGCTCGACCGGTCGCTGTTCGCCCATCAGGACCACGACCACCACCTGCCCGACGCCACCGACTCCGCACCGTTCGTGCCCCGCGGGGTGGTCGTCCACGACTCGTTCCCGTGGGAGGGCGACCACACGCTGCGCACCCCGTGGTCGGACACGGTCATCTACGAGGTGCACGTCAAGGGCGCCACGATGCGCCATCCCGACATCCCGCCGCCGCTGCGCGGCACGTACGCCGGGCTGGCCCACCCCGCCTTCGTCGAGCACCTGGTGTCCCTGGGCGTCACCGCGGTGGAGCTGCTGCCGGTGCACCACTTCGTCAGCGAACCGCACCTGCTCCGCCGCGGGCTGACCAACTACTGGGGGTACAACACCCTCGGCTACTTCGCCCCGCACGCCGCCTACAGCTCGGCGGGCTCGGGCGGCGGGCAGGTCACCGAGTTCAAGGCGATGGTGAAGGCGCTGCACGCCGCCGGCATCGAGGTCATCCTCGACGTCGTCTACAACCACACGGCCGAGGGCGACCACACCGGCCCCACGCTGTCGTTCAAGGGCATCGACAACGGCGGGTACTACCGGCTGGGCGGCAGCGCAGCCGGGGACGACCTGTCCCGGTACACCGACTACACCGGCTGCGGGAACACCCTGGACGTCCGCCGTCCCCCGGTGCTGGCGCTGCTGATGGATTCGCTGCGCTACTGGGTCAGCGAGATGCACGTCGACGGGTTCCGGTTCGACCTGGCCGCAGCACTCGCCCGGTCGATGCACGACGTCGACCGGCTCTCGGCGTTCTTCGACGTGGTGCACCAGGACCCGGTGGTCAGCGGGGTCAAGCTGATCGCCGAGCCGTGGGACATCGGCGAGGGCGGCTACCAGGTGGGCAACTTCCCCCCGCCGTGGACGGAGTGGAACGGCAAGTACCGCGACACCGTCCGCGACGTCTGGTCCGGCGCAAGGGTGGGGGTGCGCGACCTGGCCTACCGGCTCACCGGCTCCTCGGACCTGTACCGCTCCGACGGCCGCCGGCCCTTCGCCTCGGTCAACTTCGTCACCGCGCACGACGGCTTCCCCCTGGCCGACCTGGTCACCTACGAGCAGAAGCGCAACGCGGCCAACGGCGAGGACAACCGGGACGGCGAGAGCCACAACCGGAACTGGAACTGCGGCGTCGAGGGCCCCAGCGACGACCCCGCCGTGGTCGAGCTGCGCGCCCGCCAGGTCCGCAACCACCTGGCCACCCTGCTGCTGTCCACCGGCGTGCCGATGCTCACCGCCGGGGACGAGCTGGGCCGCACCCAGGGCGGGAACAACAACGCCTACTGCCAGGACAACGAGGTCTCCTGGCTGGACTGGGGTGCGATCGACGCCGACCTGTGGACGTTCCTGTCCCGGCTGGTGACGCTGCGCCGCAGCTCGCCGGTGCTGCGCCAGGAGGCCTTCTTCGAGGGCATGGAGATCCCCGGCACGGCGTCGCCGGGCACCGGCGGCACCCGCGACCTCGCCTGGTTCGCTCCCGGCGGCGGCCAGCTGACCAGCACCGACTGGTTCGACACCGGCCTGCAGACGGTCGGGATGTACCTGGACGGGCGCGGCATCCGGCACCGCGACGAACGTGGCCGGCCGGTGGTCGACGAGTCGTACCTGGTGTGGCTGCACGCCGGGCCGGACCCGGTCGAGGTCGTGCTGCCCGCCGCACCGTGGGGTGACGGCTACGAGCTGGTGGTGGCCACCGAGTACCCGACCGGCATCCCGCCACGGCCCGTCGTCGTCGCACCCGGGCCGGTGGAGATGGCCTCGCACAGCGTGATGGTGCTGCGGGTTCTGCGGAGGCCCTGAGACTGTGACACTGCGATCCTGGCGGATCGCACCGCGGTGACATCGCGATCCTGACGTATCGCACCGCGGCCCGGTGCCGTCCCCGGCGCCGTGGAGCCGCTTCGTCGCTCCTCGCGGGGACCCTCCGGGCCCCCACTCGTCACGAGCCCGTGGGGTCCGGTCAACGAGTCAGCTCTGGCGCCTGCGCGGGACCCTCCGGGCCCCACTCGGCACGAGCCCGTGGCTCCGGTCGACGGGCGAGCTCGCGAGCGGTGGGGGGCAGCGGGGTCCTTCTACTACTCCGCGGGCTGCTCGAAGGTGATGACGGTCCAGCCGAGCAGCAGCCGGTCGCCGTCGGCGAGCGGGTGCGAGACGCCGGGCTCGAGCTGGGTCCACTCGGTGGCCTCGGGGCCGGCGACGTGGGTGCCGTTGAGCGACCCGAGGTCGGTGAGGGAGACCTCCCGACCGGCGCGCTGGATCGCCGCGTGGGCGGAGGACAGCACGTTCTGCGTGTCGGCGATCGGGACGGGGCGCGCGTTGCCGCCCGTCACGAGGTCGTGGCCGTCGGGACGCCGGCCGAGCACCAGGTCCTCGTCGACGGTGACGACCATGCCGTCGTCGAAACGGAGCACGGGCGCGGCGGCGGTCTCGGGCCGCCAGAAGGCGGTCGACTCCCCCACCTGGGCCATCGGCGCGGAGGCCGGGGCCCCGCCCGACGTGCCGAACCCGGCATCGGAGCCGGCGGTGAAGGCCTCCGGGGCCGGTGTCACCGGTCCGCGCGGCACGGCGACGCCCGAGGACACCTGGGCCGCCAGCTGCAGCAGCGCGCCGGAGCCGGGGACGGTTCCCTCGGTCAGGTCGAAGGCGACACCGGGTGGCATCGAGGAGGCAGGCTGCCCGGGGCCGACGTAGAGCGTCTGGCCCAGGGCGAAGCCACTGGCCAGCGTGCAGCCGTCGACGGAGGAACCGGACACCGGGACGCCGTCCACGGCGGGCTGGCCCTTGCCCGACCACAGCGCGACACCGGAGCCGGACCCGCCGGTGGTGTCGGCGAGCACCAGGGCGAACGACGCCGGGCCATCGGACAGGCGGGAGACGTGCCCGGCGACAGCGGCGAGCACCCGCTCGGAACCGGGACCGGTGACGCCCAGGCAGGCGTGCAGGGCAGCCACCAGCGCGGGCGAACCGGGGGCGTCCACCCACAGCAGGCCACCACCACGTCGGGCGACGACAGAGTCTCCGGGGAGCACCTCACAGCGGTCGGGCATGGGGGCCAGCCTAGTTGCGCCCCGCGGGATCCGGTGCGCGGCCGGAGCGTGGCACGCCGTTTCCCGGCGCGACGGTCGCCCCCCGGGCACCACCGGTCACCAGTCGTCGCAGGAGTCGCGCGCCGTCACGGCCGGTCCGGCGTGCTCTCCACCCCGAGGTAGGCCTGCACGATGCGCTCGTCGGCGAGCAGCTCGGCGGCCGGGCCGGAGTGGACGACCTCCCCGCTCTGCAGCACGTAGCCGTGGTCGGCGGCGCGGAGGGCGCGGCGGGCGTTCTGCTCCACGAGCACCACGGTGGTGCCCGAGGCACGGATCTCGCCGATGACGCGGAACACCTCGTCGACGATCTTGGGCGCCAGCCCCATCGAGGGCTCGTCCATCAGCATCACGGTGGGTTCGGCCACCAGGGCACGGGCGATGGCCAGCATCTGCTGCTCCCCGCCCGAGAGCGCACCAGCCGGCAGGGCACGCCGTTCGGCCAGCACCGGGAAGCGGTCGTACATCGCGTCGATGGACCGCTGGGCGCCGCTCCCGCGGCCCCACGCCCCCATCCAGAGGTTCTCGTCGATGGTGAGGGTGGCCAGGATCTGACGCCCTTCGGGCACCTGGACCAGCCCGCGGGCCACCAGCTTGTGCGCCGGGGTGCGGGTCACGTCCTGACCCTCGAACCTGATCCGCCCACCCGACGGTCGCAGCATGCCGGAGACGGCGTTGATCACCGAGGACTTGCCGGCGCCGTTGGCACCGACCAGCGTCACCAGGGAGCCCTGCTCGGCCCGGAAGGAGACGCCGCGGACGGCCTCGACCCGCCCGTAGCTGACCGCCAGGTCGTCCACGGTGAGGATGGGGTCGCTCATGTCGCGTTCCTCGGGGTGGTGTCCGGCGGCGGGAGCGTGCCCGCCGCGCTCGGGTGCACGTTGGTGGCGGCACCGGCGCTCGTTCCGCCCGCGCTGCCCGCGGTCGGGTCGGCGGCGGTCCCCTCGGCGATGGAGCCCGGATCGGCTTCGTCGTCGGAGGTGCCGAGGTAGGCCTCGATGACGACCGGGTCCGCGGCGATCTCCTGGGGGGAACCGCTGGCGATGACCTGGCCGAAGTTCAGCACGACCACCCGGGTGCACGTCTGCAGGACCATGCCGACGTTGTGCTCGATGAACAGGATGGTCAGGCCGTCCTCGGCCAGGGACGTGATCAGCGTGGACAGCCCCGAGGCCTCGACGTGGTTCATGCCGGCAGCCGGCTCGTCGAGGATCAGCAGGGACGGGTCCGAGGCGAGTGCGCGGGCGATCTCCAACCGGCGCTGGTCACCGTAGGACAGCGCCGACGCCCGGGTACCGGCCAGCTCGGCCAGCCCCACCCGCTCCAGGCACCCGGCCGCCCGCTCGAGCGCCGCCTGCTCGTCACGGCGGGCCGAGGGCAGCCACAGCAGGCGCCGGAGGAAGGTGGGCCGGCTGACCAGGTGCGCGCCGACCAGGACGTTGTCCAGCGCCGACAGCCGGTTGAACAGCTTGGAGTGCTGGAAGGTGCGGCTCACCCCGGCAGCCGCCATCTTGTGCACCGGGGTGCGCCCGACCGTCGTCCCGAGAACCGTGGCGCTGCCCGAGCTGGGCGGCACCAGGCCGCTGATCATGTTGACCAGGGTGGTCTTCCCCGCACCGTTGGGGCCGATCAGCCCGACGACCTCGCCGCTGCGTAGCTCCAGGTCGACGTCGCGCACGGCATGGACCCCGCCGTACTCCTTGCCCAGGCCGGTCAGCGCGGCCACCGTCTCGCCGGGGTCGGGGTGGCGTCGATCGGTGGGGCGGGTGCCCGGGTCACCGACCGCGGGGCGACCCGGCGACGCCGGCATCCGGATGCGGCGGCGCGGGAGGAGGCTGGCCAGGCCGCCGGGCAGGAACAGGATCACCACGAGCAGCAGGAAGCTGGCCAGGAAGGGCCGGATCCAGCCCGCCTCGATCCCGACCGCGCGCTGGATCTCCGGGATCATGGTCTGGAAGCCACTGCCCAGCAGCGGGCCCAGGAACATGGTGGAGCCACCGACCACCGCGGTGACCAGGCCCTCGACGGCGGCGACGAAGTCGAAGTCGCCCGGCGCGATCAGCCGCACGTAGTAGGCGAACAGCACCCCGTACAGACCGGCCACCGCGCCGGCGGTGACGAAGGCGGTGAGCCGGTGGCGGCCCACGTCGATGCCCATGGCCCGGGCGGCCAGCTCGTCCTCCCGGATGGCCTCCAGCGCCCGGCCGTACCGCGAGCGCGCCATCCGCCAGAACCAGTACGCGACGACGGCGAGCGCCGTCCAGGCCATCCCGACGGTGAGGACCCGGGGCACGGCCAGCCCCTGCGCGCCACCGGTCCAGGACTGGTTGAGCAGCACGATGCGCACCGCCTCGGCGAACCCGAGCGTGGCGATGGCGAGGAAGACGCCCCGCAGGTGCATCGTCGGCAGGCCGAGCACGACCGCGGCCAGCGCGCCGACCGCCATTCCGATCGCGATGGCGATCAGCAGGGCCGGCACCTCGCCCACGTCGTCCCCGCTGGGGGCGAGGCTCGCGCCGGAGAAGGCCCCCAGCGCCGCGAAGCCGGCCTGGCCCAGGCTCAGCTGGCCGGCGATCAGCACGGCGTAGAACGAGTAGGCGAAGATCGCCCCCAGCGCGATGAAGGTCAGCGGTGTCGCGTACTGGAGCAGCATCAGACCTCCCGGACCTTCCGCGCGCCGAGCAGGCCCTGCGGACGCAGCAGCAGGATGACGAACAGCAGACCGAAGGCGATGACGTCACGCCACGAGGACCCGACGTACTGCACGGCGAAGACCTCGGCCAGCCCGAGGAGGAGGCCGCCGATCAGCGCACCGGGCAGCGAGCCCATGCCGCCGACGATGATGACCGCCAGGCCCTTCAGCTCGATCGCCGAGCCCATGCCCAGCTGAGCGGTGTTCACGTTGATGGCGAACAGCACGCCGGCGACCGCGCCCAGCGCCGAGGAGATGGCGAACGTGGCAGCGGTGATCCGGTCGACGTTCACCCCGAGCACGCGGGCCGCCGTCGGGTTCTCCGCGACCGCCCGCATGCCGCGACCGAGCCGGGTCCTGGTGACCATGTAGGTCAGCCCCACCATCAGGGCGAGGGAGATCGCCAGGATCACCACCTGCACGAGCGTCACCTGCGCGCCGGCGACGTCGTAGCGGGTGTCGGGGAACGACCCCGGCGGGAAACGCCGGGTGTCCGGGCCGTACCGCCACTGCAGCAGGGCGATCAGCATGCCGGCCAGCGCGATGGAGGAGATCAGCCCGGCGAAGTGGGCGTCGGGTCTGTTCTTGAGGGGCCGGAAGGCCAGCCGTTCGATGACCAGGCCCAGCACCCCACCGAAGACGAACACCAGCGGGAGCGCCGCCCACAGCGACAACCCGCCCCGCTCGACGAGCTCGATGCCCACGAAGGCCGAGGCGGCGAAGACCGCCGGGTGGGCCAGGTTCAGCCGGTCGAGGATGCCGAAGACCAGGGTGAACCCGATGGCGAACAGCGCATAGATCGAACCGATGAAGATCCCGTTGAGGAGCTGCTGCACCGCTGTTCCTGTCTCGTCGTGTCCCCGGACGTCGGCGCCGGGTCGCCCGCTCGCGCTCCTCCGGCCGGGTGTCCGGCCGGAGGAGCACGAGGTCACTCCAGAACGGTGAACGCGCCGTCCTGGACGACCTGCACGACGGCCGGGTGGACGGCGTCCCGGTTCTCGTCGATGGAGAACTCCCCGAGCACGGTCGGCACGTCCTCGATGTCGCCGAGCGCCTCCTTGAGGCTCTCGGGGTCAGCGGCGCAACCGCTGCGCACCGCCTCGTCGACGAGCATCAGCCCGGCGTACGCCTGCGCGGCGAACTGGTCGGGCTGGGCGCCGTACTCGGCCTCGAAGTCGGCCAGGAAGGCGGTGTTCTCCGGGTTGTCGGAGGAGGAGTTCCAGGCGGCTCCGACGACGACGCCCTCGGCGGCCTCGCCGGCGTCGGCCATCAGCCGCGGGTTGTTGAACCCGTTGCCGCCGATGATCGGCACGTCGATGCCGAGCTCGCGGGCCTGCGTGACCAGCGGGATGGCGGCCTCGATCAGGCCGGAGACGACCAGCGCGTCCGGATCGCTGGCCTGGGCCTGGGTCAGCAGCGCGCGGAAGTCGGTGTCGGACTTGGAGAAGGTCAGCGTCTCGCTCACCTCGACGCCCTCCGCCTCCAGCGCGGCCGCGAACGCCTCGTAGCCGGACTCGGTGAACGCGTCGTCGTTGCTGTACATGACCACGACGTTCTGCAGGCCGAACTCCTCGGTGGCCTTCGCGATGGTCTGCGGGATGACCGCCTGCTCGGTGAGCGAGTTGCGGAAGACGTAGTCGCCGATGTCGGTGATCCCGGCGGCGGTGTTGGAGATGCCGAGCACCGGCACGCCCGCTTCCTGGGCGATCGGGTCGGACTGCACCGCCGCGTTGGACAGGGTGGGGCCGATGATCAGGCTGACGCCGTCGGTGACGAACTGGTCGAAGAGGGTGATGCCCTGACGCGGGTCGGTCTGGTCGTCCTCGATCGTCAGGTCGTAGGTGACCCCGCCCTGCTCGGCCAGCTGGGCGGCGGCCAGTTCCAGCCCGCGCTGCTGGGACTCCCCGTAGCTGGCCGCGGCGCCGGTCAGGCTGAGCACGGCGCCGATGGGCACCTCGCCCTCGATGGTGCAGGACTCGCCGGTGCCCTCGCCGGCCAGGTCGCCGGAGGCGGCCTGACCGCCACCACCCCCGTCCCCGTCGCCGGAGGAGCAGGAAGCGAGGACGAAGGCCGCCGCGGTGGCCGCGGCGACGGTGCTGAGCTTGGCGCGCATGTCTCTCCTGTAGTCGTGCAGTGCGGCCGCGGCGGCGGGCGGCACGATGGCCCCGCCGGGCGACCACGGTCCGGCGTCCATGGCGAACGTCGGGGGCCTCGGCAGAGGCGACCCGGTGCAGCGACACAGTAGGGACCCGGGCCCGGCTCCCGGTCACGGGGCGGCCGACCGTGCCCAGAACGTGACCGTGCCCATCGCGACCCTGCGGCCGACAGGCCGCTGTGCCCTCCGGGTGCGGCGGCCGGAGGCCACCCGCCCGGAGGGCACGCAACAGCTCAGCTCCGTCGGGGACGGCCCCTGGCGGCGGTTGGAGTTCGCAGGACGACGGTCCAACTATGCGTTGACCACGATGCCCAGCTCGGCCGGGTCGGCCATGTGCTCCGAGCGCGGGAGCACCCGCACGGTGTAGCCGAACGGCCCGGTGCGCTTCAACGGCACGGTGGCGGTGAACCACTGCCGCGACCCCTCGGTGTGGCCGTGCTGCATCGGCACGGTGGTGATCTGGTGCAGCCCGTCGGCGTCGTCGACCCGGCCGAAGGCGGCCTCGACCAGGACGTCACCGGGGGTCAGCCCGGGCAGCTCTACCTCGGCGCGCAGGTCGATGCTCGAGCCGATCTCCGGGGTGTCGCCCACCCCGGTCGCCTCGACGTGGGCGACCCGCACGCCGTGCCAGTTCTCCAGCACGTGCGCGCGCCAGGCGGCCTCGGTGCGGGCCGCCTCGTAGCCGCCCGCGGCCAGCGACCGCGCCGAGCCGGCGGCCGGCACGTACAGGCCCTGCACGTAGTCCCGGACCATCCGGGTGGCCAGCACCTTCGGACCGGTGACCCGCAGCGTGTGCCGGACCATCTCCACCCAGCGGGCGGGGACGCCGTCCCCGTCCACCTCGTAGAAGCGCGGCAGCACCTGCCGGTCGAGCAGCTCGTAGATGGCCTGCGCCTCGACGTCGTCCCGCCGGTCGGAGTCCTCCACGCCGTCCGCGGTCGGGATCGCCCAGCCGTTCTGGCCGTCGAACCACTCGTCCCACCAGCCGTCCCGGATGGAGAGGTTCAGCCCACCGTTGAGCGCGGACTTCATGCCCGACGTACCGCACGCCTCGAGCGGGCGCAGCGGGTTGTTCAGCCAGACGTCGCAGCCCCAGTACAGGTACCGCGCCATGCCGATGTCGTAGCCGGGCAGGAAGACGATCCGGTGCCGGATCTCCGGATCGTCGGCGAAGCGCACCATCTGCTGGATCAGCTGCTTGCCGCCGTCGTCGGCCGGGTGGCTCTTGCCGGCGATGATCAGCTGGATCGGCCGGTCCTCGTCCAGCAGCAGCGCCCTGAGCCGGGCCGGGTCACGCAGCATCAGGGTCAGCCGCTTGTAGGACGGCACCCGGCGGGCGAACCCGATGGTGAGCACATCGGGGTCGAAGGCGGTGTCGGTCCAGCCGAGCTCCGCCTCGGCCGCTCCCCGGGACAGGGCGGTCTCCCGGATCCGGCGACGCACCTCCTCGACCAGCCGGCCGCGCAGCAGCCGCCTGGTGGTCCACAGCTCGCCGGCGTCGATCCGGTCGACGCCGTCGAAGAAGACGTCGCCGGTCAGGTCGACCGGATCGCCCTGGCTGGTGCGCTGGGTACCCATCTCGACCAGCTCGCGGGCGGTCCAGGTGGGGGCGTGCACGCCGTTGGTGATCGAGCCGATCGGCACGTCGTCCTCGTCGAACCCCGGCCACAGGTCACCGAACATCCCGCGGCTGACGTGGCCGTGGAGCTGGCTCACGCCGTTGGCGCGCTGACCCAGCCGCAGCCCCATGTGGGCCATGTTGAACTTGCTCGGGTCCTCCTCGGCGCCCAGCGGCAGCAGGTGCTCGACCGGGACGCCGAAACCGGTGAAGTAGCGCTCGATGAGCGCCCTGGGAAAGCGGTCGATGCCCGCCGGCACGGGCGTGTGCGTGGTGAACACGGTGCCGGCCCGCACGCCCTGCAGCGCCTCGGCGAAGGAGAGGCCGTGCGACTCGGTCAGCTCACGGATGCGCTCGACGCCCTGGAAGCCGGCGTGGCCCTCGTTGGCGTGGAAGACCTCCGGCTGCGGGGTGCCGGTCAGCGAGCAGTAGGCGCGCAGCGCCCGCACGCCGCCGATGCCCAGCAGCATCTCCTGGCGCAGCCGGTGGTCCTCGCCGCCGCCGTAGAGCCGGTCGGTGACCCCGCGCTCGGCCGGGGCGTTCTCCTCGATGTCGGTGTCGAGCAGCAGCAGGGCCACCCGGCCCACCTGGGCCCGCCACACGTGGGCGTGCAGCACCCGCCCCTCGGAGAGGGGCACGTTGATCACCACGGCGTTGTTGTCGGCGTCGCGGAGCAGCTTCAGCGGCAGGCCGTGCGGGTCGAGGGCCGGGTAGTGCTCCAGCTGCCAGCCGTCGGCGGACAGCCCCTGGGAGAAGTAGCCCGCCCGGTACAGCAGGCCCACGCCGATCAGCGGGACGCCGAGGTCGGAAGCCGCCTTGAGGTGGTCACCGGCGAGAATGCCCAGACCACCGGAGTACTGCGGCAGCACCTCGGTGATCCCGAACTCGGCGGAGAAGTAGGCGATCGTGGCCGGCGCCTCGGCGCCCAGGGACTGGTACCAGTGCGGCGCGTCCAGGTAGTCCTGCAGGTCGTCGGTGACGTCCTGCAGGCGGCGCAGGAAGCGGCGGTCCTTGGCCAGCGCGGCGAGGCGTTCGGCCGACACCTCGCCCAGGACCTTGACCGGGTCACCACCGCAGGTCTCCCACAGTTCGGGGTCCAGGGCCTCGAAGAGGTCCCGGGTCTCGGGGTGCCAGGACCAGCGCAGGTTCATCACCAGCTGGGACAACGGCAGGAGCGCCTCCGGCAGGGAGGCTCGGACGGTCAGACGGCGGAGGGCTCGCACGCGCTGGAGCGTATCGGCCGGACGGCGCGGGCACCGGGTCGCACGGGCCGCGCCCCGGCGCCGTGCCGGGCGCGGACTCAGCCGGGCGGGAAGGCCCGCACGGGCCCGGTCACCGTGACCAGGACCCGGTCTCCCGGCAGCCGGTCGGCCGACCGCTCCCGGATCGACACGCTCCGATCCGCCCCCTCCGCCTGCGCGCCCGGGTCGTCCAGCTCCACGGTGACGATGCTGTCGGCGCCGTGGAAGTCCGAGCCGAGTACTCGGCCGGTCGCGCCCGCGCGGTGCAGCGGCGGGGCGGAGCCGTCACCGGCCCGCACCAGGTGCACCTGCTCGGGCCGCAGCAGCACCGACACCGGCCCGCCGGCGGGCGGCCGCGGTCCCCCGACGGTCAGCACACCCAGCACCGTCCGGACGCCGTCGTCGACGACCACGCCGGGAAGGACGATCGACTCACCGACGAACCGGCCGACCCCGAGGTCCAGCGGCGCCCGGTAGAGCTCGGCCGGCGCGGCGGCCTGCACCACCCGGCCGTCGCGCAGCACCACCACCTGGTCGGCGATCGACAGGGCCTCCTGCTGGTCGTGCGTGACCAGCACCGCGGTCGTCCCGTCGGCACGGACGGCGGCCCGCACGTCGGCCCGGAGCTCCGCCCGCAGTGCCGCGTCCAGGGCGCTGAACGGCTCGTCCAGCAGCACCAGGGCCGGGCGGGGAGCGAGTGCCCGGGCGACCGCGACCCGCTGCTGCTGCCCGCCGGAGAGCTCGTGCGGCATCCGGTCGGCCAGGGCCCGGAGGCCGACCAGGCCGAGCACCTCCACCACCCGGTCGGGGAGCCCGGAGCGGCGCCCGACCCGGCCCAGGCCGAAAGCGACGTTCGCGGCCACCGACAGGTGCGGGAACAGCGCGCCCTCCTGCGGGACGATCCCCACCCTGCGGTGTTCGGGCGCGATGTGCCGACCCGGGCCGGACACCACCCGCCCGCCGACGGAGACGGAGCCGGCGGCGGGCCGTTCGAAACCGGCGACCAGCCGCAGCAGCGTGGTCTTCCCGCACCCCGAGGGCCCCAGCACGGCTGCGAACGTGCCGTCCGGGACCGTGAGCGTCACCGCCCGGAGCACGGCGGTCCGGTCGTAGGCGTGGGCCAGCCCGGTCACCACCAGCCCGGGCGGAGCGCCACCGGCCGCGGACGCGTCAGCCACCACGACCGCGGCTCCGCCCGGCGCTCCGGGAGACGTACCAGCCGGGAACCGCGGCCAGCAGCACGATGGCCGCGGCGTAGGGCGCGGCCGCGGCGAACTGCCCGACCCCGGTGGTGCTCCACAGCCGCATGGCGAGGGTCTCCGAGCCGGTGGGGTGCAGCACGAGGGTCGCGGTCAGCTCCTTCATGCCGGTGAGGAAGACCAGCAGGCCGCCGGCGGCGATGCCCGGCGCGGCCAGCGGCACGGTCACCCACCGCAGCACCTGGCGGGGACCGCGACCCAGCGACCGGGCGACCTCCTCCAGCGCGGGCGGGCACTGGACGGCCGAGGCCCGGACCGCACCCACCGCCAGGGGCAGGAACAGCAGCGCGTAGGCCAGCACGAGCAGCGGCGGGCCGAGGTAGAGGGCCGGCGCGTGCCGGACGGCGAGCGCGACCAGGGCCAGCGCGACGACGATCGCCGGGACCGCGTGCGACAACCAGCTCAGGCCCTCCACCCACCGCGCCGGCCGACCGGGGTGGCGGGCCGCCAGCAGGCCCACCGGAAGGGCGAGCGCGAGGGTGAGCACGGCTGCGCCGGCCGCGTACCCGACGGAGGTCAGCGCCGCCGCCCCCAGCCGCGGGAGGTCCCACTCCCCTGACCGGCCGACCGTCAGCCACCAGGCCAGGCTGGCCATCGGCACGCCCAGCGCGGCCAGCGCGACGCCACCCAGCGCGAGGGGTACCAGCACCCTCCCCGGCCCGGCCAACTGCTGCCGGGAGGGCCGCCGGGCCGCGCCGCCGCCGACCCGGGCATGCCGGGCGCGGCCGCGGCTGCGCACCTCCCCGAGCACCACGAGCGCGGTGACCGCCACCAGCAGCAGCGACAGCGTGGTGGGCACCAGCCGGCTGAAGCTGTTGTCCAGCGCCGTGGCGATCGACCGGGTCACGGTGTCCACGCGGAGGATCGAGACCGAGCCGAAGTCGGCGAGCACGTAGGTCGCGACGAGCAGCCCACCCGCCGCCATCGCCGGGCGCAGCTGCGGGAGGACGACCCGCCGGAACGCCGTCCAGGGGCGGCAACCCGACGAGCGCGCGACCTCCTCCCAGGCCGGGTCCAGCCCGCGCAGCGCCGCTGCGACGGCGAGGTACACGTAGGGCGAGCAGCAGAGCGTGAGCACCAGGGCCGCCCCGCCGAAGCCGCTCACCGCGGGGACGGCGGCCAGCCAGGTGTAGGCGGCGACGTAGCTCGGCACCGCCAGCGGCAGCGCCGCGAGCACCGCGAACACCCGCCGGCCGGGGAACGCGTACCGCTCGACCAGCCACGCCGACCCGACACCCAGCACCAGGCTGGCCGCGCTGACCACCGCGGCGAGGGCCAGCGTGGTGCCGAGCAGTCGGCGGGTGCGGGGGCGCAGCAGCACCTCGACCATCTCGCCGGCGTTCGACCCCGCGGCCAGCACGACCAGGTACCCCACCGGCACGAGCGCGACGGCGCAGGTGAGCAGCGCGGGCACCAGCAGGGACGGCGGCGGGTGCCGGCGCCCGGCGCGGCGGACGGGCCCACCCGGGACACCGTCGAGCGCCCCGGCCGGCTGACGGGGCCGCTCGACGGGCAGGTCCGGCGCCGGGGGCGCCGCCAGTCTCGAGGTCAGGTCAGGCCCACCCGGTTGAGGAGGTCGAGGGTGGCCGACAGCGAGGCCATGTCGTCCAGGTCGATGTCGGGGGCCTGCAGCTCCGCCAGCGGCGGCAGTTCCTCCTCGGCCGGCACCGCCTCGACCATCGGGTACTCGAAGGTCTCGCCGGCGAAGTACTGCTGGGCCTGCTCGGACAGCAGGAAGTCGACCAGCGCGGTGGCGTCGTCCGCCCGGTCGGTGGAGCTGACCACCCCGGACCCGCTGACGTTGACCAGCGAGCCGGCGGCGCCGTCCTGCAGGTAGGCCAGCTCGGCCGTGACGTTCTCCGCGCCCACCTCGGCGGCCTGCTCGAACCAGTAGTAGTGGTTGATCAGGCCCATGGGCAGCTGGCCGGAGTCCACCGCGTCGAGGATCGCGCCGTTGCTCTCGAAGGTCTGGACGTCGTTGTCGACCAGCCCTTGCACGAAGTCCTCGGCCGCCTGCTCGCCCTCCAGGACGCGCAGGGTGGTGATGAACGCCTGGAAGGAGGCGTTGCCCGGCGCGATGCCGAGCTGCCCGGCGTAGCGCGGGTCCACGAGGTCGGCGGTGGCGGCGGGCAGCTCCGCCTGCGCGATCAGGTCGGGGTTGTACACGACGACCCGCGCCCGCCCGGTCAGCGGCACCCAGCGGCCGTCCTCGTCGGCGAAGGCCGGCAGCGTCTGCCCGGTCAGCTCGTCGGGCAGGTCGGCCAGGCAGTCGGCGTCGCCCAGCGCGCCGAGCGCCCCGGCGTCCTGCAGCAGGACGACGTCGGCCGGGCTCTGGTCCCCCTCGGCCAGCAACTGGGCCGTGATCGCCGACGTCGAGCCGTAGCGCACCGACAGCTCGGTCCCGGACTCCTGGCTGTAGGTCTCCAGCAGCGGCCCCACGAGCTCCTCGTTGCGTCCGGAGTAGACGACCAGCGCCTCCTCGTCGACCGGCGTCTCGACCTCCGGGTCGACCTCGCCGTAGTCGACGGCGCCGGCCTGGCAGGTGGTCTCGGCGACCACCTCGCCGTCGCCGGTCCCGGACGTGGCGGCGCCGCACCCGGCGAGGACCAGGGTGAGGGCAGCCGCGCCCAGGGCGACCCGGGTGCTCCGCGGACGGTGGGACGTGGGGTGCAAGCAGCGCGTCACGGGGCTCCATCGCTCGGACGTCCACACCGACTCTCGCGTGGTGAGGGCAGGCTAACTTAACGAGGGCCCCCCCACCAGTGGCCCGAGCCCACCCTCTTCCTGCCGCCGAAGTGCCCGGAAGCCGGGAGATCGCTAGCGTGACCGACGATGACTGGCCGCGCTGACCTCCGCTTCGGCATCACCGATGTCGCCCCCGTCGTGTCGTGCGGGTCGTTCTCGACCCGCGCCGTGGTCGGTGAACACCTGCCGATCACCGCCACCGTGTTCCGTGAAGGCCACGACGCGGTCGGCGCCAACGTGGTGCTCACCCCACCCGCTGACGACGACCGCCACACCGCGCCCCCGCCGCTGGTGCGGATGACCGAGTTCGGGCCCGAACCCGACCGCTGGACGGCGACCGTCGTCGCGGACCGGGAGGGGCTCTGGACCTACCGGGTCGAGGCCTGGGACGACCCGCTGCGCACCTGGCGGCACGACGTCGAGGTGAAGGTCGAGGCCGGGCAGGGCGCCGAGGAGCTCGCCAACGATCTCGAGTCCGGCGCCCGGCTGTACGAGGAGGTGGCGGCCGCCGTCGGCGTCGAGCACCGGGCCGCGCTGACCGCCGCCGCCGCCGCGCTGCGTGACGGGTCGCTGTCGGTCACCGCCCGGCTCACCCCTGCGCTGACGGCGGGCCTGCAGCAGGTGCTGCAGGACAACCCCGTACGGCGGCTGGTCACCAGCTCCCCGACCTACGAGCTGTGGGTGGACCGGCCGCGGGCCCTCTACGGCTCCTGGTACGAGCTCTTCCCCCGTTCGGAGGGCCCGGTCGTGGCCGGCGAGCCCACCCACGGGACGTTCACCCAGGCCGCCGACCGGCTCCCGGCGGTCGCGGAGATGGGCTTCGACGTGGTCTACCTGCCGCCGATCCACCCGATCGGCCGGGAGAACCGCAAGGGCAAGAACAACACCCTGGTCGCCGAGGCCGACGACGTCGGCTCACCGTGGGCCATCGGCAGCGCGGAGGGCGGTCACGACGCCGTCCACCCCCAGCTCGGGACGATGGAGGACTTCCGGGCCTTCGTCACCCGCACCCGCGAGCTGGGGATGGAGGTCGCGCTGGACTTCGCGCTCCAGGCCGCACCCGACCACCCCTGGGTGAGCAGCCACCCCGAGTGGTTCACCACCAAGCCCGACGGGACGATCGCGTACGCGGAGAACCCGCCGAAGAAGTACCAGGACATCTACCCCATCAACTTCGACAACGACCCCGAGGGCCTCTACGCCGAGTGCCTGCGGGTGCTCCGGGTCTGGATCGACGCCGGGGTCCGCGTCTTCCGCGTCGACAACCCGCACACCAAGCCGCTGAACTTCTGGCACTGGCTGATCTGGGAGGTCAAGCAGACCGATCCGGACGTGCTCTTCCTGGCCGAGGCGTTCACCCGGCCGGCGATGATGCACCAGCTGGCCAGGGTCGGCTACACCCAGAGCTACACCTACTTCACCTGGCGCACCGGCAAGACCGAGCTGGAGGAGTACGGCCGGCAACTGGTCGACAGCGCGCACTACATGCGGCCGAACTTCTTCGTCAACACCCCGGACATCCTGCACGCGTCGCTGCAGTACGGCGGGCCGCCGATGTTCAAGATCCGCGCGGTGCTGGCCTCGATGATGAGCCCGAGCTGGGGCGTCTACTCCGGCTTCGAGCTGTTCGAGCACGTGGCGTTGCGCCCGGGCAGCGAGGAGTACCTGAACACCGAGAAGTTCCAGCTGCGGCCCCGCGACTGGGCCGGTGCGGAGGCCTCGGGCCGGACCCTCGCGCCCTACCTGCGCCGGCTCAACGAGATCCGGCGCAAGCACCCCGCCCTCCAGCAACTGCGCACGCTGCGCTTCCACCCGATCGACAACCCCGACCTGCTCTGCTTCACCAAGACCGACCCCGGTTCGCCGGATGCCGTGCTCGTCGTGGTGTCGCTGAACAGCACCTACACCCAGATCGGGACGACGGCGCTGGACCTGCCGGCGCTCGGCCTGGACTGGTCCGACCGGTTCGCCGTCACCGACGAGATCACCGGTGCGACGTACGACTGGGGCCAGTTCAACTACGTGGAGCTCGACCCCCACCGCGAGCCGGCGCACGTGTTCGCCGTGCACCGGCCCCTGCCAGCCGGTCCTCTCCCCCCGGCCTGAAGAAGGACCCGCCTGCCCCCCACCACTCGCGAGCTCGCGGCGGGCCCCTGCAGGCAGGCCACGACCCGCACACCTGAGACCGAGGACCCCCCTTCCCCATGAGCCTCCCTGTCCCCGCCCAGTCGACCGCCGGAGCCGGCGAGCAGTCACTGCTGCCCCCACCCGGGACGGACCCCGAGTGGTACAAGCGCGCCGTCTTCTACGAGGTCCTCGTCCGCGGCTTCGCCGACAGCAACGCCGACGGCATCGGTGACCTGCGCGGCATGATCAGCAAGCTGGACTACCTGCAGTGGCTCGGCGTCGACTGCCTGTGGCTGCCGCCGTTCTTCGCCTCGCCCTTGCGCGACGGCGGTTACGACGTCAGCGACTACACCGCGGTGCTGCCCGAGTTCGGTGACATCGAAGACTTCAAGGACCTCGTCGCCCAGGCCCACTCGCGCGGCATGCGGATCATCATCGACTTCGTCATGAACCACACCTCGGACCAGCACCCCTGGTTCCAGGCCAGCCGCAGCGACCCCGAGGGTCCCTACGGCGACTTCTACGTGTGGGCCGACGACGACACCGGCTACGCCGACGCGCGGATCATCTTCGTCGACACCGAGAGCTCCAACTGGACGTTCGACCCGGTGCGCAAGCAGTACTTCTGGCACCGCTTCTTCAGCCACCAGCCCGACCTGAACTTCGAGAACCCGGCGGTGTGCGAGGCGATCATCGACGCCCTGCGCTTCTGGCTGGACCTGGGCATCGACGGGTTCCGGCTCGACGCCGTCCCCTACCTGTTCGAGGAGGAGGGGACCAACTGCGAGAACCTCCCCAAGACGCACGCCTTCCTCAAGAAGGTGCGCAAGGTCGTCGACGCCGAGTACCCCGACCGGGTCATGCTCTGCGAGGCCAACCAGTGGCCGGCCGACGTCGTCGAGTACTTCGGCGAGGACGGCGACGAGTGCCAGATGGCCTTCCACTTCCCGGTGATGCCGCGCCTGTTCATGGGTGTGCGCCGCGAGCAGCGGTTCCCGATCTCGGAGATCATGGCCCAGACCCCGGCCATCCCCGACAACTGCCAGTGGGGCATCTTCCTGCGCAACCACGACGAGCTGACCCTCGAGATGGTCACCGACGAGGAACGCGACTACATGTGGGGCGAGTACGCGAAGGACCCCCGGATGAAGGCGAACATCGGGATCCGCCGCCGGCTCGCCCCGCTGCTGGACAACGACGTCGACACCCTCGAGCTGTTCGCCGCACTGCTGCTGTCGCTGCCGGGCTCGCCGGTCATGTACTACGGCGACGAGATCGGCATGGGCGACAACATCTGGCTCGGTGACCGCGACGGGGTCCGCACCCCGATGCAGTGGACCCCCGACCGCAACGGCGGCTTCTCCACGGCCGACCCGCAGCGCATGCACCTGCCGCTGGTGGCCGACCCGGTGTACGGCTACCAGGTCACCAACGTCGAGGGGCAGCTGCGCAACACCACCTCGCTGCTGCACTGGATCCGCACGATGATCTCGGTGCGCAAGGAGCACCCGACGTTCGGCGTCGGTTCCTACGCCGAGGTCGGGTCGCGCAACCCCACCGTGCTGTCGTTCGTGCGGGAGTTCGGCGACGACGTCGTGCTCTGCGTCAACAACCTGTCGCGTTTCCCGCAGCCGGTGGAGCTGGACCTGCGCCGCTTCGAGGGCTACACCCCGGTCGAGCTGACCGGACGGGTGCAGTTCCCGCAGATCGGGGTCCTTCCCTACATGCTCACCCTGGCCGGGCACGGCTTCTACTGGTTCGAGCTGTCCAAGCCGGCCGACCCGGCGCCCGAGGCGGACGACGGCTGGGAGGCCCACAGCAGCAGCAGCGTCGCCCAGTCCCTGCTCGACGCCGGCGTGGTGGGCTCGACCGACGCCCCCGCCGGCAGTGGCGGGCTCGGTGCCCAGGCCGCGACGACGAACCCGACCGACGGAGAAGCCTGATGAATCGCTCCACAGCACGCCGCAGCCGTCCGGCTGCGGCACCGGAGGTAGGTCGATGAGCGAGCTCGCGAGCTCGTCCATGAGCACAGCGGCGACGCGGATGCGGCCGACGAGCGCCGGCGAGGAGGTCTCATGAGCGCACTGACGGACATGCTCGCCGACTGGATGCCGCACCAGCGCTGGTTCGGGGGCAAGGGCCGCGAGTGGGCCGGTGTCACCGAGGAGGGCTTCTTCCTCGACCAGTCCGACCCCGCGCTCACCGTGCACCGGGTCCGGGTGAGCTACACCGACGGCGCCACGGACACCTACCTGGTGCCGCTGTCGTGGCGTGACTCCCCCGCCGAGGAGCTCTCCGGCGCCTTCGTCGGGGCGATCTCCGGCGCGCACGGTGCGAACTACGCCTACGACGCGATGCGCGACCGCGAGTCGACCATGCCGTGGCTGACCCACCTGGTGGCCGCCTCGACCGTCGGCCCGATGCACTTCCACCCGGCGGGGGGCGCCGACATCCCCGAGGGCGTGCCCGGCGACGTGATCTCCACCGAGCAGAGCAACACGTCCCTGGTGTACGGCGAGACCGCCATCCTCAAGCTGTTCCGGCGGCTGGAGCCCGGCCTCAACCCCGACGTCGAGGTGCACGCCGCGCTGCGCACCGCGGAGAACCCGCACATCGCGCCGCTGCTGGGGCACATCGAGATCGACGACGCCGACCCGGCCCGGGAGCGGGCCACGGTGGCGATGCTGCAGGGCTTCGTGCCCAACGCCAGCGACGGGTGGCGGCTGGCGACCTCGAGCGTGCGAGACCTGTACGCCGAGGGCGACCTGCACGCCGACGAGGTGGGCGGCGACTTCGCCGGGGAGAGCGAGCGGCTGGGTGAGGCGACCGCCTCGGTCCACGCCGACCTCGCCCGGGTACTGCCCACCGAGCCCGCCGACGAGGGCTGGTACGGGACGGTCACCGAGCAGATGGGTGCCCGGCTGGACGCCGCGCTGAAGGTCGTCCCCGACCTCGCCGAGCATGCCGACGGCCTGCGGGCGCTGTACTCCGCGGCCGCGGCGGCGCGGGAACCGGTCGTCCGCCAGCGGGTGCACGGTGACCTCCACCTCGGGCAGGTGCTGCGCACGACCACCGGCTGGATCGTGCTCGACTTCGAGGGCGAACCGGCTCGCCCGCTGGCCGCCCGCCGGGAACTGGACACCCCGCTCCGCGACGTGGCGGGCATGCTGCGCTCCTTCGACTACGCCGCCCGCCACATGCTGGTCGAGCAGCCCGGCGACCCGCAGCGTGTCTATCGGGCCCAGGAGTGGGCCGACCGCAACCGGCAGGCCTTCCGGGCGGGGTACACCGTCGGCGGGGGCGCCGAACTGGACGCCGACTCCCCGCTGCTGCGGGCGTTCGAGGCGGACAAGGCGGTCTACGAGTGCGTCTACGAGGCGCGCAACCGCCCGAACTGGCTCATGATCCCGCTCCAGTCGGTGTCCCGGCTGACCAGTACCGACTGACCGACCACGACGAGGGACGGAGCACCATGACGATCGACGACGACTCCACCCCGACACCCGGCGGCGAGCCCGCCAGCAAGGCCGAGCTCCAGCGCCGGGTCGAGGAGATCACCGAGTCGGTCCGTGCGGACGCGGCCACCGCCGAGGAGCCCCCCGCACCCGCACCGGCCAAGAAGTCCGCCGCCAAGCGGGCGGCGACGACCAGGCGCGCGGCCGCCACCCGCAGCACCACCGGTGCCGATGCCGTGGCGGGTGATCCGGCCGGCGAGGCTCCGGCCGCGCCGGCCCGGAAGGCCGCCAAGCGGGCGGCGAAGAAGGCGGCCCCGGCCGCGAACCCGGCGGACGAGGGCGCCGGCGCTCCGGCCGGAACCGCGAAGAAGACCGCGCGGAAGGCGACCCGGAAGGTGACCGCCACCCCGGTCGTCGCCCCGGCCCCGATCGCCGAACCGGGCAACCCGTCGGCGCCCGCGGCCCCCCAGCCGGAGCCGCCCAGCCCCGACCCGGCCGAGCCGAACGAGCCGCAGGTGCCCGACGACGGAGGGCAGGCCGGCACCGGCGGCAGTTCCCCGGCGGAGACGGCGTCCGAGCCCGGTGATGTCGGCCGCACCGACACCGGTCCGGCGGCGCCCAGCGACGCTGCCGCGCCGACGTCGGGCCGACCCGCGTCGTCCGGCACCGCGCCCTCCACCGTGACCTCCACTGCGACCTCCACCGTGCCGCCCGGCACGGCCGGGGCCGAGCCGGCCCTGGCCGAACCGGCCGCCGTCGGGCCGGGCACTCCGACCCGCGCGATCGAGGGCGGCTACGCCCCGCCAGCAGCACCGGGCACCCCAGCCGCCACCGACCCGACGCCCGCGCCATCCGCTGCCGCCGCCACGGCCACGTCCGCCGGGCGGGAGGCGTCGGAGGAGGAGCTGCGCGCGGTCGTCGAGGGCTGGTCGTACAACCCGCACGGCGTCCTGGGCACCCATCAGCTCCCCGAGGGCTGGGCCGTGCGCACGCTGCGCCCCGATGCCGTCGCGGTGACCGTCGTCGACCAGGACGGGTCCCGCTACGAGGCCGACCGGCTGCACGGCGGCGGCATCTACGAGGCCCGGCTGCCGCAGCAGCCCGGCGACTACCGGGTCGAGGTCACCTACCCGAACGCCGCGGGCGGTACCGACGCCTACCTGGTCGATGACCCGTACCGGTGGCTGCCCACGCTCGGCCAGCTCGACCAGCACCTCCTCCGCGAGGGCCGGCACGAGCAGCTGTGGACGGTGCTCGGCGCCCACGTCCGAGGCTACGACACCCCCGGTGGGCGGGTCGACGGCGTCTCGTTCGCGGTCTGGGCGCCCAACGCCCGGGGCGTGAAGGTCACCGGCGACTTCGACTACTGGGAGGCCCGCGCCTACCCGCTGCGGTCGCTGGGCTCCTCGGGCGTCTGGGAGATCTTCATCCCCGGCGTCCAGGTCGGCAGCCGCTACCGGTTCCACATCCTCGGCTCCGACGGTGAGTGGCGGGTCAAGTCCGACCCGATGGCCTTCGCCACCGAGGTCCCGCCGGCCAACGCCTCCGTGGTCACCGACTCCGCGCACGCGTGGGGCGACGACCAGTGGATGGCCGAGCGGGCCCGTGGCGAGTGGCACAAGCGGCCGATGAGCGTGTACGAGGTGCACCTCGGGTCCTGGCGACAGGGCCTGAGCTACCGGGAGCTGGCCGACGAGCTGGTCGGCTACGCCAGCGACGCCGGGTTCACTCACCTGGAGTTCATGCCGGTCGCGGAGCATCCCTTCGGCGGGTCGTGGGGCTACCAGGTCACCTCGTACTACGCGCCCACCTCGCGCTTCGGCTCCCCCGACGACCTGCGTTACCTGATCGACCGGGCCCACCAGGCCGGGCTCGGGATCATCGTCGACTGGGTGCCCGGGCACTTCCCCAAGGACGACTGGGCGCTGGGCCGCTTCGACGGCACCGCGCTGTACGAGCACGCCGACCCGCGCCGGGGCGAGCAGCCGGACTGGGGCACCTACGTCTTCGACTTCGGCCGCTCCGAGGTGCGCAACTTCCTGGTCGCCAACGCGCTGTTCTGGGCCAAGGAGTTCCACGTCGACGGCATCCGCGTCGACGCGGTCGCCTCGATGCTGTACCTGGACTACTCGCGCAACGACGGCGAGTGGACGCCGAACGTGTACGGCGGGCGGGAGAACCTGGAGGCGGTGGCCTTCCTGCAGGAGATGAACGCCACCGTCTACCGGGAGGTCCCCGGGGTGGTCACCATCGCCGAGGAGTCGACGTCCTGGCCGGGCGTCACCCGGGCCACCCACCTCGGCGGCCTCGGCTTCGGCTTCAAGTGGAACATGGGCTGGATGCACGACTCGCTGGACTACGTCGCCAAGCAGCCGGTGCACCGCAGCTACCACCACAACCAGCTGACGTTCTCCCTGGTCTACGCCTTCTCGGAGAACTTCGTGCTGCCGATCAGCCACGACGAGGTCGTCTACGGCAAGGGGTCGCTGCTGGGCAAGATGCCCGGTGACCACTGGCAGCAGCTGGCCAACCTGCGCGCGTTCCTCGGCTTCATGTGGGCGCACCCGGGCAAGCAGCTGCTGATGATGGGCTCGGAGTTCGGCCAGCTGTCGGAGTGGGCGGAGAGCCGCTCGCTGGACTGGTGGCACCTGGACGACCCGGCCCACCAGGGCGTGCTCACGCTGGTCAGCGACCTGAACACCGTCTACCGCGAGCACGAGGCGCTGTACTCGCTCGACAGCGACCCGGCCGGGTTCCAGTGGATCGACGCCAACGACGCCCCCGGCAACACCCTGTCCTTCCTGCGCTACGGCGCCGGCGGCCAGGTGCTGGCCTGCGTGGCGAACTTCTCCGGCGCCCCGCACCACGACTACCGGGTCGGCCTGCCCCGGGGCGGCCGGTGGCGCGAGGTCATCAACACCGACTTCGGCGGGTACGGCGGCTCCGACGTCGGCAACCTCGGCGGGATCGACGCGGTCGACGAGACGTGGCACGGTCAGCCGTTCTCCGCGACGGTGACCGCTCCCCCGCTGGCCACCGTGTGGTTCGTCTACGAGGGCCCCGCACCGTCCACCGGGCGGACGGCGGAGCTCGACGCCACCGGCTCCCCCGACGACGTCGACCCGGCGGAGACCACCGCGGGCTGAGGGCACCCGTACGACGACGGGCACCCGGCCGGATCCCGGCCGGGTGCCCGTCGTCGCGGTGCGGCCCGAGGCGTCCGGTCCCCGGGTCGGGCACGATGGGACGGCCTGCCGGTGACGCCGGCCCGACCGATCGGGAGCCCATGCCCTCCTCGTTCCGCCGCCTGCTGGCCGGGGCCGCCCTCGCCGGCGCCACCGTGCTCAGCACGCTCACCGGCTGCACCGTGGTGCTGGTGCCGGGGAGCGCGAGCCCGGCGTCGGCGCCGGTCGGTGCGGTCGCGATCGAGGAGTTCCCCATCATCGGGGCCGTCGACGACGAGGTCGACCGGCTCGCCCGCAATGCGCTGACCGACCTGAACACCTACTGGGCCGAGCAGTTCGAGCCCACCTTCGGCACCGGGTTCACCCCGCTGACCGGCGGCTACTACTCGGTGGACCCGGCCGACGTGAACCCGGCGGCCTATCCGGGCGGGCACATCGGTTGCGGCCAGCCACCGGAGTCCATCGTCGACAACGCCGCCTACTGCCTGCCGAGCAACCAGTACCCGGGCGGGGACGCCATCTCCTACGACCGCTCCTTCCTGCGCGAGCTCGCCGAGCAGTACGGCCGGTTCATCCCCGCGCTGGTCATGGCGCACGAGTTCGGCCACGCGGTCCAGGGCCGGGTGGGGTACCCGACCCCGCAGTCGATCGCGATCGAGACCCAGGCCGACTGCTTCGCCGGCGCCTGGACCGCCTGGGTCGCCGACGGCGAGGCGCCGCACAACACGATCCGGGCGGCCGAGCTGGACGAGGTGCTCCGCGGCTACCTGCTGCTGCGCGACCCGGTGGGCACCAGCACCCGGGAACAGGAGGCGCACGGTTCCTACTTCGACCGGGTGTCGGCCTTCCAGCAGGGCTTCGACGAAGGCCCGACCAGCTGCCGGGACGAGTTCGGGGAGAACCGGCCCTACACGCAGGACAGGTTCTCCGGCCGCGCCGAGGCGCTCGCCGGCGGCAACGCCTCCTACCAGGAGACGCTTGGGATCTTCGTTCCCGAGGCGCTCCCCGAATTCTGGGAGGCGGCGTTCGCCGAACTCGGCCGGGACTTCCAGCCCCCGGCGATCGAACCGTTCTCCCGGCAGGCACCCGGCTGCGATGGCCAGGACCCCGATCTGGACCTGCTCTTCTGTGCCGCCGACGACGTCGTCGCCTTCGACGAGACCGACCTGACGCGCCCGCTGTACGCGGAGTTCGGCGACTACGCCGTCCTGACCGCGGTGGCGATCCCCTACAGCCTGGCCGCGCGCGACCAGCTCGGCGAGTCGACCCAGGGCCGGGACGCCATCCGCTCCGCCGCCTGCCTGGCCGGTGCCTTCACCGCGTTCGTCCTCGGGGGCGAGAGCCAGGTCATCACGATCTCCCCCGGGGACGCCGACGAGAGCGTGCAGTTCCTGCTCGAGTACAGCACCGACCCCGCGGTGCTCGCCGACAGCGGACTGACCGGTTTCCAGCTGGTCGACGTCTTCCGCACCGGGGTGTTCGAGGGCCCGTCCGCCTGTTGAAGGACCTCCCTGCCCCCCACCACTCGCGAGCTCGCGGTGGGGGCCCGCAGGGAGGCCGCAGACCGTCCTAGAAGAGGGCGGTGGTGAGCGCGCGGCGGGCCGGGCCGACCCGGGGGTCGTCGTCGCCGACGACGCCGAACAGCTCCACCAGGTGCTTCCGGGCCATGTCGCGGTCCTCGCCGCTGGTGCGGCGGACCACGGCGAGCAGCCGCTCGAAGGCCTGGTCGACGTTGCCGGTGCCCAGCAGGAAGTCCGCCGCGCGGGTCTGTGCGGCCACGTCGTCGGGAGCGGCGTCGGCGGCGTTCAGCGCGTCGGGGCCCGCCTCCTCGGCGCGGCGGAACAGCTGCACCTGGCGCAGCGCCAGCCCGGCCACCGGGTGATCGGGCTCGGCGTCGAGGATGGCCTGGTAGGCCGCCTCGGCGGCGGCGAGGTCACCCTGGTCGAGGGCGGCCTCGGCGGCGTCCAGCCGGGGGTCCTCGGGTTCCTCGAGGGCGCCCTCGGCGGCGTCGGGAACCTCTCCCCCGGTGGTGGCCGCGACCAGCTCGCTGATGAACTGGCGGGCCTGCTCCTCGGGGATGGCGCCGGTGAACTCGGCGACCAGCTGCCCCTGCCAGACGGCCTTGACCGCCGGGATGCCCTGCACCCGCAGCCCCTGCGCGAGCGCCTGGTTGGCGTCCACGTCGACCTTGGCCAGCACCCAGGTGCCGCCGCCCTCGGTGGCCAGCCGCTCGAGCACCGGGGAGAGCTGCTTGCACGGACCGCACCACTCGGCCCACAGGTCCAGCACGACCGGGACCTGGAAGGAACGGTCGAGGACCTCGGACTGGAAGGTCGCCTCGTCGACGTCCACGACGACACCCCCGGGCACTCCGGCCGGTGCGCTCGCCGTCGGGGGTGGGGCGGACTGCGCCCGGGCGGCCGCCTCGGAGCGTGCCTTCACGGCCGCGAGGTCGACCGCGCCGGCCAGCGAGGACGCCATCCGGGCCTGCTGGGCCTGGGCGCGGGGATCGGGACGAGCGGGGCGGTTCGGCTGCATGACCTCGATCATCCCACCGCGCCGGACCGCGCCGCAGCCCGTCCCCCTCCGCCGGTCATCCGCCGCGCTCTCCTCGGCCCCGACCGGAGGCTCGCCGCCGAGCTTGCGAGGTGGTGAGAGGGACGGGGTCCTTCAACAGGCCGGCGGCGGCGGGCGCAGCGGCGGGGCGTGCCGGACGCCGAACACCTCGCGCAGGGCCACCTGGGCGGCGTTGTCGCCGCACTGACCGTGCACCGCCGGCCCCGGCGGGGTGGCCGCGCCGGCCAGGTAGGTGCCGGGAACCGGGGTCCGGTAGGTGTTCCAGCGGGGCACCGGCCGGGCGAGCATCTGCCGCAGCGATGCCTCGCCGTTGGAGATGTCCCCGCCGACGTCGTTGGGGTTCCAGTCCTCCATCTGCCCGGCGTGCATGGTGTGCCGGGCGATGACCGTGTCGCGGAACCCGGGGGCGAACCGCTCGACCTGCGCCTCGATCGCCTCGGTCATGTCGGCCGTCGACCCGTGCGGCACGTGCACGTAGGCCCAGAAGACGTGCCCGCCCGCCGGCGCGCGCGACGGGTCGACCACGGTGGGCTGCACGGCGAGCACGTACGGCTTCTCCGACAGCCGCCCGGTCGCCGGTGCGGCCTCCCCGGCGATCGTCTCCTCCATCGTGCCGGCGACGTGCACCGTGCCGGCCCGGCGGACGTCGGGGTTGGTCCACGGCACCGGCTCGGACAGCGCCCAGTCGATCTTGAACACACCGGGGCCGTGCTTGTAGCGCTGCACCCAGCGCCGGTAGCCCGGGTGCACCCGGTCGCCGGCCATCGCGACGAACGCCGACGGCGTGGTGTTGAGCAGCACGGCCGGGATGCCGTCGAACTCCCGCAGGTCGGTGACCTCGTGCCCGGTGACGACCTCACCGCCCTGCTGCTCCAGGGCGGTGACCATGGCGTCGGCGAGCTCCTGGGAGCCGCCCTCGATCAGCGGCCAGCCCTGGTGGTGCGACAGCATCCCCAGGAACATCCCGAGCGCCGCGGTGAGCGGACGGGTCAGGTTGAGCATCCCGTGCGCCGCCGCCCCGGCGATCAGCGCCCGGGCCGCGTCGTCGTCGAAGCAGCGCCGGGCCAGCCACCCGACACTGGGCAGCCCCTGCAGCCCGAACCCGGCGACACCGAGGAAGCCGCGGGTGGGCAGCCGGCGGAACGCCGAGGTGAGGAAGAAGTCGGTGATCTCGTCGGCCTGGCGCAGCAGCGGGCCGAAGAGCCGGCGGTAGGCGGCCGCGTCCCGGCCGAGCCCGGCGGCCGTCTGCTCCAGCGAGTGGTGGGACAGCGCTGCGCGCCCGCCGTCCAGCGGATGGGCAAAGTTGATCTCTGGCTGGAGCAGCCGGACCCCCCGCGAGGCGAGGTCGAACTCGCGGAAGAACGGGGCGCTGGCCGCCATCGGGTGCACCGTGGAGCAGATGTCGTGCCGGTAACCGGGCAGCGTCACCTCCTCGGTGCGCAGGCCGCCGCCGGCGCGTTCCCCGCGCTCGACCACCCGCACCGACAGCCCGGCGGCCGCCAGGCGCAGCGCGGCGGCCAGGCCGTTCGGGCCGGCTCCGACGACGACGGCGTCCGGGGTCCCGTTCACGCCGCCATCCTGCCGGGCGGGGGTCGGAGCTGCGCGACGAGCCGGTCGGCGGCCGGCGCCGGGCGGGTCACCGGGCAGGCACGTGCAGGACCAGCGCGTCGCCCTGGCCACCACCGCCGCACAGCGCCGCGGCACCGATCCCGCCACCGCGACGGCCCAGCTCCAGGACCAGGTCCAGCACGATCCGGGCGCCGCTCATGCCGATCGGGTGACCGAGGGCGATCGCACCGCCGTTGGGGTTCACCTTCTCCGGGTCGATGCCCAGCTCGCGGGTGGAGACGATGGCGACGGCGGCGAACGCCTCGTTGAGCTCGACGAGGTCGAGGTCCTCGGGCGCGATGCCCTCCCGCTCGCAGGCCTTCTTGATCGCCCGGGAGGGCTGGCTCTGCAGGGTCGCGTCCGGGCCGGCGACGACGCCGTGCGCACCGATCTCGGCGAGCACGGTGCAGCCGAGCTCCTGGGCCCTGGCCGCGGACATCACCACCACCGCGCAGGCACCGTCGGAGATCTGCGACGCCGAGGCAGCGGTGATGGTGCCGTCCGCGGCGAACGCCGGCCTGAGCCTGGCCAGGCTCTCGGCGGTGGTGTCGGGGCGGATGCCCTCGTCCTCGCGGAACTCGATCGGGTCGCCCTTGCGCTGCGGGATGAGGACCGGGGTGATCTCCTCGTCGAAGACCCCGTTCTTGGCCGCCCGCGCCGCCTTCTGGTGGCTGCCGGCGGCGAAGGCGTCCTGCTCCTCGCGGGTCAGCCCGTAGCGGGAGTTGGCCTGCTCGGTGAGCGCGCCCATCGCGACCTGGTCGAAGGTGTCGGTGAGGCCGTCGTGGGCCATCGAGTCGACCAGCGCCGTGTCGCCGTACCTGGTCCCGGTGCGGGAGCCGGCCAGCAGGTGCGGCGCCTGGGTCATCGACTCCATGCCGCCGGCGACGACGACGTCGAACTCCCCGGCCCGGATCAGCTGGTCGGCCAGCGCGATGGCGTCGATGCCGGACAGGCAGACCTTGTTGAGCGTGAAGGACGGCACCGACATCGGGATGCCGCCGGCCACCGCGGCCGGGCGGGCGGGGTTCTGACCCGCGCCGGCCTGGAGAACGTGGCCCATGATCACGTAGTCGACCTGGTCGCCGGCGATCCCGGCCCGCTCCAGCGCCGCCTTGATGGCCACGCCACCGAGGTCGGCGGCGGAGAAGTCCTTGAGCGAGCCGAGCAGCCGGCCCATCGGGGTGCGGGCTCCGCCGACGATGACGGACCGGGTCTGTGCGGGCTGGCTCATCAGGGGCTCCAGGGGCTCGGCCGCCGCCGGTGGCGGCCACGTCGACAGGGCACCGCGCCGGCGCCGGGGCGCCACGGGCTCGCTCCAGGATAGGTGCGCGCGGGCCGACCGGGACGCCGCCGGTGATGTGGCCCACCCGGTCCGGCCGCGGGAGAGCTGGCCGTCCCCGGACGGGCGCGGCACGATGCGCAGGGTGACCGACGCTGCGCACACCGGCCTGCCTTCCGAGCTGTTCACCACGATCGACCACGTGGGCATCGCGGTGCCCGACCTCCGCGAGGCCATCGCCTTCTACGAACTCGCCTTCGGCATCACCTCGGTGCACGAGGAGGTCAACGAGGAGCAGGGCGTCCACGAGGCGATGCTGGCGGTCGGGGACGGCGAGACCCGGATCCAGCTGCTGGCCCCGCTGACGCCGGAGTCGACGATCGCGAAGTTCATCGGCCGCTCCGGCCCTGGCCTGCAGCAACTGGCCTTCCGGGTCGCCGATGTCGAGGCGGTCAGCGCCACGCTGCGCGAGCGCGGACTCCGGCTGCTCTACGACGCCCCGCGCCGGGGCACCGCCGGCAGCCGGGTCAACTTCGTCCACCCGAAGGACGCCGGGGGCGTGCTCGTCGAACTGGTCCAGCCCGCCGCACCCTGACGGTCCGCCCGCCGTGCCCGGGGACGGCCGGATCGGCGCGTCGCGGGCCGCCGGCACCGTCCTGGGAGCGGCGCCGGACACGCTGACCCTGCGCTGGATCTCTGCGAGGATGCGGGTCATGAGCGACGCCCACCACGACATGCTCTCCCTGCGTGGAGGCGGCCCCTCCTTCGACGTCGTCCGGAAGGGCTACGACCGCGACCAGGTGGCCGAGGTGCTGGAACGGCTCGAGGCCGACATGCACGTCGCGCTGGCCGACCGGGACGCCGCCCTCGCCCGGTCCGCCGACCTGGCCGGCCAGCTCTCCGCGCTGCACGGCGAGGTGGAGTCGCTGCGCCGGCGCGCGGCGAGCGCCGGGGCGCCCACGTTCGAGAACATGGGCGAGCGCATCTCCAACATGCTCCGGCTGGCCGAGGAGGAGGCCGGGGAGATCCGCCGGTCCGCCGAGGAGTACTCGCTGCAGCTGCGCCAGGCCGCAGCCGCCGACGCCGAGGCCGTGCGGGAACGGGTCGCCGGCGAGGAACGGGCGTTCGGCGAGCGGCAGGCGGCCAGCCAGGCCGAGGCCGAGCGACTCGTCGCCGAGGCGCGCCAGCACGCCGAGGCGATCTCGACCAAGGCGCAGGCCCGCGCCGACGAGCTGGTGCAGAAGGCCCAGGAGCGTGTCACGCGGCTCGACGCCGACTCCCAGGCCCGCCGGGCCAAGGTCGAGGAGGATTTCGAGATCGCCCAGCGCGCCCGGCGCACCGAGACCGCCCGGCTGGAGGAGGAGCGCGAGGCGGCCACCCTCACGGCGGCGCAGCAACGGATCGCCGCGGCCGAGGAGCACGCGACCCGCACCGTGGCCGCCGCCGACCAGCACGCCGCCCGCACGGTCGGCGAGGCGGAGGCCGCGGCCGCCGCCCTCCGGGCGATCCGCGACGACGTCACCCGGCGCCTGGCCGAGGTGCGCACCATGCTCAGCGGGCTGCCCGACCTCAGCGACCGCGACGTGCCCGGATCCGACCAGCCGAAGGCACCCACCGGGACAACCCCCGACGCCGGGCCGGCCGCGCCGCCCACCGAGGCGATCGTCACCGAGGCCGTCGTCCCCCGCGCGCCGGCTCCGCGCGGCGAGCCCGCCGCGGACGCCTCCGCGCCGGCTCCGGCCCGTCCCGCCCCGGAACCGGAGGCGCCGGCGGACGAGGTCCCGGCCCGGCCCGCCGCCGCTGGCCCGGCACCGGCCACCCCGCCGGCCGAGCAGCCCGCCGCACCACAACCCCTCGCGCCGCAGCCCGCCCAGCAGGCGGGGCGCCCGAACCCGACGTTCCGGCCACAACCCACCCAGCGGCAGGCGCCCCCGGTCCCCACGCCCGGCCCGGCCACCGGCAGCCGGCCGGCCGGACAGCCGGTGACCACGACGGTCCCGGCCGCCGGTCCGCAGCAGCCGGCGGGACGGCCCAGCCCCAACCCGCGCTGACCGGGGGCACGACCGCCCTTCCGGGCACGCAGCGCCCCGGGTCGAGCACTCCCAGTGGCCGCCGGTGCGGGCCCGTGCCAGGGTCGGGGGCAGCCGACCCGGGGACCGGTTCCGCGAGCAGGGAACACGCGGACCGGCCGGTCGCCGTACGCAGGTCGGCGCTGGGGACGCCGGGGGGAGCTGCGCCGTGCCCGACCGCACGCCCGGGACGACGACCTCCCACGCCGCCCCACCCGCTCCTGGCACTGAGCCCTCGCCCCGGCGGGCACGGCACCGCGCCGGCTGGCAGCCGCCGTCCCGCCGCCTCGGTGCGCTCTGGCCGCTGGCCGCCCTGCTCGTCGTCGGGCTGGCCGGCGCGCGCACCGTCCGCGGCCTCCCCCTGCCCGACGACGGCGCCCTCACCGCGCCGGCCGCCGGCCTGCTCCGCGGGACCAGCGACCTCCCGCTGCTGTCCCCCGAGGGCCTCGCCGCGGTGCACGCCGCGGTCTACGCCACCGTCACCCGGGCCTTCGAGCGGCACGCGACCCTGGCCGGTGCCGGCCGGGAGCTGCTGCTGGTCCTGCTGCTGACCTCGGCCGCGCTGGTCTGGGGCACGGCCCGGCGGGGCGGCCTCGGGCAGCCGGCCAGTGCCGTCGCCGTCCTCGCCTTCGGCGCCGTTCCCACCCTCGTCCCGGCGCACGCGGTCAGCACCCCGGCGGCCCTGGGCATCACCTGGCTGCTGCTGGGCACGTGGCTGGCCGTCGGCGGACGCACGCCGCGGGCACCCTGGCCGGTGGCCGGCGGGGCGATCGCGCTCGGCACGCTGCTGACCCCCGACGTGCTGCTGCTCGGAACGGCCGGGCTGGCCGCGGCCGTCGCCACCGGTGAGCTGCTCGGCCGCGGACCCGCGACCCGCCGGCTCGCCGTCGGCACGGGGCTGGCCGCGGCCACCGTCGCCGTGCGACTGCTCGTCGCCAGGTGGGATTCCCAGCCGCAGGCCCCGGGCCGCTGGGCGGCCGGACTGCCGGACCTCCTTCTGGTCACCGCGGCGCTGCTGGCCGTCGCGCTGCTGACGGTCGTGGTGCTGCCACCGCTGCGCACCCCGGCGGTCGCGCTGGCCGCCACCACGCTGCTGGCGGTGGCTCCGCCGTGGGGCCGGCTGCCCGCGCTGCTGCTCTGCCTCCCGGTGGCGGCGCTGCTGCTGGCCGCTGCGCTGGAGCACGTCGTCGGGGCCGCGGTCGTCGGGCACCCGGGCCGACGGCGGACCGTGCGGCTGGTCGCGGTGTCCACGGTCGGGGCCACGGCGGCCGTCACGGTTCTCCTCCTCGCGGCGGCACCGCGCAGCGATCTGGGTGCCGCCGCGCACCGGCAGCTGGTGGCCTGGGTGCAGGACCAGCTGCCCCCGGATGGACGGGTGTCCGCCGATGCGACGCTGCGCGCCGAGCTGGTGCACGCCGGCGCGGCCCCCTCCCGGGTGGGCGTCGCGACGGACGTGCAGCTCGCGGCCACCGCCCCGGGGACGACGGAGCTGCGGGTGGAGTCCGGCGATTCCCCGGTCGACGGCGCCGCGGTGGCCCGCTTCGACCCCGCGGACGGCCTCCCCGCGCTGTCCGTGGTCCACCCGGACCCGGCTCCGCCGGACCCTGCGGCGGTCGAGCGGCGGCGCGCGCTGGCCCGCGCCCTGCTGGCCAACCCGCAGACCGCGGCCCCCGGTCCGGTGGCCGACGTGCTGTCCTCCGGCGCGGTCGACCCGCGGCTGCTGTCACTGCTGGCCGGGATCGGCGCGCGGTTCGGCGTGGCTCTGGACAGCCTGCCGGTCGTGCCCGGCGAGGAGGGCCGCACCCTCGTCCGCTCCGCCGTCATCACCGGGATCGGGGGCACCGTCCTGGCCGATGATCCCCGCCGCGCCGACCGCCTGCTGGCCTGGGTGGACGCCCAGCGAGAGCCCTACGCACCGGACACCGTCCGCCGCGTCGACCAGGGTGTGCTCGTCACCTACCGTTGGTCTCCCGATCCGGACGGTGCCGTCGCCCGCACTGGGGGAAGATGAGGCGCAGCTGCCTGCCGCGGCCGACCGCACGCCCGCGACCCTGGAGGAAGCCCGATGACCCCGTCGACCCGAGCGTTCCTGCTCTCCCTCCTCGTGGCGGGACTGGCGGCGTTCGGGCTCGCGCCGGCGGCCGCGGCCCCGGGGGACGCCGCAGCCGGCGATGCCACACCGGCCGAGGGGCTGGTGCGGATGGCGCACCTCTCCCCGGACACCCCGGCCGTCGACGCCTACATCGACTCCGTGTCCACGCCCGGCACCCAGGTGGTCCTCCCGGCGGTCACCTACGGTGACGTCTCCCCGTACCAGCCGGTTCCGGCGGGCACCTACACCGTCAGCGCCCGGAACGCCGGCGCCGACCCGGCCGGCCCACCGGCCCTGGCCACCACCGTCACGGTGGAGCCGGGCCGGGCAGTGACCATCGCCGGGGTGGGCTACTTCGCCGATCTGCGTTTCGCCGTGCTCAGCGACGACCTCACGCTGCCGCCGGCCGGCCAGGCCCGTGCCCGGGTGATCAACGCGGCGGCCTCGGCGTCCCCGCTCGATCTCTCCCTGGCCGGATCGGCCGCCCTGGCCACCGGGTTGGAGTTCGGTGCCAGCACCGACTACGTCGACGTCCCCGGCGGCGCCGGCACGCTCACCGTCGCCGGCTCCGGCGCGCCGGTCGACCTGCCCGTCGAGCTGCCCGCCGGGTCGGTCCACACGGTGCTGGTGCTCGACCGCAGCGGCGGCGGGATCACCGTCCAGAGCGTGCTGGACGCCGCCGGCCCGGGCGTCGTCCCCACCGGGGGCGTCGAGACCGGAGCCGGCGGCACCGCGGGCGGCACCGACCCGTGGGCCATGGTCGGGCCGGCGGTCGCCGCGCTCGCTGCCCTCGGACTGCTGCTCACCGCCCTGCTGCGCCGGCCCGACCGGGACCGGGCACCCCGGCACGCCGCCTCCTGACCCGCCGATGGGCAGACACACCCTCCGTCCCAGCCGGGCGCTGACCCGGATGCGCTGGGGGCTCGCCGCGGTCGCGATCTCCGCGGGGACGCTCGCGCTGACGTCCCCGGGCGCTCCCGGCCTGCCTGCTGTGGCGAGCACCCCGGGCTCACCTCCGGCGCCGGTGCTGCTGCGTGGCCCGACTGCCCCGGCGGGCGCGACACCGGTCCGGGTCAGCATCCCGGCGATCTCCGTGGAGAGCAGCCTGGCCGATCTGGGTGTCGACGACGCCGGCGCCCTGGTCCCGCCCGCCGACTTCGACCGGGCCGGCTGGTTCGCCGCCGGGCCGGTGCCCGGCGACGTGGGGCCGGCGGTGATCGCCGGACACGTCGACTCCCGCACCGGTCCGGCGGTGTTCTTCCGGCTGGAGGAGCTCACCGTCGGCGACACGGTGCAGGTGACCCGCAGCGACGGCCGGGACGTCGGGTTCCGGGTCACCCGGGTGGCGCAGTACCCGAAGGCCGACTTCGCCACCGCGGAGGTCTACGGGCCGACCACGGGCCCGGAGCTGCGGCTCATCACCTGCGGCGGGACCTTCGACCCCGGCCGCCGCAGCTACCGGGACAACGTGGTCGTCTACGCGGTCGCCGTCCCCTGAGCCGTGCTCAGCGGTGCCGCCGGTCGCGGGCCCGCCAGCAGGCGCTGTGCCAGTGCCGGCGCAGGTCGGCCGCCGAGTCGGTGTCCCAGGGATCGAGGTCGGAGTCGCGGGCGTAGGCCGGCCAGCTCACCAGGTGCGGCGTCCGCGGCCGGATCTCCTGATCACAACCCGGGCACCGGTAGGTCTTGTCGCTGCCGGCCCCGGTGACCGGGCGCACCGCCCAGTCCCCGTCACCGGCCTCCTCGACCGGTTGCCGCCGGTCCGGCAGCGCTCCGCCGCCGGGCCGGCCGGGCCTGGCCCGATCCGGCCCGCGGCGCGGCCTTCCTCGACGCGGCACCGGCTCAGCGGGCGGGATGGTCGCGGAACCCGCGACCCGTCCGGCGCCCGAGGTGGCCGGCGGTGACCAGCTGCTGCAACAGCGGCGCCGGGGCGAGGCCCGGCTCCCGGGATTCGGCGTACAGCCGCTGCTGGGCCGCCAACGCGACGTCCAGGCCGATCTCGTCCAGCAGCGCGACCGGCCCGGTCGGATAGCCGCAGCCCAGGGTCATCGCCGCATCGATGTCGTCGGCACCGGCGTAGCGCGCCTCGATCATGCGCACCGCGTCGTTGAGGTAGGGGAACAGCAGCGCGTCGACGACGAACCCGGCCCGGTCGGCGCAGGCGACGGCGTGGGCACCGAGCCGGGCGCACAGTGCCCGCACCGTGGCAGCAGCTTCCGGTGCGGTCACGACCGAGCTGACCACCTCGGCCAGGCGCAGGTCCGGGCCCGCCACGTGCAGCCCGACGACATCGGAGGGGCGCCCGCTGGCGACCGCGAGGTCGACGACCGGGCCACGGCCGGTGGCCACCAGCACCGTCCCGGGCCGGGTGAGCTCGCCGAGCGCCGCGAACACCGCCCCGATGCCCTCCGGACGCGCGTCCGCGCTCACCAGCACCAGGTCGGCCTGCGCCAGGTCCTCCAGCGGCCCCGTCCAGCGCAGCCGCAGCTCGGCGTCGCCCGGGCCCGACGGCGGCGCCGGTTCCCCGAGGAAGGCGATCACGGAGGTGACCGGCAGACCGGCCGCCTCGACGGCGGCGGTCAGGCGGTCGGTCCCACTCGCGCACCCCGCGGATCCGACGACGCCGACCGACCGCACCGGCCGGGCTCCCTCGGCGGTGCCGCCCGGCGCCGGGGTCTGCGCGTCCGGTACGACCTCGGCGGAGTGGGGGGCGGCGTAGGTGTAGAAGCCGCGACCGGTCTTGCGGCCCAGCATCCCGGCGGCGGCGAGCTGGGTGAGGAGCGGGCTGGGAGCGTGCAGCCGATCGCTCGACTGCCGGTACATCGTGTCCAGCACCTCGACGGCGGTGTCGATGCCGATCAGGTCCAGCAGGGCGAACGGCCCCATCGGCAGCCCGCAGCCCAGCCGCATCGCGGTGTCGATGTCCTCGCGGCCGGCCGACCCGCTGTCGTACATCGCCACGGCGTGGTTGAGGTAGCCGAAGAGCAGCGCGTTGGCGACGAACCCGGCCCGATCGCCGATGACGACGGGGACCTTGCCCAGCCGGGTGGCCAGCGCCTCGACGTCCTCGACCACGGAGGGCTCGGTGACGACGGTCCGCACGACCTCGACGAGCTTCATCACCGGCGCCGGATTGAAGAAGTGCATCCCGATGACCGCGCCGGGGCGGCCGGTGGTGACCGCCAGTTCGGTGACCGACAGGCTCGAGGTGTTGGTGGCCAGGATGGTGTCCGGCGGGCAGATCCGGTCCAGCGCGGACAGCACCCCGGTCTTGAGCTCCCTCCGCTCCGGCACCGCCTCCACGACCAGCTCGGCGGCGGCGAGGTCGTCCATGCCGGTGGTGAAGCGGATCCGGGAGAGGACGGCGTCCCGGTCGGCCGGGTCGAGCCTGCCCCGGGAGACCGCCCGCCCGGTCGAGCCATCGACGTGCTCCCGACCGCGTCGCACCGCGGCGTCGTCGACGTCCACGGCGGTGACCGACAACCCCGCGCGGGCGAACACCTCGGCGATGCCGGCGCCCATGGTGCCCAGCCCGACGACGCCGACCTCGTTCAGTTCCCTGGGCACCCCGGCAGTCTCCCACCGCCCGGGCGGTGTGGATCCGTCGGCGTGACCGCGGCGGATCCACTCCGGCTAGAACAGCCGCGCAGAGGGGTCGTCGGTGCCCTTGAGGACGGCGTAGTCGACCGTCACGCAGTCGATCCCCCGGTCGGTGGCCAGCACCCGGGCCTGCGGCTTGATCTCCTGCGCGGCGAAGACACCCTTCACCGGCGCCAGCAGCGGGTCGCGGTTGAGCAGCTCCAGGTAGCGGGTGAGCTGTTCGACGCCGTCGATCTCACCGCGCCGCTTGATCTCCACCGCGACCACCGCGCCGCCGGCGTCCCGGCAGAGCAGGTCGACCGGGCCGATCGCGGTCGGGTACTCGCGGCGGACCAGCGACCAGCCGGCGCCGAAGGTCTCCACGTGCAACGCGAGCAGCCGCTGCAACTCGGCCTCCACGCCGTCCTTCTGCAGACCGGGGTCGACGCCCAGCTCGTGTTTCGAGTCGTGCTCGACCGACTCGATGGTGATCACCAGCTGCTCACCGGCCTTGTTGGTGACCGTCCACGTCCCCGCGCCGTCCACCAGCTCGTCCTTCAGGGTGCACGGCGGCGTCATCCAGTTCAGCGGCTTGTAGGCGCGGTCGTCGGCGTGCACCGAGACCGAGCCGTCGGCCTTGACCAGCAGCAGCCGGAGGGCGGAGGGGAGATGAGCCGTGAGCCGACCGATGTAGTCGACGGAGCAGCGGGCGATGACCAGACGCACGGACGACGACGCTACCGGGTGCCCCGGGAACCTCCCCGGGCCCCACGTCGTCCTTCCGGGATGACCCGCGCGCGCACTGCCCGCTCCGCGGCCGCCCTCGGCCTGCTCCTGCTGCTCGGCGCCTGCGCCGCCCAGGACGCCGGGGGCTCGCCGCCGGACGCCGTCACCCCCGGCCTGCCCGGCGCACCGGACGAACTGGTCCTCCAGGTGTCCTACACCGGCGGCTTCGTCACCCCGGAGATGCTGGCCGCCCGGCTCCCACTCGTCAGCGTCTACGCCGACGGCCGGGTCATCACCGAGGGGCCCGTGCCGGCGATCTACCCGGGCCCGGCCTGGCCCAACGTGCAGGTGCAGGAGATCGACCGGCAGGCGGTGCACACCCTGGTCGAGCGGGCCCGGGCCGCCGGCGTGACCGAGACCGGCGACCTGGGCACGCCACCCCTCGCGGACGTGCCCAGCACCCGGTTCACCCTGGCCACCGCCACCGACACCGCGGTGCGGGAGGTCTACGGGCTGACCGAGGTCGGCGGCCTCGACCCCGGTGGCAGCGGGCTGTCCGACGAGCAGATCGCCGCCCGGGCGGAGCTGCGCGGTTTCCTCGACGCGCTGACCGACCTCCCCGGCACCCTGGGCCCGGACGCCGTCTCCCCCGTCCGCTCCTACCGGCCCGAGGCGGTGGCCGCCGTGGTCCGCCCCTGGACGGCGACCGGCGACGGGAACGAACCCGACCTGGTCCACCCGGAGATGCCGTGGCCGGGCCCGGACCTGCCCGGCGAACCGGTGGGCCCGCTGCCCGACCTCAGCTGCGTGACCGCGACCGGGGAACAGGCGCAGGCCGTGGCCTCCGCGGCCCAGGCGGCCACCAGCGCCACCCCCTGGGTGACCGACGACGGCGCGCGCTGGGCGGTGACCTTCCGGCCGCTGCTGCCGCACGAGTCGGGCTGCGACGACCTCATCGGCTGAACCCGCCCGGAACCGGTCAGACGGTGGCGGGCTGCCGCCGGAGGTCGCCGTCCACGCCCTCGGTGACCCCGGCGCGCTCGACCGGCGCCATCGGATCGATGGTCGACGTCGAGCGGTAGCGCTCGAGGTCCAGGATGCCCTCCCGCTTGGCCACGATCGTGGGCACCAGCGCCTGACCGGCCACGTTGGTCGCCGTCCGGCCCATGTCCAGGATCGGGTCGATGGCCAGCAGCAGGCCGACCCCGGCCAGCGGCAGGCCCAGGGTGGACAGCGTGAGGGTCAGCATGACCACCGCACCGGTGACCCCCGCGGTGGCGGCGGAGCCCACCACGGAGACGAGCGCGATGAGCAGGTAGTCGGTGAGCCCGAGGTCGATGCCGAAGAACTGCGCCACGAAGATCGCCGCGAGCGCCGGGTAGATCGCCGCGCAGCCGTCCATCTTCGTCGTCGCGCCCAGCGGCACGGCGAACGATGCGTAGGACCGGGGGACGCCCAGGTTCTGCTCGGTCACCCGCTCGGTCACCGGGAGCGTGCCGATCGAGGACCGGGACACGAAGGCGAGCTGGATCGCCGGCCAGGCGCCGGCGAAGAAGCGCAGCGGGGAGAGCCCGTGCAGGCGGAGCAGTACCGGGTAGACGACGAACAGCACCAGCGCGAGGCCTGCGTAGACGGCACCGGCGAAGACCCCCAGCGAGCCCAGGGACTCCCAGCCGTAGCTCGCGACCGCGTTGCCGATCAGCCCCAGGGTGCCGATCGGGGCCAGCAGGATGACCCACCACAGCACCTTCTGCACGATGGCCAGCACCGACCGGGTGAAGGACAGGAAGGGCTCGGCGGCCTCGCCGACCTTGAGCGCGGCGATCCCGATCGCGACGGCGATCACGATGAGCTGCAGCACGTTGAACGACGCCCCGTCCGCGGAGGTGTTTAGGCCGAGGAAGTTCGCCGGGACCAGGCCCAGCAGGAAGTCCCACCAGGAGCCGGTGGTCTCCGGCACGTCGGCCGCGGTGGCGTCCACGGAGCTGTTGCGGCCGGGCTCGGTGAGCAGGCCCAGCCCGATCCCGATGCCGACGGCGATCAGCGCGGTGATGGCGAACCACAGCAGCGTCTGCCCGGCCAGCCGCGCGGCGTTGGAGACCTGCTCGAGGTTGGCGATGCTGACGATGATCGCGGTGACGATCAGCGGGACGACGATCACCCGCAGCAGCGCGACGAAAGTGCTGCCGATGGTCTGCAGGGTGCTGGTCAGCCAGTTGGGGGTGCCGTCGGCGACGGGCCCCATCTCGCGGGCGACCAGCCCGAGGCCGATGCCCAGCAGGAGGGCGAGGAGGACCTGCACCGCGAAGGGGGTGCGGCGGAGACGAGCGAACACGAGGGGTGCCTTCCGGGCGGGGTGTGGAGGTCGGGACGGTGGGCGGCGACCGCGCTCAGCGGCCGGCCGTCACGCGCCCGAGGTCCACGACCAGGCACCGGGTGAGGCCCCACAGGTTCTGCACATGAAGGACAATGCGAGGCGCCACCTGGACCATCCCGGTGTGCGCTGTCTCACCCGCAGGCCCCCCGCAGGGACCCGGCGCGAGCTTGCGAGCGGTGGGGGCAGGGGGTCCTTAATCGGTCCAGACCGGGTGGCGCTTGCCCAGGAACGCGCTCATCCCCTCGCGGGCGCCGTCCAGCTGGCTGGCCGCGGCCATCACCTCGACGGCGACGCCGTAGGCATCGCGCTCGGGCCGGTCCAGCTGGGCGTACATGGTCTGCTTGCCCCACGCCTTGCTCGCCCGCGAGCCGCGGGTGGCCCGGGCCAGCAGATCGTCGACGGCGGCATCCAGCTGGTCGCCGGGCACCACCCGGTTGACCAGCCCCCAGTCCAGCGCCGTCCGGGCATCGATGACGTCACCGGTCAGCGCCAGCTCCATCGCGCGCTTGCGCCCGACGTTGCGGGCGATGGCCACCATCGGCGTGTGGCAGAACCAGCCACCCTTGCCGCCCGGGGCGGCGAAGCCGGCCGACTCCGCCGCCACGGCCAGGTCGCAGGAGGCCACCAGCTGGCAGCCGGCCGCGGTGGCCAGCGCGTGCACCCGTGCCACCACGACCTGGGGAACGGACTGCAGGGTCTCCATCAGCTCGGTGCACAGCAGCAGCAGGCTGCGCACCTCGGCCACCGGCCGGCCTGCGACGTCGGCGAAGTCGTGGCCGGCGCTGAAGACCGGCCCCTCGCCACCGAGCACGATCCCGGTCGCATCGCTCTCGCCCGCCGCGGTGACCGCGGCGAGCAGTTGGGTCAGGTGCTCGCGGGAGAGGGCGTTGCGCTTGGGCCCGCGGGCCATGGTGATCCGGACCGTGTCGCCGTCGCGTTCGACCCGGGGCGCGCCGGGGGTCTCGTCCATCCCCGGACTCCATCACGCCGCCGCGCTCCCCGGCAACGGGCGCGGACGCTCCCGGCGCTCGGCGCCGGGACACCTCCGCCGGCCGACCGGGCGGTGGCACACTCGACACGGCGCGGGATCCCGTGCCGGTGCGCCGCGAGCCGACCGGGGAGGTCCGGGTGCCGATCGACGCCGGAAGCCTGCACTACGCCGTCGGGCCGGTCATCGCCGCGGTCATGGTCGCGGTGATCGCGCTGTTCCTGCGCTGGGCGTTCGATTCGGGAAGATCGGGCGGCAGCAACCGCGACAAGTCCGCGACCGACGGCCTGCTGACGCCGGTCGCGACGGTCACCCGCCGGGAATCGGCGCTGGCCCTGCGCGCGGTGCTCTCCGATGCCGGGATCCGCTCCACCCTCCGCCAGCCGGCGCCCCACCGGACCGACGTGCTGGTGTTCTCCGAGGACGCCGAGCGTGCCCGCGAGCTGGCGCTGTCGTTCCGGGGCAGCTGAAGGAGGGACGTCAGTCGGCGCGGTCGCTGCGTTCGATCGACACGCCCACGCCGCGCAGCTGCTCGACGAAGTCGGGATAGCCGCGATCGATGTGCCGGACGTCCTGCACCTCGGTGACACCGTCGGACAGCAGTCCGGCCAGCACGAGGCCGGCACCGGCGCGGATGTCGGTGGCCAGCACCGGCGCGCTCGACAGCCGCTCCCGCCCGCGGACGACGGCGTGGTGCCCGTCGATGCGCACGTCGGCACCCAGCCGGACCAGCTCGTTGACGAACATGAACCGGCCCTCGAAGACGTTCTCGGTGATCAGGGCCGTGCCGGTGGACACCGCGGCCAGCGCGACCGCCATCGGCTGCAGGTCGGTCGGGAACCCGGGAAAGGGCAGCGTGACGACGTCGACACCGCGCGGCCGATCGGTCATCGCGACCCGCACCCCGTCGGGGACCACTTCCACCGTCGCGCCCGCGCTGACCAGCTTCTCCATCGGCACGGTGAGGTGGTCGGCGATCGCACGCTCGATGACGACGTCCCCGCGCGTCATCACCGCCCCGATCGCCCACGTCCCGGCCACGATCCGGTCGGGGACGGTGGTGTAGGCCACCGGCTGCAGCCCGGCCACGCCCTGGACGGTGATGGTGGAGGTGCCTGCGCCCTCGATCTCGGCGCCCATCGCGGTCAGCATCCGGCAGAGGTCGCTGATCTCGGGCTCGCGGGCCGCGTTGTCCACGATGGTGGTGCCCTCGGCCAGCACCGCGGCCATCACCAGGTTCTCGGTGGCACCGACCGAGGGGAAGTCCAGCCAGATCGAGGTGCCCACCAGCTTGGGGGCGGTCGCGATCAGGAAGCCGTGCTCGTTCACCACCGTGGCACCCAGCCGCTCGAGGCCGGCGATGTGCATGTCCAGGCCACGGGAACCGATCGCGTCACCGCCGGGGAGCGCCACCTTCGCCGTCCCGCAGCGGGCGACCAGCGGGCCCAGCACGCTGATCGAGGCCCGCATCCTGCGGACGAGGTCGTAGTCGGTCTCGCTGGAGGGCTGCTCGGGGACGTCGATGTGCACCCGGCCGCCGCCACCGCTGCCGGCCGGGTAGCGGTCGAAGGTCACGCCACAGCCCAGGCGGCGCAGCACCTCGCTCATGATCTCGACGTCGAGGATGTCGGGGACCTCCTCGAGGGTGGTCCGTCCGGACGCGAGCAGCGCGGCGGCCATCAGCTTGAGCGCGCTGTTCTTCGCCCCGGTGACCCTGACGCGCCCCTGCAGCGACGTCCCACCGGTCACCGAGAAGCAGTCCACCAGCCCACCCTACGGTGGCCGCGCCGCGGGGTCCCACCGCGAGCGTGCGGGGGGTGGGGAGCCGGGTCCCTCTTCTAGGCTCGGCCCATGACGGTCCGCTTGACGCGCATCTACACCAGGGCCGGGGACGCCGGCGAGACGCACCTCGGGGACATGAGCCGGGTGACCAAGACCGATCCGCGCCTGGTCGCCTACGCCGACGTCGACGAGACCAACAGCGTGCTGGGCCTCGCGGTGGCGCTCGGGAGCCCTGCCCCCGAGCTGGCCGACCTGCTGCGCAGCGTGCAGAACGACCTCTTCGACGTCGGGGCCGACCTGTCCACCCCGGTGACCGAGCAGCCGGCCCATCCGCCGCTGCGGATCACCCCCGAGTACACCCAGCGGCTGGAGGCGGCGTGCGACGCCGCCAACGAGCCGTTGCCGGCCCTGACGTCCTTCGTGCTGCCCGGCGGCACGCCCCTGGCGGCGCTGCTGCACCAGGCCCGGACGGTCGCCCGCCGGGCCGAGCGCAGCGTGTGGGCCCTGCTGACCGTCGACGCGCCCCGGACCAACCCCGAGACCGCCCGCTACCTCAACCGGCTCTCGGACCTGCTGTTCATCCTGGCCCGGACGGCCAACCCCGACGGCGACGTCCTGTGGGAGCCCGGCGCCCACAGCGGCGTGCACGCCCAGCGCGCCGCTCGTCCAAGCGACTGACGCGAACCCAGCGTCAGTCTGGAACGGCCCCTCAGGCCCCGTCCCGAGGCTCGCCCCGAGCTTGCGAGGGGTGAGGAGGACGGGGTCCTCCAACCGCCGCGAGCCTGCGAGCGGTGGGGGGCAAGGGGGTCCTTCAGCGGTCGACCGGCGGAGCCGACTCGATCCAGGACAGGAACCCGGTCACCGTCGAGGAATCCATGGCCAGGTCGTGCGGGCCGGCGCCGGTCCGGCAGGTCAGGACGACGCTCTCGGCCGGTAGGGACAGGTCACCGGGGGTCGGCCGCCGCCGGGCGTCGACCTGGAACTCCGACCGGCACAGCCGCTGGTTGGGGCGGACCGACAGGGACAGCCCGCGGTACCACAGCAGCATGTCGCCGGAGTACCACGCGACGCCCACGGACCACCGCGGTGCACCGGCCGGCCGCAGCCACATGGTGACCGCGCCCAGCCCGGAGAGCAGGAACCTCCGGCGCAGGAGGAAGGCCGCCACGAGGCCGACCACCAGCAACCCGACGAGCACCAGGATCGCGGTGGTCATCGGCGGGCCCTCGGCGGCAGCGCGGCCGAACGGGGCTCAGGCGTCCTGACCGGCGGCCCGGAGGCGGGACTGGGCCCGGCGGGCAGCGGCCTGGGCGTCCGGGTCGTCGCCGTCGCCTTCGGCACGGCGGAGCGCCTCGCGGGCCCGCTCGACGTCGATCTCGCTGGAGATCTCGGCCGTCTCGGCAAGGATCGAGACGCCCTTCTCGGTCACCGAGAGGAATCCGCCGTGCGCGGCGACGATGAGGTCCTCACCCGACTCCGGGCGGATGCGCACCACGCCACCGGGCGCGAGTTCGCCCAGCAGCGGGGCATGGCCGGGCAGAACCCCGAGCTCGCCCTCGGTCGTCCGGGCGATGACCATGGTGGCCTCGCCGGACCAGATCATCCGCTCCACGGCCACGAGCTCGACCTGCAGGGTCGCCACGACACTCCTCGGGGTCCACCGGGCCGGCGGTGCTGGACCGGCGGGTGCTGGGCCGCCGGTCCGGATGGACGCGGCGACGGGTCGGTGCCCACTCTAGCCGGGGCACGGGGTGTCCTCGCTGGCAACCCTGTGTGGGCGGGCCCCGGTGCAGGGTCCCGCCGCGAGCTTGCGAGCGGTGGGGGGCAGCGGGCTCCTTGCTCAGGCCGCGCGCCGGTACAGCACGGTCCAGCGGCCGACCCGGATCGCCGGGTACCGGACCACGGACGCCGGCGCCCAGTCGGGGGTGTCGAAGGGCTCCGCGGCGAGCTCGATCGGCGCGTAGGGCGGCCAGCTCCAGTCCATCGCATCCGTCACGCAGGCACTGGAGGTGCCGGCCGGGCTGGTGCTGTTCCCGACGTCCACGGGATGTCTGCTGCGCACGGTCGCTCTCCCACCGGGGCATCCGCCATCCGGATGCACTGGGAGCATGATCGACGCAGCTGCGCCGGTCCTTGAACGCTGAGGGATCTTCCACCCGATCCGGGTGTCGCGCCCCAGCTCGTCGTCACTCTCCGTAAGGATCGTGGGCACGAGGCGCAGACGCCGACGGCCGGGTCCCTCCGGAGAGGGACCCGGCCGTCAACCGGCCTCCCTGCAGGGTCCCGCCGCGAGCGGTGCGAGCGGTGGGGGGCAGGGAGGTCCTTCTACTACTGCTTCTTCAGCTTGTCGTAGTTGCGCTCGAGGTCCTCGAGGCCACCACACATGAAGAAGGCCTGCTCGGGAACGTGGTCGTACTCCCCCACGGTGAGCGCCTTGAACGCCTGCAGCGTCTCCGAGAGCGGGACGTAGGAACCCGGCTGCCCGGTGAACGCCTCGGCCACGAACATGTTCTGCGAGAGGAACCGCTCGATCCGCCGCGCACGGTTGACGGTCACCTTGTCCTCTTCACCGAGCTCGTCGATCCCGAGGATGGCGATGATGTCCTGCAGCTCCTGGTAGCGCTGCAGGATCCGCTGCACCTCGCGGGCGATGTCGTAGTGCTCCTGCCCGATGTACTGCGCATCGAGGATCCGGCTGGTGGAGTCCAGCGGGTCGACGGCCGGGTAGATGCCCTTCTCCGAGATGGGCCGGGAGAGCACGGTCGTGGCGTCCAGGTGGGCGAACGTGGTGTGCGGCGCCGGGTCGGTGATGTCGTCGGCCGGCACGTAGATCGCCTGCAGCGAGGTGATGGACCGGCCCCGGGTCGAGGTGATCCGCTCCTGCAGCGTGCCCATCTCGTCGGCGAGGGTCGGCTGGTAGCCCACCGCGGACGGCATGCGCCCCAGCAGCGTGGACACCTCGGAGCCGGCCTGGGTGAACCGGAAGATGTTGTCGATGAAGAGCAGCACGTCCTGGTCCTGCTCGTCGCGGAAGTACTCCGCCATCGTCAGCGCCGACAGCGCCACCCGCAGTCGGGTGCCCGGCGGCTCGTCCATCTGCCCGAAGACCAGCGCGGTCGAGTTGATGACGCCCGACTCGGTCATCTCGGTGATGAGGTCGTTGCCCTCACGGGTGCGCTCGCCGACGCCGGCGAACACCGACACGCCACCGAACTCCTGGGCAACGCGCCGGATCATCTCCTGGATGAGGACGGTCTTGCCGACGCCGGCCCCACCGAACAGGCCGATCTTCCCGCCACGGACGTAGGGGGTCAGCAGGTCGATGACCTTGATCCCGGTCTCCAGCAGCTCGGTGCGGCCCTCGAGCTGGTCGAACTTCGGCGCGGGCCGGTGGATCGTCCAGTGCAGGGCGTCCTCGCCGTAGCCGGGCGTGTCCAGGCACTCACCGAGAGTGTTGAAGACGTGGCCGGTGACGGCGTCGCCGACCGGCACGGAGATCGCCGAGCCGGTGTCCCGTACCTCGGCACCGCGGACCAGGCCGTCGGTCGGGGCCATCGAGATGGTGCGGACCACGTTGTCGCCCAGATGCTGGGCGACCTCGAGGGTCAGCGTCTTGCCCAGTTCGGCGAGGGTGACCTCGACCTTGAGCGCGTTGTACAGCTCGGGCATCGCGTCGCGGGGGAACTCGACGTCGACGACCGGGCCGGTGACCCGGACGACCCGGCCGGTGCCGGTGGTCTCCTGAGTGCTCGGACGGTCCTCGGTGACGGTCATCTGTGTTGCTCTCCTGCCCTCGGGCTCGGTGGTCTCGCGTGTTCGGTTTCCTCGGTCGGGACGGCGGGTGCCGCCCCGACCGGGGCCTGCTCGGTCAGATGTCGCTCCCCGACGAGACCAGCGCATCGGCACCGCCGACGATCTCGCTGATCTCCTGGGTGATCTCCGCCTGGCGGGCCGCATTCGCCTGCCGGGACAGGTTCTTCGCCAGCTCCTCGGCATTGTCCGACGCCGACTTCATCGCCCGGCGGCGCGACGCCGACTCCGAGGCGGCCGCCTCGAGCATCGCCGCGTAGATGCGGGTGGTGATGTACTTCGGCAGCAGCGCGTCGAGCAGCTCCTCCGCCGACGGCTCGAACTCGTAGGACGTCGGGACGTCGCTGGTGCGCTCGGCCTCCAGCTGCTCGTCCCGCTCGTCGCGGAACTCCTCGACCTCCTCGACCTCCAGGGGCGCCATCCGCTTGGCGACGGGCACCTGGGACAGCAGGGAGCGGAACTCGGTGTAGACGATGTGCAGCTCGTCGACGCCGAAGATGCCGTCCTCGCCGGCCCCGGACTCGTCGTCGTCGGCCCCGGCGGTGAACGCCTCGATGAGGGTGCGGCCGACCTCCTGGGCGTTCTCGTAGCCGGGCTGCTCGGAGAAGCCGGTCCACGTGTCGACCATGTCCCGGTCGCGGAACCGGTAGTAGGTCTCGCCCTTGCGCCCGACGACGTAGAGCAGCGGCTCCTTGCCCTCGTTGCGCAGCAGCCCCAGGAGCTCCTCGGTGCGGCGCAGCACGTTGACGTTGTAGGACCCGGCGAACCCGCGATCGGAGGTGATGACCAGGACGGCGACCCGGTCGGGCCTCTCCCGCTCGCTGAGCAGCGGGTGGTCGAGGCTGGCCGAGGAGGCCAGCGCCGACAGCACCCGGGTGATCTCCCGGGCGTAGGGCTGGGACGCCTCCACCCGGTTCTGCGCGCGCACGATGCGGGCACCGGCGATCAACTCCTGGGCCGAGAAGATCTTCTTCGTCGACTGGGTGGAGCGGATGCGGCGCCGCAGCGCGCGGAGGGAACCGGCCATGTCAGCGGCTCCGCTTGACCTGGACGGTCTCCTGGCCACGGTCGCCGGCGTCCATGGCCTCGACCTCGGCCTCGTTGACCTTCAGCGACTCGCCCTCACCGGTACGGAACTGGTCGAGGAAGGAGTCCACCGCACGCTCCAGGCTGCCGACCGTGTCATCGCCCAGCTTCTTGGAGTTGCGGATGTCGTCGAAGATCGTGTTGTCGCCACGGCCGACGAACTCGAGGAACTCGGCCTCGAAGCGACGGACGTCGGCCACCGGCACCTTGTCCAGCCGCCCGGTGGTGCCCAGCCACAGCGACACGACCTCGCGCTCGACCGGGAACGGCGAGTACTGCCCCTGCTTGAGCAGCTCGACCAGCCGCTGACCACGGTCCAGGGTGGCGCGGCTGGACGCGTCGAGGTCCGAGGAGAACGAGGCGAAGGCCTCGAGCTCGCGGAACTGGGCCAGGTCCAGGCGGAGCCGGCCGGCGACCGACTTCATCGCCTTGATCTGCGCGGAGCCACCCACCCGGGACACCGAGACGCCGACGTTGATCGCCGGGCGGACACCGGAGTTGAACAGACCCGTCTCGAGGAAGATCTGGCCGTCGGTGATCGAGATGACGTTGGTCGGGATGTACGCCGAGACGTCGTTGCCCTTGGTCTCGATGAGCGGCAGGCCGGTCATCGACCCCGCACCCAGCTCGTCGGAGAGCTTCGCGCAGCGCTCGAGCAGCCGGGAGTGCAAGTAGAAGACGTCGCCGGGGTAGGCCTCGCGGCCCGGCGGGCGGCGCAGCAGCAGGGACACCGCGCGGTAGGCCTCGGCCTGCTTGGACAGGTCGTCGAAGACGATCAGGACATGCTTGCCCTCGTACATCCAGTGCTGACCGATGGCCGAGCCGGTGTACGGGGCGATGTACTTGAAGCCGGCTGCCTCGGAGGCGGGAGCGGCGACGATGGTCGTGTACTCCATCGCACCGGCCTCCTCCAGCGCGGCCCGGGTGGCCGCGATGGTGGAGCCCTTCTGACCGACCGCCACGTAGATGCAGCGGACCTGCTGCTGCGGGTCGCCCGTCGCCCAGGCCTGCTTCTGGTTGATGATCGTGTCCAGCGCGATCGCGGACTTGCCGGTCTGCCGGTCACCGATGATCAGCTGACGCTGGCCACGGCCGATCGGGGTCATGGCGTCGATCGCCTTGATGCCGGTCTGCATCGGCTCGTGCACCGACTGCCGCTGCACCACGGAGGGCGCCTGGAGCTCCAGGGCGCGGCGGCCGGTGGTCGCGATCGGACCGGCACCGTCGATCGCGTTCCCCAGCGGGTCCACGACCCGGCCGAGGTACCCGTCGCCGACGGGCACGGAGAGCACCTCGCCAGTGCGCCGGACGGTCTGGCCCTCCTCGATCCCGGCGAAGTCGCCCAGGATGACGACACCGACCTCGCGCACGTCGAGGTTCAGCGCCAGGCCCCGCACACCGCCCTCGAACTCCAGGAGCTCGTTGGTCATGACCGAGGGCAGGCCCTCGACGCGGGCGATCCCGTCACCGGACTCGGTGACGATCCCGACCTCCTCCCGGGAGACGTCGGGGCGGTAGTCACTGACGTAGTTCTGGATGGCACTGCGGATCTCGTCCGCGGAGATCGTCAGCTCGGCCATGGCTCTGCGTCCTCTTCCTGCTGCTCTGTGGGTGGTGGGGCGGGCCGGGTGATCGCGTCTGACGCGGTCGGTCCGGCTCAGCCGGCCAGCCGCCGGCCGGCGGCCTCGAGTCGGTGGGCGATGCTGCCGTCGATGATCTCGTCACCGACACGGATGACCAGCCCACCCAGCACGGCCGGGTCGACCTGGACCTGCAGCCCGATGCTCCGGCCGTAGAGACGCTCGAGCACCCCGACGAGCCGTCCTTCCTGGTCGGCGGTGAGCGGGACCGCGCTCACCACGTGGGCGACCGACAGGCCACGGCGGCGCGCGGCCATCTCGGAGAGCCGCTCCACCGCGCCCTGCGGGTTGTGCACGTGCGGGCTGGTGAGGGAGTTCCGCACCAGCCGCTCGGTCACCGGGCTCACCTTGCCGGTGAGCAGCCGGTCCAGCAGTGCCGTCTTCCCCTCCCGGGGCGCCGACCGGTCCCCGAGGATCCGGAGCAGGTCCTCGTCCCCGGCGATGATGCGGCCGAAGCGGAACAGCTCGTCCTCGACGCCGTCGAGTTCCTGCCGCGCGTCTGCCGCGTCCAGCGCCGCCTCCACCGCGAGGGTCTCGGAGGCCTCGACGAGGTCGAGGGGACGTGACCACCGCTGCCGGGCCACGCTCTCCACGACGGTCAGCGCGGCCGGCGAGATCTGCGAGCCGAGCAGCCGACGGGCCAGTCCGGCACGGTCGTCGGGCCGCACGGAGGCGTCCGACATGGCCCGGCGCAGCGAGGGCTCGCCCTCGAGCAGATGGGCCACCGAGAAGAGCTCGTCGGCGAGGGCGATCAGGGCGTCCCCGCGCCGGTTGCTCGGGGCACCCTGGGTCTGCCCGGACAGCGCCGCGCGCGCCTCGTCCATGGCGGCCCGGCTGGAGGCGTGCATCAGCGGTCGCCCTGCGGGGCGTACGCCGAGCTGCCCCCGCGACCGTCAGCGCTCGCCGTGGTCGCGGACATGCCGTCGAGCTGGTCCAGGAACCGGTCGACGGTGCCGCTGCGGCGTGCGTCGTCGGTCAGGGACTCGCCGACGACCCGGCCGGCCAGCTCTACCGCGAGCGTGCCGATCTGCCCGCGCAGCTGCTGGACCACCTGCTGCCGGTTGGCCGCCAGCTGCTCCTCACCGCGGGCGACGATCCGCGCGGACTCCTCCTGGGCCTGGGCGCGCAGCTCCTCCAGGATCTGCTGCCCCTCGGCCCGGGCGGTGTCCCGGATTTGTGCGGCCTCGGTGCGCGCCTCGGCCAGCTGCGCGCGGTACTGCTCCAGCGAGGCCTTGGCCTCGGCCTGCATCGCCTCCGCCCGCTCGATGCCGCCCTCGATCGCCTCCCGGCGGGCCTTGAAGACCTGTTCGAACCGGGGGGCCACGAACTTGATCACCACGAAGGCCAGCACCGCGAACGCGATGGTGCCGATGATGATCTCGCCCACCGGCGGGATGAGCGGGTTCGCGCCCTCCGCAGCAGCCAGGATGCTCATGCTCTCAACGTCCCTGTCTCGATGTCAGTGACCGAACTCGACGACGAGAACGGATCAGGTGCCGTAGACCAGCGGGGCGACGAAGCCGATCAGCGCGAGCGCCTCGGCCAGGGCGAAGCCGAGGAAGGCGTAGGTGCGGGTGAGCCCAGCGGACTCGGGCTGACGCGCGGTGGCCTGGATGTAGGCGGCCCAGACGAGGCCCACACCGATGCCGGGGCCGATCGTGGCGATGCCGTAACCGACCGAACCGATGCTGCCCTCGAGCTCTGCGAGTACCTCGATCATTGCGGGGTGTTCCTCCTGTGTCGTCGTCCGGCATTCACCGGGCGGCTGGCGGGGTCATGCGGGTGGTGCAGTCCGTAGGGGTGACCGACCGGGTCGGCCACCCTGGCCGAGATCAGTGTGCAGGCTCGACCGAGCCGTTGAGGTAGGTGCCCATCAACATGGTGAAGACGTAGGCCTGCAGGAAGATGACCAGCAGCTCGAAGAAGGTCATCGCGATCGCCATCAGGGCCGAGATCGGCCCGAAGACGGCAGAGAAGTTGCCCACCGTGAGCAGGTAGGTCGCCCCCAGCGCGAAGGTCACCAGCAGCATGTGGCCGGCGAACATGTTGGCGAAGAGTCGGATGGCCAGGGTGAAGGGCCGGACGATGAAGTTCTGCAGGAGTTCCAGCGGCGTGATCAGGACGTACATCGGCTTGGGCACACCGGGCAGGAACATGATGTCCCGGAAGTAGGGCCACACCCCCTGGTTCCGGATGCCGACCGCGATGTAGACGAGCCAGCAGATCACCGCGAGCACCAGCGGGAAGGCGAACTTGGACATCGGCGAGATCTGGGCGAGCGGGATGATCGCCATCAGGTTGTTCGCCAGGATGAAGAAGAACAGCGAGGCCAGGAAGGGCGCGAACGGCAGCCCCTTCGGCCCGATGACGTCCCGGGCGATGCCGTCCCGCACGAAGGAGTAACCGCTCTCCCCGATGAACTGCATCTTGCCGGGCACGATCTGCGGGTTCTTCACCGTCGCCACCAGGAAGGCGACCATCGCGAGCGTGGCCACCCAAAGGATCAGCGTGATCCGGGTGATCTCGAACTCCACGCCGAGCAGCGAGAAGCTCGCGATCGCCTCGGGGAAGAACTCGCCGATGCCGGGGGGCGTGAAGCCGCCGCCGGGGTCGCTCTCCACAGCGAGTACGCCGTTGAGCGCGAGGGCGCTGGAGGTCACCGTTGTCCCTTCTGCGTCTGTCCCTGCACCCGCGGCTGGCTCCGTCGTCCGCCCGGGGTCGAACCAGCGCGCTGCCCGGGGACCGGGTCCATCGCGCCGTACTTCTTGACCACCACGTAGATGGCCACTGCCACACCGAGGATGACGCCCAGGGCGAAGAACACGCGGGTGTCCAGCCACTGGTCGATCAGCCACCCGGCCCCGCCCCACACGGCCATCCCGGACATCAGGGTTCCGGTGACCGCCCAACCCATGTCGGCCCCGCTGGGCTGACGAGCTGCACGCGCAGGTCGCGGTCGAGCGTCTCCGCGCACGGAGGGGTCCTCGGCCATCGCGCCGGACACTATCAGTCGCGTGTCCGGGGCCTGTCCGGGTCCGTCGCCCGGTCGTTCCCGGGCACCTCCGGAGGAGCCGGCGGCGGGACGTAGTACAGCTGCCGCGTCCACACCCAGCGCAGTTGCAGTCCGCTCCAGAGCAACGCGCCCGCGACCACGGTCCAGCCGAGTGTCACCCGGTCCAGCCACCCGTCCGGCGGGAGGCCGGTGAGCAGCGGAAAGAGCAGGAGAGCCTTGACGCCGAAGGCGAGGAGCGCGGCCGGCAGCGTCCAGGTGTCATCGACCTTGCCGGCCCAGGCGACGACCAGCCCGGAGACGCAGAAGAAGGCGGTCACGACCGCGGCTCCGACCACGACCGCCAACGCATCACCCCAGCCGAGCACCAGACCGACCAGGGGCGCAGCAACGGCGGTGGCCGCGAGGGCGACCAGTGCGCCGATCCGCAGGAAGGACAGGTCCCAGGGGGCGGCCGTGCGCTGCCCCGACGAGGCGCTCACCGCCGCACCCCCGCAGGCGAGGCGGCCGACGACGTCATCGGCGGGGAGGCCACCGGCGGGTCGAGCGGCCCGCCCGCAGGGAGGCCACCGGCCCGGGCCACCCGGCGGGTCGGGTGGGCCGACCGGCTGCGCTGCCGCTGAGCGGCCACCTCGGCCTGCCGGGCGGCGATCGCCGCGCGCCGGGCCCGCGGGCTCAACACGACCACGACGCCGACCACCAGCAACGCGCCGATGACGACGAGCACCTCCACCGTCCCCCCGGTGATCGACAGCGCGACGGCACCGAAGCTGAGCAGGGCCGCCCAGAAGTACATGATCAGTACGGCCCGGCGGTGCGAGTGCCCGATGGACAGCAGCCGGTGGTGCAGGTGCATCTTGTCCGGCGAGAACGGGGACCGACCGCGCCGGGTGCGCCGGACGACGGCCAGCACCAGGTCGGCCACCGGGATGAAGAGCACCGCGATCGGCACCAGCAGCGGCAGCGCCAGCGGGAGCAGGCTGGCCGCCGAGTCGAATGTCTGGGGGTCGGCCTGACCGGTGGCCGACACCGCGGCCGCCGACAGCATCAGCCCGACCAGCATCGAGCCGGAGTCGCCCATGAAGATCCGGGCGGGGCTGAAGTTGTGCGGCAGGAAGCCCAGGCAGGCACCGGCCAGGACGGCGGTGATCAGCGCCGGGGCGCTGGCCACGTCGTCGTAGCCGACCAGGCCCAGGTGGTAGCTGTAGGCGAAGAAGGCCAGCGCCGCGATCGCCGAGACGCCCGCGGCCAGCCCGTCCAGCCCGTCGATGAAGTTCAGCGCGTTCACCGTCAGCACGGTGAGCAGGATCGTGGCCGGCACCCCGACCGACGGCCCCAGGATCAGCGTGCCGATGTCGGCGACCGGCAGGAACAGGTAGAGCAGCTGGACACCCAGCAGCACCATCACCCCGGCCGCGGCGATCTGACCGGTGAGCTTGGTCAGCGCGTCGAGGCTGAACCGGTCGTCGAGCACGCCGAGCAGGCAGATCAGCCCGCCGGCGATCAGCACGCCGACGGTCTGGGAGTCGTCGAACGTCCGCTGCAACGCCGGCAGCCGGGTGGCCACCAGCACCGCGGCGGCCACCCCGAGGTACATCGCCACTCCCCCGCCCCGCGGGGTGGGGATGACGTGCACGTCGCGGTCCCGGACGGCCGCCATCATGCGCATCCGGATCGCCGCCACCCGGACCACGGGCGTGGCCAGGAACGTGACCACCGCGGCGGTCAGCAGGACGACGACGTACTCGCGCATCGGGTCAGGCGGTCCGGTGCGGCGCCGGGGAGGCAGTCGGCGGGGCGGGCTGGGGATAGGCAGGGTGGGCGCCGACCAGGTCGCGGACGCCGGCGACGATCTCCGCCGTGCGGGACCCGTCGGTGTCGCGGATGGCGCTGCCGATCAGTGAGGCGATCGACTTCATGTCGGACTCCACCATTCCCTGGGTGGTCACCGCCGGGCTCCCGACGCGGATGCCGGACGCGACCGAGGCCGGCTGCGGGTCGAAGGGAATGGCGTTCTTGTTCAGCACGATCCCGGCCGCGTCGCAGCGGGCCTCGGCGACCTTGCCGGTGACGGTGGCGCCGGAGGTGTCGGTCACCTGCTGCAGGTCGAGCAGCGCGAGGTGGGTGTCGGTGCCGCCGGCGACCGGGCGGAGCCCCTCGGCCGCGAGCCCCTCGGTGAGCGCCTGGGCGTTGGCGATGACCTGGCGGGCGTAGGCCTGGTACCCGGGGGTCAGGCACTCCTTGAGGTTGACCGCCTTGGCGGCGACGGCGTGCATCAGCGGGCCGCCCTGCATCATCGGGAAGGCGGACTTGTCGATGGCCTTCGCGTGCTCGGCCCGGCAGACGATCGCGCCGCCGCGCGGGCCGCGCAGCACCTTGTGCGTGGTGAAGGTCACGACGTCGGCGTACGGGACCGGGGACGGGATGGCCTTGCCGGCCACCAGGCCGATGAAGTGGGCGGCGTCGACCATCAGGATGGCGCCGACCTCGTCGGCGATCTCCCGGAAGGCGGCGAAGTCGATCAGCCGCGGAATGGCCGAGCCGCCGCAGACGATCAGCTTGGGCCGGTGCTCGCGGGCCAGGTCACGGACCTGGTCATAGTCGATGTGCTCGGTCTTCGGGTCGACGCCGTACTGCACCGCGTTGAACCACTTGCCCGAGAAGGACACCTTGGTGCCGTGGGTGAGGTGCCCGCCGTGCGGCAGCGCCATGCCCAGCAGGGTGTCGCCCGGGGAGAGGAAGGCGCCGTAGGCGGCCAGGTTGGCACTGGCCCCCGAGTGTGGCTGCAGGTTGGCGTGCTCGGCGCCGAAGAGTTCCTTGGCCCGGGCGATGCCGATCTCCTCGGCACGGTCCACGACCTCGCAACCGCCGTAGTACCGCCGGCCGGGGTACCCCTCGGCGTACTTGTTCGACAGGGTGCTGCCCAGCGCGGCCAGCACGGCCGGGCTGGTGAAGTTCTCGCTGGCGATCAGCTGCAGCCCGCCGCGGAGCCGGTCGAGCTCGTCGAGGACCACCCCGGAGATCTCCGGGTCGAAGGCCGCCAGGGCGTTGAAGTCCGGCCCCCAGTAGGGGGTCTCGGTGGGGGTGCTCATCGCGGCTGCACTCCAAGGGCTGGACGACGATGCGTCGGTACGGGCGCCCGCGTGCGCCGACGTCGGGCGCGCGGCTGTCGCCCCACGGTATCGCTATAACACTGCGACCCTCGCGGGCCGCACCGCGGCCACGTGCCGTCCCCCCGCGCCGTTGAGCCGTTTCGTGCGATGACAGCGGGACCCTCCGGGCCCGCGCTGTCCTCCCACAGTCGTCCTGCCGGACGACGCCGTGGTCCGGTCCCGATATCGGTGACCGGCATCGTCCCCCAGCGGCGTGAAGCCGCTGCGGGCGATGACAGCGGGAGCCTCCGGCCCCGCGCCGCCCTCCCACAGTCGTCCTGCCGGACGACACCGTGGCCCGGTCCCGACATCGGTCACCGGAGCCGTCCCCCGCGCCGTTGAGCCGTTTCGTGCGATGACAGCGGGACTCTCCGGGCCCGCGCTGTCCTCCCACAGTCGTCCTGCCGGACGACGCCGCGGTCCGGTCCCGACATCGGTGACCGGCATCGTCCCCCAGCGGTGCGAAGCCGCTGCGTGCAATGACAGCGGGACCCTCCAGGCCCGCAGGGGCGCCCTGTGCTCAGTCGGTGATCTCCGGCACGACCTCGCGGAGGCGGTCGACCTCGATCGCGCCGACCCGCAGCACCCGGGGGGTGGGGCCGGTGCAGTCGACGATGGTGCTGGCCGCCGAGCCCTCCCGAGAGCCGTCGTCCAGGACGACGGCGGCGTGCTCGCCCAGCTGGTAGTCCGCCTGCTGGCCGGTGGTCGCGGCCGGGCGGCCGGAGCGGTTGGCGCTGGAGACGGCGAGCGGACCGGTGTGGCGGAGCAGTTCCCGGGTCACGTCGTCGTCGGGGAGCCGGACCGCGACGGTGCCCTCGGCGTCCCCGAGGTCCCAGGCCAGCGACGGCGCGTGCTCGACGACGAGGGTCAGGCCGCCGGGCCAGAACGCCTCGGCCAGCTGGTGGGCCACCGGTGGGACCGTGGTGACCAGCCCGGCGAGGGTGGCGGCCTCCCCCACCAGCACCGGGACGGGCATGGAACGCCCCCGATTCTTGGCCGCGAGGAGCTTGGTCACCGCGGAGGGGGTGAAGGCGTCGGCGGCCACCCCGTAGACGGTGTCGGTGGGCAGGAGGACCAGGTCGCCCCGGGAGAGCGCGGCGGCGGCGGCGGCCAGGCCCGCGGTGCGCTGGTCGGGGTCGCTGCAGTCGTAGACGTCGGCCACGAGGCCGCAGTCTGTCACTGCGCCCCGGCACCCCCGGTCAGCCGGGCCGTCGTGTACCGCGGGCGCCCGGCCAGGTCGGCGTGGTCGGCGACGCCGGTCCAGCCGCCGACGCTCCGCACCAGGGTCGGCACGGCGCTCCCCTGCGCGTCGGCGTGCTCGATGCCCAGCCAGCCGCCGGGGCGGAGCAGCCGGGCGGCGGTGCGCAGCAGCCCGCGGACGACGTCGAGGCCGTCCGGCCCGCCCCACAGCGCCAGCGGGGGGTCGTGGTCGGCGACCTCGCGGGGCAGCCGGGCGCCGTCGGGCACGTAGGGCGGGTTGGAGACGACGACGTCCACCGCGCCGTCCAGCGCGGGCAGCAGCCCGTCGTCGGTCATGTCCCCGGCGAGCACCTCGACCGGGGTGTCACCGGCTGCGGCCCGCGTGGCGGCGTTGTGCCTCGTCCACTCGATCGCCCCGGCGTCGGCCTCCACGGCGACCACCCGGGCGCCGGGGTGCTCGTGCGCCACCGAGAGCGCGATCGCTCCCGAGCCGGTGCCCAGGTCCACGACCCACGGGTGGTCGGCCCCGGCGATCCGCTCGAGCACCCAGCCGGCGATCAGCTCCGTCTCCGGCCGGGGCACGAACACCCCGGGCCCGACGGCCAGCTCGAGGAACCGGAAGGGTGCGGTGCCGGTGAGGTGCTGCAGCGGCACCCGCGACGCACGCTCGGCGACCAGCCCGGTGAACCGGGCCGCGGCCTCGTGGGGCACCGCGCCGAGGGTGAGCAGCCGGGCGCGCGGCACGCCGAGGACGGCGGCCAGCAGCAGCTCGGCGTCCACCCGCGGGGATTCCACCCCGCCGGCGGCCAGGTCCCGGACGGCGTCGGCGAGCAGCGCCCGGGGAGGGACGGTCAGGAGCCGGCCGCCATCAGCTCCGCGGTGTGCGCCGCGGTGAGCGCGTCGATGACCGGGTCGAGCTCGCCGTCGAGGACCTGGTCGAGGTTGTGCGCCTTGAAGCCGACCCGGTGGTCGTTGATCCGGTTCTCGGGGAAGTTGTAGGTGCGCACCCGCTCGCTGCGGTCCACGGTGCGCACCTGGCTGCGGCGGACGTCGCTGGCGGTGGCCGCGGCCTCCTCGCGGGCGGCGACCAGCAGCCGGGACCGGAGCACGCGCAGCGCGGACTCCCGGTTCTGCAGCTGGCTCTTCTCGTTCTGCGAGCTGACCACGATGCCCGAGGGCAGGTGGGTGATCCGGACGGCGGAGTCGGTGGTGTTGACGCTCTGGCCGCCCGGCCCCGAGGAGCGGAAGACGTCGATCCGCAGGTCGTTCGGGTCGACGCTGACGTCGACCTCCTCGGCCTCGGGCAACACCAGCACACCGACGGCGGAGGTGTGGATCCGCCCCTGCGACTCGGTGACCGGCACCCGCTGGACCCGGTGCACGCCGCCCTCGAACTTCAGCCGGGACCAGATCCCCTCGTCGCCGCGGGACTTCACCGCGACCGCGACGTCCTTGTAGCCCCCCAGCTCGGCGTCCACGGCGTCGAGCACCTGGGTGGCCCAGCCGCGCCGCTCGGCGTAGCGCAGGTACATGCGCAACAGGTCACCGGCGAACAACGCGGACTCCGCACCCCCCTCCCCTGCCTTGATCTCGAGGATGACGTCCTTGTCGTCGTCGGGATCCTTGGGCAGCAGCAGCTCGTTGAGCCGGTCGCCCAGCGAGGCCACCTGCACCTCGAGCCCCGCCGCCTCGGCGGCGAAGGACGGGTCCTCGGCGGCCAGCTCCCGGGCGGCGGCGAGGTCGCCGCGGGCCTCCTCCAGCGCCCGCGAGTGCTCCACCAGCGGCGCGAGCGAGGCGTAACGGCGGCCCAGCCGGCGGGCGCGGGCGGCGTCGGCGTGCACCGAGGGATCGGCGAGCTCCGCCTCCAGGGAGGCGTGCTCGGCGAGCGCGTCAGCCAGCCGGTCGGTACCGGGACCGGCGCTGCTGCTGCTCACGAACGCTCCTGGGTACTCGGGCCCGAGACGGGCACGGGGCGGGGGTGGTCCGGACACGACGACGGCGCCTGCCCGCCCCGGGGAGGGGCGGCGCAGGCGCCGTCGAGGGTGCTACTTGGCGTCCGTGGAGGCGCCGGCGCGCTTGCCGAACCGCTTCTCGAAGCGGGCCACGCGGCCACCGGTGTCCAGGATCTTCTGCTTGCCGGTGTAGAAGGGATGGCAGGCGGAGCAGACCTCGACGGTGAGGGCCTCGCCGCGGTAGGTGCTGCGCGTGCTGAACGTGTTGCCGCAACCACACGTCACCTGGGTGGCGGTGTAGTCGGGGTGGATGTCGGCCTTCATGCCGCTCACCCTCTCTCTGCTCGGTTGGTCTGCTGGGGGGAACGCCGCCGGCGGTGTGGAGATTCCACCGCGGCGCAGGCTCCGGCCGACCAGTCTCCCAGACGGGGGACCGGGCGGCCGGGCCGGGTCGGTCGGTGCGGCCGGTCAGTCCTTCTCGCCGAGGCCCAACGTGGTCTTCTGCACCTGCATGAGGAACTCGATGTTGTTGCGGGTCTTGCGCATCCGGTCCAGCAGCAGCTCGATCGCCTGCTGCGGCTCGAGCGCCGACAGCACGCGGCGCAGCTTGATGATGATCGCCAGCTCGTCGGGGGCCAGCAGGATCTCCTCCTTGCGGGTGCCCGACGCGTTGACGTCGACCGCCGGGAAGACCCGCTTGTCCGCCAGCCGGCGGTCGAGCTTGATCTCGGCGTTCCCGGTGCCCTTGAACTCCTCGAAGATGACCGTGTCCATCGTGGACCCGGTCTCCACCAGCGCCGAGGCGATGATGGTCAGCGAGCCACCGTTCTCGATGTTGCGGGCGGCACCGAGGAAGCGCTTCGGCGGGTACAGCGCCGTCGAGTCCACACCACCGGACAGGATGCGCCCGCTGGCCGGGGCGGCCAGGTTGTAGGCGCGGCCGAGCCGGGTGATCGAGTCGAGCAGGACGACGACGTCGTGGCCCATCTCGACCAGCCGCTTGGCCCGCTCGATCGACAGCTCGGCGACCGTGGTGTGGTCCGACGGCGGCCGGTCGAAGGTCGAGGCGATGACCTCACCCTTCACCGAGCGCTGCATGTCGGTGACCTCTTCGGGTCGCTCGTCCACGAGCACGACCATCAGGTGGCACTCGGGGTTGTTCGTGGTGATCGCGTTGGCGATCGCCTGCAGCACCATCGTCTTGCCCGCCTTGGGCGGGCTGACGATCAGTGCCCGCTGCCCCTTGCCGATGGGCATGACCAGGTCCATCAGCCGGGTGGTCAGCTGGTTGGAGTCCGTCTCCAGCCGCAGGCGCTCCTGCGGGTAGAGCGGGGTCAGCTTGGTGAACTCCGGGCGGTTGCGCGCCTGGTCGGGCTCCAGCCCGTTCACCGAGTCCAACCGGACCAGCGCGTTGTACTTGTCCTTGCGCTCGCCCTCGCGGGGCTGGCGGACCGCGCCGGTGATGGCGTCACCGCGGCGCAGACCGTAGCGGCGCACCTGGGACAGCGAGACGTAGACGTCGTTCGGCCCGGTCAGGTACCCCGAGGTGCGGACGAAGGCGTAGCTGTCCAGGACGTCGAGGATCCCGGCGACCGGCAGCAGGACATCGTCCTCGCTGACCGTCGGCTCGCTCGGCTCGAACCGCTCCCGTCCACCGGGGGCGTTGCCGCCGCGACGGTTGCGGTCGCGGTAGCGGCGGCCCCGGCGACGGCCGCTGCCCTCGAAGTCGTCGTCGTCCTCGTCGGGGCGCCCGCCGTCGGTGCGGTCGTTGCGCCCGCCGTCGGTCCGGTCGTTGCGCCCGCCGTCGGTGCCGTTGCGGGCACCGTCGGTGCCGTTGCGGGCACCGTCGGTGCGGTTGCCGTCCCGGCCGCCGCGCTCGGGGCGGTCCTCGCGGTTGCCGCGCTCGCTGCGGTTCCGGCCGCGCTCGGGGCGCTCGCCGGCCTCGGCGTCGGCACCACGGTTGCGCCCACCCCGCGGTTCGTCGGAGCCCGCCTCGGCGTCCCCACCACGGTTGCGCCCACCCCGGGGCTCGTCGGAGACCGCCTCGGCGCCACCACGGTTGCGCCCACCCCGCGGCTGCTCTTCGGTGCTGGGATCGGCGGCGGCGGTGCCGCCGTCCCGGTCGGCGCGCTCACGGCGGTTGCCACGGCTGCGCGGCGGGCGCTCGCCGTCGGTGCGCGCGTCGGCCGACGCGGGGGCATCCACCGGGGCGGTCGCCGTCGCGGTCGGCTCGGCCGCCGTCGCGGTCGACTCGGCCGCCGTCGCGGTCGACTCGGCCGCCGGGGCCG
>NZ_BAAGVS010000023.1:0-72167 GCF_054780755.1 Modestobacter lapidis | reverse complement strand
CGGGTCGCGGCCGGCGTGCGGGACGGCGCCGAGACCGCGCTGGCCGCGCTCGCCGCCACCCCGGCCCGGGCCGCCGCCGTACGGGACGCCCTGGCCCGGGCGCGCACCGCCCGGGAGGCAGAGCTGCTCGCGGTGCGTGCCCGGGTTCGCGAGCACACCGCCGAGCTGGACCGGCTCACCGACGAGGTGCACCGGGACGAGGTGGCCCGCGCCGAGCAGCGGCTGCGGATCGAGGCGCTGGAGGCCCGCGCCGCCGAGGAGTACGGCGTCGACCTGCCCACCCTGGTCGCGGAGTACGGCCCGGCGGCGCCGGTGCCCCCGACCCAGGCCCAGCTCGCCGCCGCGCAGGCAGCGGGGGAGCCCGAGCCGGAGCCGGTGCCCTACGACCGGCCCACCCAGGAACGGCGGGCGGCCCGGGCCGAGCGCGACCTGGGCACGCTGGGCAAGGTCAACCCGCTGGCCCTGGAGGAGTTCGCGGCACTGGAGGAACGGCACACCTTCCTGGCCACCCAGTTCGAGGACCTCAAGGCCACCCGGCGTGACCTGCTCACCGTCGTGCGGGAGGTCGACGCGCGCATCCACGAGGTGTTCGCCTCGGCCTTCGCCGACACCCAACGGGAGTTCGCGGCGGTCTTCGCGACCCTCTTCCCCGGCGGCGAGGGGCGGATCTTCCTCACCGACCCCGAGGACCTGCTCACCACGGGGGTCGAGGTCGAGGCCCGGCCACCGGGCAAGAAGGTCAAGCGGCTGTCGCTGCTGTCGGGCGGGGAACGGTCGCTGACCGCCGTGGCGCTGCTGGTGGCGATCTTCCGCGCCCGTCCCTCGCCGTTCTACGTGCTCGACGAGGTCGAGGCGGCGTTGGACGACGTCAACCTGGGCCGGCTGCTCACCCTCATCGAGCAGCTGCGGGACACGTCGCAGCTGATCGTGATCACGCACCAGAAGCGCACGATGGAGATCGCCGACGCCCTCTACGGCGTCAGCATGCGCGGCGACGGCATCACCGGGGTGATCAGCCAGCGCCTGCGCGACCCCGACGTCGCCTGACGGCCTCTCTAGGGCACCGCCCCGAGCTCGCGAGGGGTGGGGGAGAGGGGGTCCTCCAACTCCAGGTCGACCAGCAGCGGGTTGTGGTCGGAGCAGTCGGCGCCGTCGAGCACCTGCGCGCCGGCGACCGCCACACCGGGTGACACCCACACCTGGTCGATCCGCACGCGCGGGTGGCCGGCCGGGTGGGTGAGCCCCTGCTGTGCGCGCAGCGACCAGCGCCCCGCCTGGTCGCTGCGTGCCCGGGCCAGGTGCCAGGCGTCGGTGAACCGCTCGCGCAGCACATCCAGCTCGGAGGCGCCGGTGTCGGCATTGAGATCACCGGCGAGAACGCCGGTCTCCGTGGGATCGTGCAGCCCGGCGAGGACGGCGGCCTGGGCGGCCCGGGTGGCCGCGGACCGGGCGTTCAGGTGCGTGGCGGTGACCCACAGCGCACCGCCGTCGAGCCCGACCTGGGTGCGCAGGGCGCAGCGCGGCTCGCCGTCCCCCGGCAGCGGGTGCACGGCACTGGCCAGGATCGGCAGCCGGGACAGCAGGGCGTTGCCGTACTGCCGGCGCTCCCCGGCACCGTCGCCCGGCCGGTCGATGGCCGGCCCCCAGGCCAGCTGCATGCCCAGCGCGCGGGCCAGCAGCACCGCCTGGTCGACGTGCTCGCTGCGCTTCCCGAAGTGCCGGTCGACCTCCTGCAGGCAGATCACGTCGGCCTCGCCGGCAGCCAGCAGGCGGGCCAGCCGCGGCAGGTCGTGCCGGCCGTCGGGACCCACGCCGTGGTGGATGTTGAACGTGAGCAGCCGCACCGGGATCGACGGCCGGCCGGGACCGGGCACGGGCTCGTCCACCGGACCGGCGCTCAGGACAGCTCGGTGTCGAGCACCTGGTCGAAGGAGGTCCGGCCGGCCTCGTCCCGGCTGGTGGCGAAGAGCCGGAAGCGGGCGTTGCTGCCCTCGAGCACCAGCTCGCCCAGCTCGTTGCCGAAGAACGGGCCGGACTGCTTGCGCCACTCCAGGTCGGTGGCGGACACCCGGCCGGCAGCGCGGAGGACGCCGGTCAACGCTCGGGCCCATCGACTCCACCCGATCTTGAAGCCGATCTCGATGGCGCGCGGAGCCCGGTTGTGCAGCGGGGAGACCGTCAGCTGGTGCACCCGGCTGGTCAGCCCGCCCGGGTGCACCAGCTCGGCGGCGTAGGCGTGGTGCACGTCGCCGGACAGCACGAGCGCGGTGGCGGGTGCCGGGCCGAGCTCCCCCCGGGCCAGGGAGACCAGGGTGCGCCCGAGCCGCTCGAAGGACTGTCCGAACGCGGCCCAGTGCTCCAGGTCGGCGGCCTGGCGGAGCTTGTCGGACAACCGGCCCAGCAGCTTCCCGGCGTGCCGGGAGGTGAGGGTCTCGTTCCACCGCTCGATGTCGTGCACGGCGTGCGGGAGCAGCCACGGCAGCGAGGTGCCGATCAGCACGTGCTCCACCCCGTCGGAGACCGCGTTCCGGACGGCACCGTCCACCCAGTCGAACTCGTCGTCGTCGAGGATCTTCCGGTCGCCCTCGGCGAGCACCCGGCCGGCCCGGCTGTCGACCATGATCAGTCGCGCCGAGCCCCAGTGCCGCACGTAGCTCCAGCGCACGCTGCGCGGTTCGCGGTCGGCCGCGCGGGCCAGCTCGTCGAGCAGCGGACCGGCGTCGTCCGAACCGTCGTGCCGCCGGCTGATCGCCTGCCAGGTCTGGTCCTTCTCCAGCTCCTGCGGGGAGAGGTTGCCCAGGTGCTGGTAGACCCAGTAGCTGGTCAGCCCGCCGCAGATCCGCCGCTGCCACCAGTCGGTGACGGTGACCTGGGCCCGCCACGCGGCCGAGGTGTTCCAGTCGTCGATCATCTCGTGGTCGTCGAAGATCATCGAGGACGGGATCGTGGACAGCAGCCAGCGCACCTGGGCATCCCCCCAGGACTCCGCGTAGAGCCGGGAGTACTCCTCGTAGTCGGTGGCCTGGGCACCCGGCGGCTGGTCGAGGTCGCGGCGAGCGGCCAGCCACTGCCTCGTCGCCGGGGTGATCTCGTCGGCGTAGACCTGGTCGCCGAGCAGCACCAGCGCATCGGGCCACTCCTCCTGCGGGGTGGCGGCGACCTGCACGGCGTAGCTGTCCAGGGCGTCCGGTGGAATGCCGTCCCGCACGTCGACCGTGGACGGCGTCGCGTACCGGCAGGACCCGAAGGCGATCCGCAGGGGACCCGGCCCGCCCGGGGTCCGGATCCGGCTCGCCGGGAACGTCGAGTGCGGCTGCGGCCACACCGGGTGCCCGTCCAGGTGCACCTCGTAGGCCGTCGAGCTGCCCGGCTCCAGGCCCTCGACCACGACCAAGGCGTAGTGGTGCCCCTGCACGTGGAAGGTGCGGACCCGGCGGTCGAGCACCGTGACCTCGCACGGGCGGTCGGTCTCGACCCACACGGTCGCGGACACGGGATCGACGTGCCGGAGCAGCGGGCCGAGCAGGAGTAGTGGGGCGGTGCCGGCGGTCTCGGGCATGCCCGACAGCGTGACGCACCGACCCGGGCGCCGCCCAGTGCGGGGTGTGCGTGAACTGGGAGGATCACCTCATGGAGTTCGTGCTGATCGCGATCGCGATCCTCGTGGTGGCCCTGCTGGCCGGGGTCGGTCTGCTCGTGAGCCGGGGGCGCCGGACGACGCGGCTGGACACCGATGCCGCGCCCGGGACCACGCTGACCCGGCCCCGCCCGCCGCAGCCGGCCACCGACACCGAGCCGCCGTTGGGCCCGAGCCCCACCTCCGGCGCCACCGCAGCCGACCGGTACACCGGTCCGCCCGCCCCGGCGGCGCCGCCGGTCGAGCTGCCGCCCGCGGAGCCCGAGCCCGGCCTGGTCTTCGAGACCCCGCTGCCCTCGGCCGGCCGGCTGGTGCGGCTGCGGTCCCGGCTGGCCCGCTCGCAGTCGTCGCTGGGCCGTGGCCTGCTCACCGTGCTGGCCCGGGAGAAGCTCACCGAGGATGACTGGGAGGAGATCGAGGAGACGCTGCTCGCGGCCGACGTCGGCGTCGCGGCGACCATGCAGATCGTCCAGCGGCTGCGCACCCAGAGCCTCGTCCTGGCCACCGCCTCGGGGCCCGAGCTGCGGGAGCTGCTGGTCCGCGAGCTCACCGCCGTCCTGGGCCCGGACATGGACCGGACGCTGGCCAGCGACCGGCACGACGGGCGGCCGGCGGTGCTGCTGGTGGTCGGCGTCAACGGCGCCGGCAAGACGACGACGGTCGGCAAGATCGCCCGAGCGCTGGTGGGTGACGGCAAGAGCGTCGTGCTGGGTGCCGCGGACACCTTCCGCGCCGCGGCGGCCGACCAGCTGGAGACCTGGGGCGAGCGGGTCGGCGTGCTGACCGTGCGCGGCCGGGAGGGCGGTGACCCGGCGTCGGTGGCGTTCGAGGCCGTCCGCACCGGCACCGAGGGCGAGGTCGACGCCGTCCTGATCGACACCGCCGGCCGGCTGCACACCAAGTCGGGGCTGATGGACGAGCTCGGCAAGGTCAAGCGCGTGGTGGAGAAGCACGGGCCGGTCGACGAGGTGCTGCTGGTGCTGGACGCCACCACCGGGCAGAACGGCGTGGTGCAGGCCCGGGTGTTCACCGAGGCGGTCGAGGTGACCGGCATCGTGCTCACCAAGCTCGACGGCACCGCCAAGGGCGGGATCGTGGTCTCCGTGCAGCGCGAGCTGGGCATCCCGGTGAAGCTCATCGGCCTGGGCGAGGGCCCGGACGACCTGGCGCCGTTCGAGCCCGAGGCGTTCGCCGAGGCGCTGGTCGGAGGCGCCGACTAGCTCAACCGCGGAGCCCCCTCGGTGGCGCCGACCATGGCAGGAAGCGGCCTCCCTGCAGGGCCCCGCCGCGAGCCTGCGAGTGGTGGGGGGCAGGGAGGTCCTTTCTCAGCGCACCGCGCGGGGGTCGAAGCCGAAGGGCAGCTCGAGGCGGTGCGCGGCCAGCAGCGCGGGGTCGGCGAGGAGCTCGCGGGTGGGGCCGTCGGCGACGACCACCCCGCCGTCGAGCACCACCGAACGGGCGCACAGCTGCAGCGCGTAGGGCAGGTCGTGGGTGACCATCAGCAGGGTCACCGGCAGTGCCTGGAGCACCTCGGCGAGCTCCCGCCGGCCGGCCGGGTCGAGGTTGGAGGACGGCTCGTCCAGGACCAGCACCTCGGGCCGCATCGACAGCACCGTCGCCACGGCCACCCGCCGGCGCTGGCCGAAGGACAGGTGGTGCGGCGGGCGATCTGCGGCGTCGGCCATGTCCACGGCGGCCAGCGCGTCGGCGACCCGGCGGGCGACCTCGGGCTCGGACAACCCGAGGTTGCGGGGGCCGAACGCGACGTCCTCGCCGACGGTGGGCATGAACAGCTGGTCGTCGGGATCCTGGAAGACGATGCCCACCCGGCGGCGCACCTCGCGCAGGTCCCTGCCCTCGACCGGCAGGCCGGCCACCTCGACCCGGCCTCGGCCGCCGCGCAGGATGCCGTTGAGGTGCAGCACCAGGGTGGTCTTGCCCGCGCCGTTGGGCCCCAGCACGGCCACCCGCTCACCGGGCCCGATCCGCAGGTCCACGCCGTACAGCGCCTGGTGCCCGTCGGGGTAGGCGAAGGCGAGGTCCTCCACCAGCAACGACGGCGGGGGAGTGCTCACCCCACCAGTGAACCCGTGAGCAGGACGGCGCCGGCGGCCAGGGGGAGGCTGAGCGCCGTCGTCCAGGATCGGGCCCCGACCGCGGCGACCGGCCCGGTGGGCAGCCGGCCGGTGTACCCCCGCGACAGCATCGCCAGGTGCACCCGCTCGCCGCGCTCGTAGGAACGGATGAACAGCGACCCCGCCGCCGGCCCGAGCACCCGCAGGGCGCCGAGGTGCCGGGCGCGGAAGCCGCGCGACTCCCGGGCCATCCGCATCCGGCGCAGCTCGCCGCCGACCACGTCGGCGTACCGGATCATGAACATCAGGATCTGCACCAGCACCTCGGGCAGCCGCAGCCGCTCCAGGCCGCGCAGCAGGGCCCGCGGCTCGGTGGTGGCGGCCAGCAGCGTGGCGGCGAGCACCGACAAGGTCGCCTTGGCCAGCAGCCCGCCGCCGACGGCCAGCCCGCTCTGGGACACCGACAGCCCCAGCACCTCGGTGCGCGGGCCGCGGGAGACGAAGACCAGCAGGACGGCGAAGAGCACGAAGGGCAGCTCGACGGTCAGCCCGCGGATCAGCCGGCCGAGGCCGACCCGGGCGATCCGCGCGACGACGAGCAACGGCAGCAGGAAGCCGAGGTAGGCCGCCGGCGCCCAGCCGGCGTGCACGGGGGTCGCCACGACCACCAGCGCGAACCCGAGGACGGCGACCAGCTTGACGTGCGGCTCCAGCCGGTGCACCGGGCTGGTGCCGGCCAGGTAGCGCGCCGACAGCCCACCGGAAGCGTGCCCCGCGCCCACCTCAGTCCCGGCCGGCCGGCACGCGGTCGGGGGTCTCCGCAGCTGCGTCCTGCGACCCGGCGGACCGGCGGCGCACGACGAGCGTGAGGCCACCGGCCAGCAGCAGGGTCACCAGGACGCCGGTCACTCCGGCCAGCCCGCCGGAGAGGCGCGCGTCGCCGATCCCGGCGACCCCGTAGTCGGCGAGGGGCGAGCCGGCCACCGCGCTGTCGCGGGCGGTGTCCATGAAGCCCTCCTCCTCGGCCGACCACTCCAGGCCGTCGGGTGAGGAGCTGGCGTAGTAGCTGCCGACGCCGGCGACGAGCAGCGTGACGAGCAGGCCGGTGAGGAGGAACCCGACGGTGCGGCGGCGAGGGGCCTTCACGCGGCATCCCTCACGGCGACCGGCGCGGCGGCCGGTGGCCGGGGTGCCAGGGTGACGTCGCGCCGCAGGTGCCGGGCCCCGCGGACCAGGTCGGGCCGGACGGCGAGCACCGCGCTGAGCACCGCGGCGGTGATGGCGGCCTCACCCAGGCCGATGAGCAGGTGCACCCCGCCCATCGTCAGCGCCACCGTGCCGATCGCCACGTCGGCCACCCCGCCGACGCCGAACAGGCCGACGAAGACCAGCGCGGCGGCCGGCACCGACAGGAACGCCCCGACGCCGGCCGCGACGAGCGCCCCGATCCGGGTACGCGGCAGGACGGCCGCCAGGGCACGGAAGACGCCGTACCCGACGGCGACGGACACCAGGGCCATCAGCGTGACGTTGGTGCCGAGTGCGGTCAGCCCGCCGTCGGCGAACACGACCGCCTGGACGAGCAGGACGACGGTCATGCAGAGCACCGCCGTCCAGGGGCCGACGAGGACGGCGGTGAGGGCGCCGCCGATGAGGTGCCCGCTGGTGCCGGCGCCGACCGGGAAGTTCATCATCTGGACGGCGAAGACGAAGGCAGCGGTGAGCCCGGCCATCGGCGCGGTGCGCTCGTCGAGCTCACGGCGCGCGCCGCGCAGGGCCACGGCGATGCCGGCGGCGGCGACGGCGGCGGTGGCCGCCGAGGTGGCCGGGTCGAGGAACCCGTCGGGGACGTGCACGCAGGGCCTCCCGGGGAGTGGGTGTGCCCGGGGCCCGGGCGGCGGTCGCGACCACGGTATTGCACATCGGTCGCACATGCACATCAGTGGCAACAGGGTTGCCGGAGCGGCGCGCGGCGGCCGTCAGGCACCGGCGCAACACGACTGGAACACCCGGGGCCGACGGACGACCGTGAGTTCACCGTGGAGAAACACGTCCGCGCCGTCGGTGGAAACACCGGGTCGGCACGGTTGTCCGCAGCGTCGCCCCCAGCGCCGGGGGTGCCGGCTGGAACCCCCGCCGCCCTCCCGGGCGGCGTTCCCCGAGGCCCCCGGGCCCCCGCTGCGGCCGATGGCCGACGACCCCACAGGAGGTTGCCGTGGTCAACACCGGCGACACCGCCTGGATCCTCACCAGCGCAGCGCTCGTGCTGCTGATGACCCCAGGACTCGCGCTCTTCTACGGCGGCATGGTCCGCGCCAAGAGCGTCCTCAACATGATGATGATGAGCTTCGGAGCGCTGGGCCTGATCAGCGTCCTCTGGGTCCTCTACGGCTACTCGCTCGCTTTCGGCGACGACGTCGGCGGCGGCCTGCTGGGCAGCCCGGGTGAGTTCTTCGGTCTGCAGGGCCTGATGGCGGACACCACCAGCGACGAGGGCGGTCTCCCGGTCATGGCCTTCGTCGGCTTCCAGGCGGTCTTCGCCGTGATCACCGTCGCGCTGATCTCCGGTGCCATCGCCGACCGCGCCAGGTTCAGCGCCTGGATGGTGTTCGTCGCCGTCTGGGTCACGGTCGTCTACTTCCCGGTCGCGCACTGGGTGTTCGACTTCGACGCCGACGGCCACACCGGTGGCTGGATCGCCAACGGCCTGGCCGCCATCGACTTCGCCGGGGGCACGGCGGTGCACATCAACGCCGGTGCGGCCGGTCTCGCCCTGGCCCTCGTCCTGGGCAAGCGCCGTGGCTTCGGCCGCGACCCGATGCGGCCGCACAACCTGCCGCTGGTGATGATCGGCGCCGGGCTGCTGTGGTTCGGCTGGTTCGGCTTCAACGCCGGCTCCGCGCTGGCCGCCAACAACACCGCCGCCGTCGTCTGGGTGAACACCCTGGTCGCCACTGGTGCCGCGATGCTCGGCTGGCTGCTGGTGGAGAAGATCCGGGACGGCCACTCGACCTCGCTCGGTGCCGCCTCCGGCGTCGTCGCCGGCCTGGTCGCGATCACGCCGGCCTGCTCGGCGGTCTCGCCGATCGGCGCGATCATCATCGGCGTCGTCTCCGGCGTGCTCTGCGCCCTGGCCGTCGGCCTCAAGTTCAGGTTCGGCTACGACGACTCGCTCGACGTCGTCGGCGTCCACCTCGTCGGCGGTCTGGTCGGCACCGTCCTGATCGGCTTCCTCGCCACCGCCGACGCCCCGGCCGCGGTGAACGGGCTGTTCTACGGTGGGGGCGTCGACCAGTTGTGGCGCCAGGTCGTCGGCGCGGTGGCCGTCCTGGCCTACTCGTTCGTCCTCACACTGGTGATCGGCGCCGTCATCCACAAGGTGATGGGCTTCCGGATCTCCGAGGAGGACGAGGTCGCCGGCATCGACAACGGCGAGCACGCTGAGAGCGCGTACGACTTCGTCTCCCTCGGGGGTGGCGGAGGTGCCGCATCACACGCCGGCCAGGCGCACGCCCCGACGCAGGCACTGGCCCGTGACACCGAAGGAGCGACCCGGGCATGAAGCTGGTCACCGCGATCGTCAAGCCGTTCAAGCTCGACGACGTCAAGAACGCCCTGGAACTGATCGGCATCGCCGGCCTCACGGTCAGCGAGGTCCAGGGCTTCGGGCGTCAGCGCGGGCACACCGAGGTCTACCGCGGGGCGGAGTACCAGGTGGACTTCGTCCCCAAGGTGCGCATCGAGGTCGTCGTCAGCGAGATCGACGCCGCCCGGGTGGTGGACGCCGTCGTCGAGTCGGCCTCCACCGGGCAGATCGGCGACGGCAAGGTGTGGGTCACCACGATCGACGAGGTCGTCCGCGTCCGTACCGGGGAGCGGGGAGCCGACGCGGTCTGATCAAGGACCCCGTCCTTCTCACCCCTCGCAAGCTCGAGGCGAGCCTCCGGACGGGGCCGTCCACGCTCGGGTGAGCCTCGGGACGGTGCCGGACTCGACCGCGAACGCCGGCCGGGGCGGCGGGGAACCCGCCGTCCCGGCCGGCTCGTCCCCGCCGCGCCACGTTCCGCTGTGCCGTCCCGACCGGAGGGTTCCCGTGCTCGACACCGATGCCCTGCCCGGCCTGAGCCGCGCCCAGCGCTGCGCGGTCCTCGACGGCTGGCTCACCGGCCTGCTGGCCGCCGCGCTGACCGGCACGCCCCGGCCGGCGCCCCGCCGCGGGGCGCCCCCGCCCGCCGACGACAGCGGGATCGCCCTGGTCGCGGTCGGCAGCCTGGGACGGCGGGAGCTGCCGCCCTGCGGCGACCTGGACCTGGTGCTGGTGCACGACGGCCGCCCCGAGGTCGCCCGGGTCGCCGACGCGCTGTGGTACCCGGTCTGGGACGCCGGTCTCCGGCTGGACCACTCGGTGCGCACCGTGAAGGAGGCGGTCTCGGTCGCTGCCGCCGACGTCAGGGCCGGCCTCGGGCTGCTCGACGTCCGGCACGTGGCCGGTGACGCCGCGCTGTCGGCGGCCCTGCGCAGCGCGACCCTGGCGTCCTGGCGGCAGCACGCCACCAGGCTGCTGCCGGAACTCCGCGACCTGCGGCGGGCGCGGGGCCGGCAGGTCGGCGAGCTCGGCTTCCTCCTCGAGCCCGACCTCAAGGAGGCCTACGGCGGGCTGCGCGAGGGGCAGGTGCTGCGCGCCCTGGCCGCCGCCCAGCTGGCCGACGAGCCGCCGGCGCGCGCGGGGGAGGCCTACGCGTTCCTGCTCGACGTCCGTGACGCGCTGCGCCGGTCCACCGGCCGGGCCGGCGACGTGCTGGTCCGGCAGACCCAGCGGCCCGTCGCCGAGCAGCTGGGGCTGGCCGACGACGACGTGCTGCTGCGCCAGGTGAGCCTGGCGGGGCGCCGGCTGGCCTTCGTCGCCGACGAGACCTGGCGGCGGGTCGACGCGGCGCTGGTGCGCCGGCCGGGCTCCCGGTACCGCCGGGTGCGCCGTGAACCGCTCGCCGAGGGGCTGGTCCGGCAGGGCGACGAGGTGGTGCTGGCCCGCGACGCGCGGCCGGCGGCCGACGTCGGCCTCGTCCTGCGCGGCGCCGCCGCCGCGGCGCGGGCCGACCTGCTGCTGTCCCCGTACACGCTCAAGGTGCTCGCGGTGCACGCGCCGGCGCTGCCCCGGCCGTGGCCGCCGGAGGTCCGGTGGTCCTTCCTCCGGTTGCTCGCCAGCGGCCGCAGTGCCGTGGCGGTGCTCGAGCAGCTGGACCAGGAGGGCCTGCTCGGCCGCATGCTCCCGGAGTGGGACCGGGTGCGCTCCATGCCGCAGCGCCATCCCTGGCACCGCTTCACCGTCGACCGGCACCTGGTGGAGGCGGCCGCCGCGGCGGCGGAGCTCACCCGGGACGTCGACCGGCCCGACCTGCTGCTGGTCGGCGCGCTGCTGCACGACATCGGCAAGGGCTGGCCCGGCGACCACACCGACGTGGGAGTGGTGGTCATCGAGGAGATCGCCGTCCGGATGGGTTTCAGCCCGCCGGACGTCGCCACCCTGGTGGCGATGGTGCGCCACCATCTGCTGCTGCCCGACGTCGCGACCCACCGCGACATCGACGACCCGCTGACCGTCGACCGGGTGGTCGAGGCCATCGGCGGGGACGCCGCCCTGCTGCAGCTGCTGCACGCCCTCGCCCAGGCCGACGGAGCCGCCACCAGCACCTCGGCCTGGTCGCCCTGGAAGGCGCACCTGGTGGCCGCCCTGGTGGCCCGGGTCGCCGCCCGGCTGGGTAGTGCCGCGATGCCCGAGCCGGTGCTCGAGCCGACCGCGCCGCAGGTCACCGCGCCGGCGCCGGAGATCCCCGGTCGCACCGAGCCGGTGACCGTCGGGATCGAGGACGTCCTGGACGGTCAGCAGGTGACCTTCGGCGCCGCGGACCGGCCGGGCCTGTTCAGCCTGTGCGCCGGGGTGCTGGCGCTCAACCAGCTCGACGTGCGCGCCGCCCGGGTCAACGTCGTCGGGAGCCATGCCACCCTGGTGTTCGCCGTCCGCCCGCGCTTCGGACGGGCCCCGGTGCCCGAGATCCTCGCCGACGGTGTCCGGGCCGCGCTGGAGGGGACGCTCCCGCTGGCCGGTCGGCTGCGTCAGCGCGAGCACGACTACAGCCAGGACGGCGGCCGGAGCGCCCCGCCCCGGGTCTCCTGGTTCGACGCCGAGGCCACCGGGGCCACGAGCCTGGTGGAGGTGCGCGCGGGTGACCGGGCCGGGCTGCTGTACCGGCTCACCGCCGCCCTGGCCGGTGCCGGCCTCACGGTCAGCTCGGCGACGGTGGAGACGCTCGGCGCGGATGCCGTGGACGCCTTCTACGTCCGCGACAGCTCGGGTGGCCCCGTCGACGGCGGGCAGCGCACCCGGGCGGAGCGGGCGCTCGTGGCCGCCGCCCGGGGGGAGGCACCAGATCCCGCGGCGTGGGTGGTGGTCGACACGCCGGGCTGAGGTGACCAGTTCTGTCGTACCCCCGTGACACGTTGACCGGGAGTCGGCGCCCGGTCCGGGGCCCGGCAGCGCGAGGGGAGACCGATCCGTGGAACACCCGACGTGGCCCTGTCCCACCTGCGGGCAGGACACCCAGTTCGAGCAGCCCGCCTGCCCCGACGGTCACACCGACGACGGTGGCGAGTGTCCCGAGTGGGCGTGCGTCGAGTGCGGCACGGCGTTCATGAGCGGGGGCGTCGTCCCGACGGTCGCCGGCGGGTCCGCCTGGCGGCGCGCGGCCTGAAGAATGACCCCGCTGCCCCCGGCCCCGTCCAGAGGCTCGTCCCGAGCCTGCGAGGGATGAGGAGGACGGGGTCCTTCCCCTCGCGGCGGGACCCTGCAGCGGGGCCGGCTCTGCCCACCGCTCACAAGCGTGCGGTGGGCCGCTGCGGAGGGGCCACTACCCTGGGAGCGGTGGCGTGACGGCCCCGGGGTGGCCCCGGGCGCCTGAGCCGTGCTGCCCGGCACGCTGGAGCATCGGCGGGTCGGCCGGCGGCTGCACGCCTGACAGCTGAGGACGTGTTGTGTTCGAGACCCTCTCCGACCGCCTGGACAAGGTCTTCACCGGTCTGCGTGGCAAGGGCCGGCTCTCCGACGAGGACATCGATGCCACGGCGCGGGAGATCCGCATCGCGCTGCTCGAGGCCGACGTCGCGCTCCCCGTCGTGCGGACGTTCATCGCGTCGGTCAAGGAGCGCGCCCGGGGCGCGGAGGTCTCCGGCGCGCTGAACCCGGCCCAGCAGATCATCAAGATCGTCAACGAGGAGCTCATCGGCGTCCTCGGCGGTGAGACCCGGCGGATCCGCTTCGCCAAGCAGTCGCCGACAGTGATCATGCTGGCCGGTCTGCAGGGTGCCGGTAAGACAACGCTGGCGGGCAAGCTCGGCCGCTGGCTCAAGGCGCAGGGGCACACCCCGCTGCTGGTGGCCTGCGACCTCCAGCGCCCCAACGCCGTCCAGCAGCTGTCGGTGGTGGCCGGGCAGGCCGGGGTCGACGTCTTCGCGCCCGAGCCGGGCAACGGCGTCGGCGACCCGATCGCCGTCGCCGAGGCCTCCATCGAGCACGCCCGGCGCACGATGCACGACGTCGTCGTCGTCGACACCGCCGGCCGGCTGGGCATCGACGCCGAGCTGATGGCCCAGGCCGCCGGGATCCGCGACGCCGTCCATCCCGACGAGACGCTGTTCGTCGTCGACGCGATGATCGGTCAGGACGCCGTCACCACGGCGATGGCGTTCCAGGAGGGTGTCGGCTTCTCCGGCGTCGTCCTGACCAAGCTCGACGGTGACGCCCGCGGTGGTGCCGCACTATCGGTCCGGCACGTCACCGGCCAGCCGATCATGTTCGCCTCGACCGGCGAGAAGCTGGCCGACTTCGACGTCTTCCACCCCGAGCGGATGGCCTCGCGCATCCTCGGGATGGGCGACGTGCTGACCCTGATCGAGCAGGCCGAGCAGGCCTTCGACGCCGACCAGGCCGAAAAGATGGCCGGCAAGCTCGCCAGCCGGGAGGGCTTCACGCTCGAGGACTTCCTCGAGCAGATGATGGCGATCCGCAAGATGGGGCCGATCGCGAACCTGCTCGGCATGCTCCCCGGCGCCGGGCAGATGAAGGAGCAGCTCGCGCAGGTCGACGAGCGGGACCTGGACCGCACCGCGGCGATCATCCGGTCGATGACCCCGGCCGAGCGGGCCACCCCGAAGATCGTCAACGCCTCGCGCCGGGTGCGGATCGCCAACGGGTCCGGGATGAGCGTCACCGACGTCAACCAGCTGCTCGAGCGCTTCGGCCAGGCCCAGAAGATGATGGGCCAGATGGCCGGCAGCATGGGCATGCCCGGCATGGGGCCGATGTCGAAGAAGCAGCGCGGCCGGCAGATGCAGCCCAAGGGCGGCAAGAAGGGCAAGGGGAAGAACAAGGGCGGTCCGTCCCGGCGGCCGATCGGCGCGCCCGGCGGAATGCCGGCCGGGTTCACCGGCGGCGGGACGGGCGGCGGCATGCCGGCGCTGCCCCCCGGCGGGCTGCCCGGCCTGGCCCCCGGCCAGGGGCTGCCCGACCTCACCAAGCTCGACTTCGACCAGTTCAAGGACGAGCGGCCGGGCCGGTGAGCGGCGGGCCGCTGCCCGACCTCCACCTGGCCGGTGTCCCGCTCCCCGAGGGTGAGCACCGCGACCTCTGGGTGCGCGCGGGCCGGATCACCTTCGAGCCGGTGCCCGGCGCCGAGACGGTGAGCCGGGGCGGGTTCGTCCTGCCCGGGCTGGTCGACGCCCACTGTCACGTGGGCGTCGCCCGCGGCGGCGGCCCGGTCGAGGACCTGGCGGAGGTGCGCGAGCAGGCGCTGACCGAACGGGCGGCGGGCGTGCTGGCGCTGCGCGACTGCGGGTCGCCGGTCGACACGCGGGCGCTGGACGACCATCCCGACCTGCCCCGGATCGTGCGGGCCGGCCGGCACCTGGCCGCATCCCGCCGCTACATCCCCGGGCTGGCCATCGAGCTGGACCCGGCCGACCTGGTCGCCGAGGTCCGGGTCCAGGCCCGGCGCGGCGACGGCTGGGTGAAGCTGGTCGGCGACTGGATCGACCGCGGCGCCGGCGACCTGGCCCCGGAGTGGCCGGCCGACGTGCTGGCCGCAGCGATCGCGGCCGCCCACGAGGAGGGCGCCCGGGTCACCGCGCACACCTTCGGCACCGACGCGCTGCCCGGCCTGATCGACGCCGGCATCGACTGCATCGAGCACGGCACCGGGTTGACCGAGGAGCTCGTCGGCGCGATGGCCACCCGGGGCACCGCCGTCGTCCCGACGCTGGTGAACGTGGCCCACTTCCCGGAGTTCGCGGCGGCGGGGGAGCGGAAGTTCCCGGCGTACGCCTCGACGATGCGGCGGCTGCACGCGGGGGCGGGCGCCGTGGTGCGGGCGGCGTACGACGCCGGGGTCCCGGTCTTCGCCGGCACCGACGCCGGCGGCGGGATCGACCACGGACTGGTCGCCGAGGAGATCCGGGCGCTGCACGCCGCCGGGCTGCCCGCCGAGGCCGCGCTGGCCGCCGGCTCGTGGGCGGCACGGAGCTGGCTGGGGCTGCCCGGTATCGAGGAGGGGGCGCCGGCCGACCTCGTGGTCTACGGCACTGACCCCCGCACCGACCTCGACACCCTGCAGCGACCGCAACGAGTCATCCTCCGCGGCCAGATCGTCAGCTGAGCAGCCGAGGACGCTCAGCGCCACGCCAGGAGGCGCGGGCTGACCAGCCGCCCACGGGTACGGACGACGACGAAGTCGTCGGTGGACCCGGCGCGGGGGCCGGAGGCTCCCCGCCGGGGACACGGCGACTCGCTCAGCGCAGCCGGACAAACCCGCTGGCCGCGGTGTCGACCGGTAGGTCGACAATGTCGGGGTGCTGTTGCGGATGTCGACCCTGTTCCTGCGGACCCTGCGTGACGACCCGGCCGACGCGGAGGTGCCCAGCCACCGGCTCCTCGCCCGCGGCGGGTACATCCGGCGCGCTGCCCCGGGCGGGTTCACCTGGCTGCCGCTGGGCTGGCGGGTGTTCCGCAACGTGGAGCGCGTCGTCCGCGAGGAGATGGACGCGATGGGCGCCCAGGAGGTCCATTTTCCTGCGCTGCTGCCCCGTGAGCCCTACGAGGCCACCGGCCGCTGGACCGAGTACGGCCCCAACCTCTTCCGGCTGCAGGACCGTCGCGGCAACGACTTCCTCCTCGGCCCCACGCACGAGGAGATGTTCACCCTCCTGGTGAAGGACCTGTACTCGTCCTACAAGGATCTGCCGCTCTCGCTCTACCAGATCCAGACCAAGTACCGGGACGAGGCCCGGCCGCGGGCCGGGCTGTTCCGCGGCCGGGAGTTCACCATGAAGGACAGCTACTCCTTCGACGTGGACGACGCCGGCCTGGACCGCTCCTATGCCGCGCACCGGGCCGCCTACATCAGGATCTTCGACCGGCTCGGCCTGGAGTACGTGATCGTCTCGGCGATGTCCGGGGCGATGGGCGGCTCCCGGAGCGAGGAGTTCCTGCACCCGACGGCCATCGGCGAGGACACCTTCGTCCGCTCACCCGGCGGGTACGCGGCGAACGTCGAAGCCGTCTCCACCGTCGTACCCGAGGCCGTGCCGTTCGACGGGCTGCCCGACGCCCACGTCGAGGACACCCCGGACACCCCGACGATCGAGACGCTCGTCGCGGTCGCCAACGAGAAGTTCCCGGACGCCGGGTACACGGCGGCGGACACGCTGAAGAACGTCGTCGTGACCCTGGTGCACCCCGACGGGACCCGGGAGCCGCTGGTCGTCGGCCTGCCGGGCGACCGCGAGGTCGATGCCAAGCGGCTGGAGGCCCAGGTCGCGCCGGCCGAGGTGGAGGGGTTCACCGACTTCGCCGCCCACCCGGCGCTGGTGAAGGGCTACATCGGCCCGCAGGTGCTGGGTGCCGACAGCGCCAGCGGCATCCGCTACCTGGTCGACCCCCGGGTGGTGGCCGGAACCCGCTGGATCACCGGCGCGAACGAGCCCGGCGCGCACGTGTTCGACCTGGTCGCCGGCCGCGACTTCGGCTGGGACGGCGTCATCGAGGCCGCCGAGGTGCTGCCCGGCGACCCGGCACCGGATGGCTCGGGTCCACTGGAGCTGGCCCGCGGCGTGGAGATGGGGCACATCTTCGCCCTCGGCCGCAAGTACGCCGAGGCGCTGGACCTCAAGGTCCTCGACGAGAACGGCAAGCTCGTGACCGTGACCATGGGCTCCTACGGGATCGGGGTCTCCCGGGCCGTGGCCGCGATCGCCGAGTCCACGCACGACGAGCTCGGCCTGGTCTGGCCCCGGGAGATTGCGCCGGCCGATGTGCACGTGGTCGCCACCGGCAAGGATCCCGCGATCTTCGAGTTCGCGGAGCGCCTGGCGGGCGACCTGTCCGACGGCTGGGGGCTGGCGGTGCTCTACGACGACCGGCCGAAGGTCTCGCCGGGGGTGAAGTTCAAGGACGCCGAGCTCCTCGGCATGCCGACCATCGTCACGGTCGGCCGCGGGCTGGCCGAGGGCGTGATCGAGATCCGCGACCGGGCCACCGGGGAGCGCCGTGACGTCCCCGTCGCCGAGGCGCGCGATGCGGTGCTGGCAGAGGTGCGAGGGGGCGCGGCCGGGCCGCGGGGGTCGACGTCGGGGCCGCCGTCGGAGCTGTCGTGGTCAGCGATGCGCCCGGCCGACTGACGCGGGTCCCGGCGACTGTCCGCCGTCTGGCATGATGGGGGGTCGAACACGGCGGTCGGCGGCCCTCTCACCGTTGCCGTCCGTGTCCCTCGCTCCGCCCCGGCGTGCCCCACGCGTCCGTCCGGCGGGCACCACAGTCTGAGTTCGAGGAGCACACCACACCCGTGGCCACCAAGATCAAGCTCATGCGCCTGGGCAAGATGCGCGCGCCGTACTACCGCATCGTCGTCGCCGACGCCCGTACCAAGCGGGACGGCCGGTCGATCGAGACCATCGGCAAGTACCACCCGAAGGAGGACCCCTCCTTCATCGAGGTCGACGGCGAGCGGGCGCAGTACTGGCTCGGTGTCGGCGCGCAGCCGACCGAGGCCGTCGCCGCGATCCTGCGGGTGACCGGTGACTGGCAGAAGTTCAAGGGCGAGCCCGCCCCGCCGCCGATGAAGGTCGCGGCCCCCAAGGCCGACAAGAAGGCCATCTACGAGGAGGCCGCCCGCGCCGCCATGGGTGAGCCCGCCGCCGACGCGACGACCCCGCGCAAGAAGGCCGCGCCCAAGGCCGACGCCGCGCCGAAGGCCGACGCCGCGCCGAAGGCCGACGCCGCCGCCGAGCCGGCCGCCACCGAGAAGCCCGCCGAGTAAGACGTGCTCGAAGAGGCGCTCGAGCACCTGGTCAAGGGCATCGTCGACAACCCCGACGACGTCGCCGTCGACCTGGTCAACGGCCGGCGTGGCAAGACCCTCGAGGTCCGGGTGCACCCCGACGACCTCGGCAAGGTCATCGGCCGTGGCGGGCGTACCGCCAAGGCGCTGCGCCAGGTCATGACCGGGGTCGGCGGCCGCGGCCTGCGGGTCGACGTCGTCGACACCGACGGGCGCTGAGCAGCACCCTCCGTGCCCGCAGCTCCTGAGTCCACCGACACCGTGGTGGTCGGCCGTATCGGCCGACCCCACGGTGTCCGTGGTCTGGTCACCGTCGAGGTGCGCACCGACGACCCCGACCTCCGGTTCACCCCGGGCGCCGTGCTCAGCACCGAGCCGGCCGAGCGGGGGCCGCTGACCGTGGTGGACATGCGCTGGCACAGCGGCACGCTGCTGCTGCAGCTGGCCGGCCCGGACGGCGGCGTGCTGGCCGACCGCGAGGCCGCCGACGCCCTTCGCAACACCCGGTTGCTGGTCCCGGTCACCGACCTGCCCGACCTCGAGGATCCCGACTCCTTCTACGACCACCAGCTCGTCGGGCTGGCCGCGCAGCTGCCGGACGGTTCGGTGCTGGGCGAGGTCACCGCGGTGCGCCACGAGGGCACCGAGCTGCTGGTCGTCCGCCGTCCCGGGGCCGGCGACCTGCTCGTCCCGTTCGTGCAGGCCATCGTGCCGACGGTCGACCTGGCCGCCGGCCATCTCGTCGTCGACCCGCCCGAGGGCCTGCTGGAGCTCTGAGCGCACTGCGCATCGACGTCCTGACGATCTTCCCCGGGTACCTGGCCCCGCTCGGGCAGTCGCTGCTCGGCAAGGCGGCCGCCCGTGGGCTGGTCTCCATCGGCGTGCACGACCTGCGGCAGTGGACCGACGACGTCCACCGCACCGTCGACGACGCGCCCTACGGCGGCGGACCCGGCATGGTGATGCGCCCCGAGCCGTGGGCCCGCGCCCTGGAGGCGGTCCGCCCGCCGGGCACCCGGCTGGTCGTGCCCACCCCGGCCGGCCGGCCGTTCACCCAGGCCACCGCCGCCGCCTGGGCCACCGAGCCGGGGCTGGTCTTCGCCTGTGGCCGGTACGAGGGCATCGACCAGCGGGTCGCCGACTGGGCGGCCGGCAGCGGCCCCGTCTCCGAGGTCTCGATCGGTGACTACGTGCTGGCCGGCGGCGAGTCCGCGGTCCTGGTGATGGTCGAAGCGGTCACCCGGCTGATCCCCGGGGTGGTCGGCAACGCCGAGTCCGTGGAGTTCGACTCGCACGCCGACGGGCTGCTCGAGGGCCCCTCCTACACCCGGCCGGCCACCTGGCGGGGGCACGAGGTGCCTCCCGTCCTGCTGTCCGGTGACCACGCCGCGATCGCCCGCTGGCGTCGCGCCGAGTCGCTGCGGCGCACCGCCGACCGCCGTCCCGACCTGCTCACCGCCCTGCCGGATGGCGCCCTGAGCCCGACCGATCGCATCGCTCTGGACGCCGACCCCCAGGGCGGGGCAGGCACTCCGGCCGACTCCCACGAGCGCGGCAACCTCTCCCGGAGCTGCTCGCCGGCCCCTGGACCGGCCCGCCGCGCATCGTCGTCCGAAGATGTGGCACAGTAGAGAGCTGCTGCAGGCCGCCGGCACGTGCCGGCGGTGGCTCTCTGCTCATGGTCGACCGGTGCGCTGATCGACCAGCCGGGCGTGGAGCGCAGCCCCCGAGTACGGACAGGCCGGGCACACCGCTGTCCGCACCGCGAACGAGCCACTAGGACTGAGGACTGCTGCGATGAACACCCTGGACGCCCTCGACGCCGCGTCGCTGCGCGACGACATCCCCACCTTCCGCCCCGGGGACTCCGTGAAGGTGCACGTGCGGGTCATCGAGGGCAACCGCTCCCGCATCCAGGTCTTCCAGGGCGTCATCATCCGCCGCCAGGGCGGGGGCATCCGCGAGACCTTCACCGTCCGCAAGGTCAGCTTCGGTGTCGGCGTGGAGCGCACCTTCCCGGTGCACACCCCGGTCGTCGAGAAGATCGAGGTCATCACCCGTGGTGACGTCCGCCGGGCGAAGCTGTACTACCTCCGCGAGCTGCGCGGCAAGGCCGCCAAGATCAAGGAGAAGCGCGAGACCGTCGCGCGCTGACGCGACTTCCTCTCTCCCGACCGGACCGGCTGCGCACCGCAGCCGGTCCGGTCGCGTTTGTGGCCGGCTGCACGCCGCGTCCGGGGCTGGTGCCGGACGCGGACCGTACGCTGGTCGTGATGAGCACCGACCGGGCCGATGGGCCTGCCGACGCCACCGACGGGCCGCTGCCCGAGGAACCCGCGACGCGACCGGAGCGGGGGCGCCGGGCCGGCGGGCACCGGCGTGCGGCCGACCCGGAGAAGAAGTCCTCGCTGCTGCGCGAGCTGCCCGTGCTCCTGGTGGTGGCCTTCGTGCTGGCGTTGCTGGTCAAGACCTTCCTGGTGCAGGCCTTCTTCATCCCGTCGGGCTCGATGGAGCAGACGCTGCACGGCTGCACCGGCTGCACCGGCGACCGGGTCCTGGTCAACAAGGTGCCGTACTGGTTCGGCGAGCCCGAGCCGGGCGACATCGTCGTGTTCAAGGGGCCGGACACCTGGTCGCCGGAGATCACCGTCGACGAGCCGGGCAACTGGCTGTCCGGCGCGCTGCTCACCATCGGGCGGGCCGTCGGCGTGGCCCCGCCGAGCGAGGACGACTTCGTCAAGCGGGTGATCGCGACGGAAGGGCAGACGGTCCAGTGCTGCGACGCGCAGGGCCGGGTCACCGTCGACGGCGAGCCCCTCGACGAGCCCTACATCTTCGAGGACAAGCCGCTGGAGTCACGGGCCTTCGGGCCGGTCACCGTGCCGGAGGACCGGCTGTGGGTGATGGGCGACCACCGGGTGGCCTCGGCGGACTCCCGTGAGCACGTCACCGACCGGTACTCCGGCACGATCGGCGTCGACGACGTCATCGGGAAGGCGGCGCTGATCGTCTGGCCGCTGGACCGGTTCACCCTGCTCGACGACCCGGACATCCAGGGTCAGGAGCAGGCGCTCGGGGCTCCGGTGGTGCAGGGGAATGCCGCCGTGGCGGCCCCGTACGCCCTGGGCCTGATCGGTGCTGTCCCCGTCACCGCCTGGCGACGACGGCGCCGCTCGGTGGCCCGGCGCGCCGTGCTGACCGGGCCCTCGAGCCGCCCACCCGGCACGGGATGGCGTCGTGTGCGGCGCGGTCCGCGGACCCGGCCGGGACGCGAGCCGGCCGACGGCTGACCATTCCCGTCTGAGCGGGAAGTGGCGCGAGGCGCCTTGTCGACATTCTGCACTCGTCGCCCCGAATGGTCAGTCGCACCTTTCGGTGTGCGCAGAAGTCTTTCTTGAAAAAGTGTTCAAGTACTCCGTTCACCCATCCGATGGATTGTTTGAGAGTTCACCGGATCTGAAACGGAGCAAGTCGTGTCTGCACCTCTGGCCAACACCCGCGGCGTCACCCGCGTGCTCATCCTCGCCGACGCCCCGGTGCTGCGCCGTGGGCTGCTCAGCATGATCAACGAGACCGCCGGTCTGCAGGCGGTCGGAACGCCGGGCGAGGCCCGTCGCGCGCTCACCCTGGCCGAGTCCGCCCGCCCCGATGCGGTCGTCGTCGAGCTGGGCTCCGGCCGGGCCGAGACGCTCAACGCCTGCCGCGACCTGCGTCGCCGCTTCCCCCAGGTCGCCATCGTGGCGCTGGCCACCTCGGAGGACCCGGCCGTGGTCAACGAGGCCCTGGCCGCCGGTGTGCGGGGCTACCTGCTGATGAACACCTCGCCGACCCTGCTGGGCTGGGCCGTGCTGGCCGCCCGCGCCGGCCGCACCGTGGTCGACCCCCAGATCCGCCGCACCGAGGGCGCCACCGAGCCGGTGGCCAAGGAGTTGACCCCGTCGGTGCCGCTGACCCGGCGTGAGGCCGACGTCCTCGACGAGCTCATCCAGGGGCAGTCCAACCGGCAGATCGGCCGGAACCTGTTCATCAGCGAGGACACCGTCAAGTCCCACGTCAAGGCGATCCTGCGCAAGCTCGGTGCCCGGGACCGCGCCCACGCGGTCTCCCTCGTGCTCTCGGCCCGCAACCCGGCCCGTCCGGGTTGCACCTGCGGCGCGCACGCCCTGACCGGCACCCCCGCCGGCGCCTGACCACACCGAGCCCGTCGGGCCCGGGTCCTCGCCTCCTCAGCGCCCGGTCCCGACTGCACGGCCGGACCGTCACCTCGGTGGCTGGTCCGGTGACCACGCCGGACCCTTCCGTGGTCCGGCGAGGTCGTCCGCGGGTCGGTCCCCGTTCCCCCGGGGACCGGCCCGCGGTTCCCTGTCCGGCAGGGCGGCGGACCCAGCCGACAGCGACGTAAGGTCGGACGGCGATGGCTGTCCGTCCCGCTCCGGCCCCCGACGACCTCTGGTCGATGGAGGGCGCGATCCGTCGTCGCGGCTTCAGTGCCATCGCCGGCGCGGACGAGGCCGGCCGCGGTGCATGCGCCGGCCCGCTGGTCGCCGCCGCGTGCGTGCTGCCTCCCGGGCGCCGTGGCCGGGTCCCGGGCCTGGCCGACTCCAAGCTGCTCACCCCGGCCTCCCGCGAGCGGGTCTACGCCGAGATCGTCGACCGCGCGGTCGCCTGGTCGGTGATCGCCATTCCCGTCCCTGATCTGGACGAGCGCGGCATGCACGTCACCAACATCGAGGCGCTGCGCCGGGCGGTGTCCGTGCTCGATCCCGGCCCGCACTACGTGCTCACCGACGGCTTCCCGGTCTCCGGCCTGGTCCAGCCCACCCTCGCCGTCTGGAAGGGCGACCGGGTCGCGGCCTGCGTCGCCGCGGCGTCCGTGTTGGCCAAGGTCACCCGGGACCGCATCATGCTCGACCTGCACGAGCGCTTTCCGGAGTACGGCTTCGACGTGCACAAGGGCTACATCACCGACGTGCACAGCGCGGCGCTGGACCGGCACGGGCCCTGCTCCGAGCACCGGATGCGCTTCGTCAACGTGGCCCGGGCGAGCGCACTGCGCGCCACGCGGGCACCGCGGCTGTCGGGCGGGGGCGGGATGCACGATGATGGGGCGGTGAGCACCCAGCCGACCGACTTTCCGGTGCTCGTGGGCGGAGTCGAGCAATGAGCACCGAGGACCTCGAGAAGTACGAGACCGAGATGGAGCTCCAGCTCTATCGCGAGTACAAGGACATCGTCCGGCAGTTCTCCTACGTCGTGGAGACCGAGCGCCGCTTCTACCTGGCCAACTCGGTGGACCTGCAGGTCCGCGACGCCGGCGGCGAGGTGTTCTTCGAGCTGAAGCTCTCCGACGCCTGGGTGTGGGACATGTACCGCCCGGCCCGCTTCGTGAAGAACGTGCGGGTGGTGACGTTCAAGGACGTCAACGTGGAGGAGCTCGACAAGCCCGACCTCGAGCTCCCGGACAATCCCCGCCTGCCCTGACCTGATCCATCGGGGAAGCGTTCCCGGTCGACCTCTGGCCCGCCGGCCGCCGTCCACAGGCAGCGGACCCCTCCACAGCCCGAGCCGGACCGTGGACCCCGGTGCGGCTGCCGGGAACGGTCGGCGGGGTGCAGAACCCACGAGAGACGACGCCACGGCCGCCCACCGGTGCCCGCCCGTCCACCCGGGCCGCGCTGGGCGCGTACGGCGAGCGGGTGGCCGTGCGGGTGCTGACCGACCAGGGCCTGGAGGTGCTCGACCGCAACTGGCGCTGCCGGTCCGGTGAGCTCGACGTGGTGGCCCGGGATGGTTCCGCGCTGGTTTTCTGCGAGGTGAAGACCCGCTCGGCGAACGGCTTCGGGCACCCGGTCGAGGCGGTGACGGCGGTCAAGCGCCGGCGCCTGCGCCAGCTGGCCCGGGCCTGGCTGGACGCCCACGAGCACCATGCCCCCGACCTCCGCTTCGACGTGGTCGGCGTGCTGGTCCCCCGCTCGGGCCCCGCCCGGGTCACCCACCTGCGGAACGCGTTCTGATGGCGCTCGCCCGGACGTGGTCGGTGGGGCTGGCCGGTGTGCAGGGCGCCATGGTGGAGGTGGAGGTCGACCTGGCCTCCGGTGTGCCGACGGTCGTGCTGGTCGGGTTGCCCGACGCGGTGGTGCGGCAGTCGGTGGACCGGGTGCGGGCGGCGGTGGTCAACAGCGGTCACGAGTTCCCCCTGCGTCGCGTCACGATCGGGCTGTCGCCGGCGGCGATGCCGAAGCAGGGGAGCGGCTTCGACCTCGCCGTCGCGGTGGCAGTGCTGGCCGGGGCGGGGGTGCTGCCCCGCGCGGCCGTCGACGAGCTCGTCCTGCTGGGCGAACTCGGGTTGGACGGGTCCCTGCGGGCGGTTCGCGGGGTGCTCCCGGCCGTGCTGGCCGCCGTGCGGGCCGGTCACCGGCAGGTCATCGTCCCCGGCGAGAACGCTGACGAGGCCGCGCTGGTCGAGGACATCGACGTGCTCGCCGCGGGCAGCCTCGGTCAGGTCGTGGCGCACCTCGCCGGCCGGGTGGCGCTCACGCCGCACGCACGCGTCCCCGGCCCGCCTGCGCCGCCGGGCGCCGACCTCGCCGACGTGGTGGGGCAGGCGGCCGGCCGGCGGGCGGTGGAGGTCGCCGCCGCCGGCGGGCACCACCTGTTCCTGACCGGGCCGCCGGGGGCGGGCAAGACGATGCTCGCCGAGCGGCTGCCCGGGCTGCTGCCGCCGCTGGACGAGCCCGCCGCCCTCGAGGTGACCGCGATCGCCTCGGTGGCCGGCACCCTCGCGCCGGGGTCGCCGCTGGCCACCCGGCCGCCGTTCGAGGCGCCGCACCACTCGGCCACCATGGCCGGGCTGGTCGGCGGCGGGTCGGGGCAAATCCGGCCGGGGGCCCTCTGCCGGGCGCACCGCGGCGTGCTGTTCCTCGACGAGGCACCGGAATTTCCCCGTGCCGTGCTGGACACGCTGCGCCAGCCGCTGGAGCGCGGGCAGGTGACCATCCACCGGGCCAGCGGATCGGCGACGTTCCCATGCCGGGCACAGCTGGTGCTGGCCGCCAACCCCTGCCCGTGCGCCAGCGCCGCCGGTGACACCGCCTGCACGTGCAGTGCGCTGGAACGGCGGCGCTACCAGTCCCGGCTGTCGGGGCCGCTGCTCGACCGGGTCGACCTGCGGGTGGACCTGCCGGCGGTCACCCGCGCGGCCTGGCTGGACGGGCTGGCCCCGCCCGAGTCCACGGGCGAGGTGGCGCGACGGGTGCGCGCCGCCCGGGCGACAGCCGCCGCCCGGCTGGCCGGAACGGGCCTGGAGCTGAACAGCCAGGTCCCCGGTCGGCTGCTGCGTGACCGCTGGCCGGTGCCCCGGGGCGCGCTCCCCCTGGCGGAGCGCGCCCTGGAACGCGGCGCCCTGTCGGTCCGGGGCTTCGACCGGGTGCTGCGGGTCGCCTGGACGCTGGCCGACCTGGCCGGCATCACGACGCCGGGGAGTGATCAGGTCGCGGAGGCCCTGGGCATGCGGCTGCAGCGGGCGGCGGCATGAGCGGGCCGCCCGTCGGGCCCGGTCCGGAGCAGCCTCCGGCGCCGCCCGAGGTGCGCCGTGCCCGGGCCTGGCTCTCCCGGGCCGTGGAACCGGGCAATGTCGCGCTGTGGCGGTTCGTGGAGCGGGAGGGGCCGGTGGCCGCCGCGACGTCTCTGCGGTCGGGAGTCGCGCCGGCCCGGGTGCAGGCGCTCGTCGGCCCGCGTGCCGACGAGGACGTCAGCGGAGCCGATCTCCGGCGGGCCGAGCGGCTGGGTGCCCGGCTGGTCTGCCCCGAGGACCAGGAGTGGCCGGCCCTGCCGCTGCACGCGCTGGCCCTCGCGGTGGCAGCGGAGCCCGCGGACGGCGCCCCGGCGACCGACCGCACGCAGGCCCTGGTGCCCCCGGTGGCACTGTGGGTACGCGGGGAGCCCCGGCTCGACGATCTCGTCGACCGGTCGGTCGCGCTGGTGGGGTCCCGGGCGTCGACCGCCTACGGCGAGCACGTGGCCGGTGAGCTGGCGCACGGGCTGGGGGAGCGGGGCTGGACGGTCCTCTCCGGTGGCGCCTACGGCATCGATGCAGCGGCGCACCGGGGTGCACTCGCAGCGGGCGCGCCCACCGTGGTGGTGCTGGCGTGCGGGGTCGACCGGGTCTACCCGGTCGCGCACTCGACGCTGTTCGCCCGGGTGCTCGACGACGGCCTGCTGGTCAGCGAGTGGCCCCCGGGCTGCGCGCCGCTGCGGCACCGGTTCCTGGTCCGCAACCGGCTGATCGCCGGGCTCACCCGGGGCACGGTGGTGGTGGAGGCCGCGGCCCGCTCGGGCGCGCAGGCCACCGCCAACCGGGCGCACCGGCTGGGGAAGGCGGTGATGGCGGTTCCGGGACCGGTCACCTCGGCCATGTCGGTGGGGTGCCACGAGCTCCTGCGCGAGAGGGAGAAGGACGTCACGCTGGTGGCCACCGCGGCGCACGTCGTCGATCGGGTCGGTGGCATCGGCACCGACCTGGCCGAGCGCGCCGCCACCCCGACCACCCCGCGCGACAGCCTCTCCGACGTCGCCCGGCGGGTGCTCGACGCCTGCCCGGTGCGCACCGGGGTGCCGCCGGAGCGGCTGGCCGCGGTTGCCGGCTGCGACGTCGTCGACGTGCTGCGGGTGCTGCCCGCACTGGAGCTCGCCGACCTGGTGCAGTGGACCGGCACCGGCTGGCGCCTGCACCGGGGCGGGTAGCCCGTCCGCAAGGGGCCTGCTGGGGGAGGAGCCCGCCCTGCGCGCACCAGGCCCTGGTGATCGGTCGTGAGCGAGGTGTCCGGCGTGGCCCGTTGACCATGTCGCCCTGCCGACGGAGGCTCAGCGCATGGCGATCGGGACAGCAGGGCTGCGTGCTGCGCTGCCCGCTCCGCTGGCCGAGCCGCTGGCCGGCTGGGAGGAACACCTGCGGCTGCAGCGGGACCTCTCCGAGCACACCGTGCGTGGGTACGTGGGCGACGTCGTCTCCCTGCTCGACCATCTCGTCCGACGTCGGGGCGCCGGCGTCGCCGACCTGGACCTGGCCACGCTCCGCAGCTGGCTGGCCCAGGGCCGGGCCAAGGGCGACAGCCGGGCGACCACCGCGCGGCGCGCGGCCTCGGCGCGCCAGTTCACCGCGCACCTGCGCCGCACCGGCCAGGTTCCGGTGGACGTCGGGCTCCGGCTGTCCAGCCCGCGCCGGCACCGCACGCTGCCCGGCGTGCTCGGCGCTGAACAGGCACGCGAGGTGCTCGACCGCGCCGGCCGGGCCGGGGACGAGCCCGAGGACGGGGCCGCCACGGCCGTGCGGCTGCGCAACGCGCTGGTCGTCGAGCTGCTCTACGCCAGTGGCGTCCGGGTCGGTGAGCTGGTCGGACTGGACGTCGACGACGTGGACCGGGGCCGGCGGCTGCTCCGCGTGTTCGGCAAGGGCCGCAAGGAGCGCAGCGTGCCGTTCGGTGCGCCGGCGGCCGCGGCGGTGGAGGCGTGGCTGGCGGACGGCCGGCCCGTGCTCGCGGTGCCCGACAGCGGCCCTGCGCTGCTGCTGGGGGTCAAGGGCGGCCGGTTGGACGCCCGGGAGGCGCGCCGGGTGGTGCACGCCGCGGTGGCCGCGACGCCCGGCACCCCCGACGTCGGCCCGCACGGGCTCCGGCACTCCGCGGCCACCCACGTCCTGGAGGGCGGCGCTGACCTGCGGTCGGTCCAGGAGCTGCTGGGTCACGCTAGCCTCGCGACGACGCAGGTCTACACGCACGTGACGGTCGAGCGGCTCCGCGCGGTCCATGCGCGAGCACATCCACGAGCTTGAAGGGGTGCCTGAGTGACGGGGCAGCAGCCGCGGTCGACGACCGCGCGGAGGACGACCGGTGACTGACGCGACGGTCCAGGAGCCCGATGTCGACGACGACCGCGGTGCCGCGGTGGCCGATCTGTGGGCGCGCTACGTCGTCGGCCGGGACAGCGCCCTGCGTGACCGGCTGATCCTGCACTACGCCCCCCTGGTGAAGTACGTCGCCGGCCGGGTGGGCAGCGGCCTGCCCGCGCACGTGGAGCAGGCCGACCTGGTGTCCTACGGCACCTTCGGCCTGATCGACGCGATCACCCGGTTCGAGCCCTCCCGCGAGATCAAGTTCGAGAGCTATGCGATGGCGCGGATCCGTGGCGCGATCATCGACGAGCTCCGGTCGACCGACTGGATCCCGCGGTCGGTGCGCACCAGGGCGCGGCTGTTCGAGCGCACGGTCGCGGCGCTGGAGAGCAAGTTCCAGCGGAGCCCGACCGAGGAGGAGATCGCCGACGAGATGGACATGGACGTCGAGGACATCCGGAAGTTCCTCGGCCAGCTGTCCCTGGTCAACGTCGTCGCGCTCGACGAGCTCCTCGTGGACGACGACGGCTCCGCCCCGCGCCTGGTCGACACGCTCAAGGACACCAGCGCACTGGACCCGCAGGCGATGGCCGAGCACGGGGAGGCCCGTCAGCTGCTGGCCCGGGCCGTGGAGCAGCTGCCCGACCGGGAGAAGGTCGTGGTGAGTCTCTACTACTTCGAGGGCCTCACCCTGTCCGAGATCGGCCGGGTGCTGGGCGTCACCGAGAGCCGGATCTGCCAGCTGCACACCAAGGCCGTCCTGCACCTGCGGACCAAGCTCGCCGACATCGCCTGAGGGAGAGGGGCGACCGGTCGGCGTTCCACGGCCGGCGTTCCCCTGCCAGCGGCACGTCGACCGTCAGCCCCACGGCAGCAGCCGCACCCGCGGGACGCGGAGCAGCGACAGTGGATCCAGGTAGCTCTCGCCGCGCCGCAGCCCCCAGTGCAGGCAGGCCTCGACCGGGCAGCCGGCGTGGCCCCGGGCGAGCGTGCCCAGGGCCGACCCCCGGGTCACCGACTGCCCCGCGGCGACGGTGGGTTGCACCGGCTCGTACGTCGTCCGCAGGCCGTCGGCGTGCGCGACGCTCACCACCGGGCGGCCGGCGACCATGCCCGCGAACGAGACCACGCCGGCGCCGGCGGCCAGCACCGGGTCGCCGGCGGCGCCGAGCAGGTCCACCCCGCGGTGGCCGGCCGCGTAGGGCGTGGGCGGGGCGTCGAACGCGCGGGAGACCGTGGGGGAGCCGGCCAGCGGCCAGCCCCAGCGGGACGTGGCCGGAGCCAAGGGCTCCGGCGGGGCGGCCGCCGGGGGAGCGGCCCGCGCTGCCGGCCCCGACAGCAGGCCGACGACCAGCGCGACGACGAGCACACGGCGGGCGAGCACCCGACCAGCCTGGGCGGACATCGGGCGGCGGGGCCCGGACCCGCCGCCGCTGTGGACCGGTCGCGGGGCTGGGGACGACCCGGTCGAACCGCCCCCCGGCAGCGCGTATGCTGATCGACGCGGTCCGCCTCTGGCGGATCGACTTCGCGTGTCCTCTCCCCGCTCCAGCAGCGGGGCGGTCGCCACCTCGGTCCCGTTCCTTGCGGCGGGTCGGTGGCGCGGAACGGACACCAGGGCGGTGCGCCAACCGGCACCCGCGTCAACCGAGGAGCGCGGTCCGACCCAGGGTCGACCGCGCGCGCACAGAGAGGCGGCGCCACGTGGCAGTCGTCAGCATGAAGAACCTGCTCGACAGCGGGGTCCACTTCGGGCACCAGACCCGTCGCTGGAACCCGAAGATGAAGCGCTTCATCTTCACCGAGCGCAACGGCATCTACATCATCGACATCCAGCAGACGCTGGGTTACATCGACCAGGCCTACGAGTTCGTCAAGCAGACCGTGGCCCACGGTGGGTCGATCATGTTCATCGGCACCAAGCGCCAGGCGCAGGAGGCCATCGCCGAGCAGGCCACCCGCGTCGGCATGCCCTACGTCAACCAGCGCTGGCTGGGCGGCATGCTCACCAACTTCCAGACCGTCTACAAGCGGCTGGCGCGCCTCAAGGAGCTCGAGGACCTCGAGCAGACCGGTGCGCTGGTCAGCCTGTCGAAGAAGGAGCAGCTGGTCCTCTCGCGCGAGAAGGCCAAGCTCGAGCGCTCCCTCGGTGGCATCCGCGACATGCAGAAGGTGCCCAGCGCCGTCTGGATCGTCGACACCAAGAAGGAGCACATCGCCGTCGGCGAGGCCCGCAAGCTGGGCATCCCCGTCGTCGCGATCCTCGACACCAACTGCGACCCCGACGAGGTCGACTACAAGATCCCGGGCAACGACGACGCCATCCGCAGCGCCGGCCTGCTCACCCGGGTGATCGCCGACGCCGTGGCCGACGGCCTGATGGCCCGCTCCGCGGCCCAGGCCAACGCGGGCCGGAGCGAGGACGGCGCCGAGGCGCCGGCCATCGGTGGTGGCGAGCCGCTGGCCGACTGGGAGCGGGAGCTCCTGACCGGCCAGCAGGGCGAGGCCGCCGCACCGGCCGAGCCCACCGCACCGGCCGAGCCGGCCGAGCCCGCCGCACCGGCCGAGGCCGCCGCGCCGGCCGAGGCCGCCGCGACCCCGCTGCCGGAGACCCCGGCCGAGCCCCCGACGGTCACCGCGACCGAGGTCGCCCCCGTCGAGGGCGTTCCCGCCACCGGCGACACCGCCACCGGCACGCAGAACGCCCAGAACGGCTGAGTAAGGACCCCCTCGCCCCCCACCGCTCGCGAGCTCGCGGCGGGCCCCTGCGAAGGGGCCGCCGCGAGTACGTCGCGGAGCCGTGAGTCCCGAACTCCACCAGACCAGAGGAAGTGACATGCCCGCGTTCACCGCAGCCGACGTCAAGCGTCTCCGCGACGCCACCGGCGCCGGCATGATGGACTGCAAGAAGGCCCTCACCGAGGCCGACGGCGACTACGACAAGGCCGTCGAGTTCCTGCGGGTCAAGGGCGCCAAGGACGTCGGCAAGCGCCTGGAGCGCTCGACCACCAACGGGGTGGTCGTCAGCCGCGACGGCGCCCTGCTGGAGCTGGACTGCGAGACCGACTTCGTCGCCAAGAACGCCGACTTCGTCAAGCTCGCCGACCGGCTGCTCGACGTCGCCCTGGCGCAGAAGCCGGCCGACGCCGCCGGCCTGCTGGCCACCGAGGTCGACGGCCAGACCGTCGCCGCGCTGATCGAGTCCGAGTCGGCCCGCATCGGCGAGAAGCTGGTGCTGTCCCGCTTCGTCGCCTTCGACGGCGCGACCGCGATCTACCTGCACAAGCGCGCCACCGACCTGCCCCCGGCGATCGGGGTGGCCGTGCAGTACTCCGGTGGCAGCGAGGAGGCCGCGCGCAGCCTGGCGATGCACATCGCCGCCGCCCGCCCGCGGTACCTCACCCGTGAGGAGGTCCCGGCCGAGGCGGTCGAGACCGAGCGTCGCGTCGCCGAGCAGACGGCCAAGGAGGAGGGCAAGCCCGAGCAGGCGATCAGCAAGATCGTCGAGGGTCGGGTCAACGCCTACTACAAGGACTTCGTCCTCCTCGAGCAGCCCTCGATCACCGAGCCCAAGCGCACGGTGAAGCAGGTCATCGCCGAGCAGGGGCTGACCGTCGACCGGTTCGCCCGGTTCGAGGTCGGCCAGAACTGAAGAAGGACCCCCTTCCTCCCCCCGCCTCGCAGGCTCGGCGTGGGTCCCGGGAAGGGGGCCGTTCCAGCACGTCACCGCCGGCCCCGTTCCCGTCAGGGACGGGGCCGGTGGGCTGTCCGGACCCAGGCCGACCCGCCCGCTGCGGCTCCATGCGGCAGGATCGACGCAGACGACACCGACCCGAGGGACCGATGTGACCGACACCCGTACCGCCATCAACCCGGAGGGGCTGACGTCCGCACCCACCGCCTTCGCGCCCCCGGACGGCCAGGGCTACTCCCGGGTGCTGCTCAAGCTCTCCGGTGAGGCCTTCGGCGGCGGCAAGGTCGGGCTGGACTCGGACATCGTCCGCAACATCGCCGAGCAGCTGGCCGCCGTCGTCCACGCCGGCACGCAGGTCGCCGTCGTCGTCGGTGGCGGCAACTTCTTCCGCGGCGCCGAGCTGTCGCAGGCAGGCATGGACCGCCGGCACGCCGACTACATGGGCATGCTCGGCACGGTCATGAACTGTGTGGCGCTGCAGGATTTCTGCGAGCAGGTGGGCCTGGAGACCCGGGTGCAGACGGCGATCACCATGGGGCAGGTCGCCGAGCCCTACATCCCCCGCAAGGCCGTCCGGCACCTGGAGAAGGGGCGCCTGGTCATCTTCGGCGCCGGTGCCGGCATGCCGTACTTCTCCACCGACACCGTCGCCGCCCAGCGCGCCCTGGAGATCGGCTGCCAGGTGCTGCTCATGGCCAAGAATGGGGTGGACGGCGTCTACGACGACGACCCGCGGACCAACTCCGCGGCCACCATGTACCACGACCTCGACTACGGCACCGTGCTCGCCAAGCAGCTCAAGGTGGCCGACGCCACGGCCATCAGCCTCTGCATGGACAACCAGATGCCGATCGTCGTGTTCAACCTGTTGCGCGACGGCAACATCGCCCGGGCGGTCGCGGGTGAGAAGATCGGCACGCTGATCAGCCAGCCGGTCTGACGACCGGCTCCGCTCGCACGGTGCGGGCGACGCTCGCCGGACGTCGCCCGCACCGCCCCGCACCGTCACCACCCGCCGGCCAGCGCGGCAGCACCTGCCGCAGGAAGTGAGAGCCCCGTGATCGACGACACCCTGCTCGACGCCGAGGAGCGGATGGACAAGGCCCTGTCGGTCGCCCGCGAGGACCTTGGCTCCGTCCGCACCGGCCGCGCCACCCCATCGATGTTCAACAAGATCGTCGTCGACTACTACGGCGCCTACACCCCGGTGCCGCAGATGGCCTCGATCACCGTGCCGGAGGCGCGGATGGCGGTCATCAAGCCCTACGACGCCAGTCAGCTGCAGGCCATCGAGCGGGCCATCCGCGACTCGGATCTGGGCGTCAACCCGACCAACGACGGCACGCTGATCCGGGTGGTGTTCCCGCAGCTGACCGAGGAGCGCCGCCGTGATCTGGTCAAGGTGGCCCGCGCCAAGGGCGAGGACGCCAAGGTCGCCATCCGCAACGTGCGGCGCCGGTCGAAGGAAGAGCTCGACCGCATCGCCAAGGACGGCGAGGCCGGTGAGGACGACGTGCGCCGCGCGGAAAAGGAGCTCGACGACCTCACCTCGGCCCACGTGGCCAGCATCGACGAGGCGATGAAGAACAAGGAAGCCGAGCTGCTGGACGTCTGAGCCGACGCGCCGCAGCACGATGGCCCGCCACCCGTCCCGCCCCGAGCCCAACGGCCCGGGTACCGAGCCTGCCCTCGGCCTGAGGGGCCTGGTCCCCGGCCTCGACCGGGACGACGACCGGCCGGCTCCCCAGGAGCATGCTCCGCGGCGGCCGCGGCCCGGTCCCGCCCACCGTCGGGCCGACACCGGCCCGGTGCGGCAGGTGCAGCCACCGCCGGTGCCTCGCCGTTCCGGGGCCTCCCCGGCCCGGCCGGCCGATGGCGGCGGAGCCGAGGAGCCACCGGCGACCGCGCTGCCCGACGCGCTGGGGGCCGAGGCGACCGGCGAGACGCCGCACGAGACGCCCAGTGGCGCTCCGGCACCGGCCAGCGGACGGGCCGGCCGGAACATGGCCGCCGCCGTCGGCGTCGGCGTCGGCCTGGCTGTGGTCCTCCTCGCGTCCCTGCTGGTCTGGCGGCCGGCGTTCCTGCTCGTCCTCACCATCGCGGTGCTGATCAGCGTGGTCGAGCTCAGCCGTGCCCTCGAGGACGGCGGGCACCGCCCGGCGCTCCCGCCGCTGCTGATCGGCTCGCTGGCGATCGTGGCGCTGGCCTGGACCCGGGGCCCCACCGGCCTGGTGGTGGCGTTCTTGCTGACCGTCTTCGCCGTCCTGCTCTGGCGGCTCGGCGACGGCCCGGTCGGCTACCTGCGCGATGCCTCCGCCGCGGTCCTCGTGGCGCTCTACGTGCCGCTGCTGGCCGGCTTCGCGGTGCTGCTGCTGGTCCCTGACGACGGCGCCGCCCGGGTGCTGGCCTTCATCGTCACCGTGGTCGGCAGCGACATCGGCGGCTTCGCGGCCGGTGTGCTCTTCGGAAAGCATCCTCTCGCGCGGACGGTGAGCCCCAAGAAGTCCTGGGAGGGGCTGGCCGGCTCGGTCGCGGCGTGCGTGCTCATCGGCACCCTGTTCGTCACCCTCGCATTCTCCGGGCCCTGGTGGGGTGGGGTGCTGTTCGGGATAGCGATCGCCCTCACCTCGACGCTGGGCGACCTGGGCGAGTCGCTGATCAAGCGCGACCTCGGGATCAAGGACATGGGGGCGCTGCTGCCCGGCCACGGTGGGCTGATGGACCGGATGGACTCGCTGCTGCCCTCGGCCGCCGTCGCCTACCTGCTGCTGTCGGTCGTCGCCCCGGTGTGAGGGCGACGGGCCGTCGACGCGCACCTGCTCCGGCCGACGACGGTGAACCCCCGCCGGGCCGGCTCGTCGGCCGGGTTCCCGCCGGCGCCGTGGCAGCATGCTCCCGGTGCCGAACGAGGAACCTCCCGGACCGACCGAGTGGGGGAAATCCGTCGGGGTGGGCCCGTGGCCGGGTCCGTGGCCGGCGGATGCTCGTCTCGACCCGGAACTGCTGGCCGGTGGCGACCGGCGCAACGTCGTCGACCGCTACCGCTACTGGACGCTCGAGGCGATCGTCGCCGACCTCGACCGGCGCCGGCATCCGTTCCACGTCGCCATCGAGAACTTCGGGCACGACATGAACATCGGCACGGTCGTGCGTACCGCCAACGCCTTCCTCGCTGCCGAGGTGCACGTCGTGGGCCGTCAGCGCTGGAACCGGCGTGGGGCAATGGTCACCGACCGCTACCAGCACCTGCGCCACCACCCGACGGTCGCCGACCTGCTGCGCTTCGCGGCCTCGACCGACCTGGCCGTCGTGGCGGTCGACAACGGGCCCGGTGCCGTTCCGCTGGAGACCGTCGACCTGCCCCGGCGCTGCGTCCTGCTCTTCGGCGAGGAAGGGCCCGGGCTGACGCCGGAGGCCCGGGCGGGGGCCGCGCTCACCGTCTCGATCGCGCAGTTCGGCTCGACCCGGTCGCTCAACGCCGGCGTCGCTGCCGGGATCGCCATGCACGGCTGGGTCCGGCAACACGCGGACCTGTCCGGCCACTCCAGTAACGAAGTGTGACGACGCGCCCGGCGCGGGTTGGCCATTCTCCCCGGCGTCGCCTGCCCGGCGGACCCGCCGGCGAGGGGCAGCATGGCCCGTTGGTTCCGGCTTCCTGAGTACCGGCCACGGACGTGGCCGGCCGGACGACCGCCGGGGGAGGAGCGCTCGTGGACACCGGTCGACCGCGGGACGTCGTTCCTCCGCCTGCCGCGCCCGGCGCTCCGGGCGCGGATGCCGCCGACCCCAGCTGGGACGCCGCCTGGCTGCCCGAGTGGCTGGCGTCGGAGGATGACGAGCTCCAGCCCGACGAGGCTGGGCCCGAGGAAGCCGGGCCCGACGAGGCTGAGCCCGAGGAGCCTGGGGACGACGGATCTCCGGAACCGACCGGCGGCGCCGCGGACGGCGACGCGGTCGAGCCGCTGGACGTCGACGCGGCCGCGGCCGAGGGCGCGGAGGACGGAGAGCTCCGGGATGCCGAGGGCGACGACGGTGCTGACGACGGGCCCGCGGACACCGGCGTCGTCGCCGCGGCAGCCGCCGGACCTGCCCAGACGGCGGTCCCGGCCCTGGAGCCCGCGGTCACCGATGCGGCTGCGGTCGTCGACGACGAGCAGGCGGAGGACGACGTCGACGAGGGCGCGGGACCCGACGCCCGGGATCCCGTCGGGTCCGTCGACCAGGAACCCGTCCTGAGCCCTGCCGGCGTGCGTCCCCGGTGGCGGGCCCGGATGCTCGTGCCGCTGGTCCTGGTCGTCGTCGGCGCGGGAGTCGCGGTGTTCACGTCGTCCGGTGTCGCCGACCGCGAGGCCCCGGCCGTCGCAGCAGCCGAGCGGGAGACCCCTGCCGCGACGACCCCCTCGGCGCGCGCCGGTGGAGCGGGCCGGGGCGCCGACGGTGCCGCCGTCCCGAGCCCCCCTGCCGTGCCGACCGCGGTTCCGGCCGCCGAGCCGTCGGTCGCGCGGGTGACCGGGCCGCTGGCCGCGCCCGCCGCCAGCGGCACGACCCTTGGCGACGCGGCCGGGCGGCCGGTGGTGGCACGACCGGTGACCGCCGTGCGGGCGCCCGTGCCCCCCGTCGCCCCGGTGAAGACCGCCGCTCCGGTCGGCGCGCCCTCGACCGGAGCGACGCCGGGCGCCCCGGTCATGATGGCCCCGCCCGCGGGAACGCCGACGCCCGGTGCCCCGCCGATCGGGACGCCGATCCCCACGACGCCGATGCCCACGACGCCGCCCACCGCGACGCCGCCGCCCACCGCGACGCAGCCGCCCACGGCGACGACGACGCCCGACACCAACGATCCGGCGGAGCCGACGCCGACGACGCCCGACCCCAACGATCCGGCCGAGCCGACGCCGACGGCACCGCCCGACCCGAGCGATCCGGTGGAGCCGAGTGATCCGGCGAAGCCGACGCCGACGACGCCGCCCGACCCGAGCGATCCGGCGGAGCCGAGCGATCCGGCAGAGCCGAGTGATCCGGCGGAGCCGACGCCGACCGCCCCGCCGACCGGCACGGCGCCGCCCACCGCGACGTCGGCACCGACCCCTCCGGTCGAGCTGCCGCCGCTTGCGAGCGCCGCCCGGCCCTACTGACCCCACCGGCCGGGGAGCCATCTCACCCTCACCGACGGGCCCCGGGCCGCCGGGCAGTGGGACCATGGAACACGCTATGACTGCCCTGCCTCTCGTCTTCGACGCCCCGCGGCGTACCAAGCCGCCCCGCCACCTCGCCGATCTGACCCGCGAGGAGGCCCGCGCCGCCGCGGTCGACCTGGGGCAGCCGGCTTTCCGCGCCGACCAGCTGGTGCGGCACTACTACGCCGGGGTCACCGACCCGGCGCAGATGACCGACCTCCCGGCCGCGGTCCGCGAGGACCTCACCGCGGCGCTGCTGCCCGGCCTGCTGACCCCGGTCCGGCACCAGTCCGCCGACGGTGGACGCACCCGCAAGACCCTGTGGCGGCTGCACGATGGCGCGCTGGTCGAGAGCGTGCTCATGCGCTACCCCGAGCGGGCCACGGTCTGCATCTCGAGCCAGGCCGGCTGCGGGATGGCGTGCCCGTTCTGTGCGACCGGGCAGAGCGGGCTCACCCGCAACCTCTCCGCGGCCGAGATCATCGGTCAGGCCGTGGCCGCCGCGGCCGCCATGGCGAACGGGGAGATCCATGGGGGGCCGGGGCGGCTGTCCAACGTCGTCTTCATGGGCATGGGCGAGCCGCTGGCGAACTACCCCCGCGTCCGCAAGACCCTCGATGCGCTGCTCACGCCGGCCCCGCACGGGCTCGGGCTGTCCCAGCGCGCGGTGACCGTCTCCACGGTCGGCCTGGTGCCCTCGATCCGCCGGCTCACCGAGGAGGGGCTCAACGTGACCCTCGCGGTGAGCCTGCACGCCCCCGACGACGAGCTGCGCGACACCCTGGTGCCGATCAACACTCGCTGGAAGGTCGCCGAGGTGCTCGGCGCCGCCGACGACTACGCGCGGCGCACCGGTCGCCGGTACTCGGTCGAGTACGCGCTGATCCGCGACGTCAACGACCAGCCGTTCCGCGCCGACCTGCTCGGGAAGCTGCTGTCCTCGCGGCTGGCGCACGTCAACCTCATCCCGCTGAACCCGACCCCGGGCAGCCCCTGGGACGCCAGCCCGCTGCCCGCGCAGCGCGAGTTCGTCGCCCGGCTCCGGGCGGCCGGCGTGCCGACGACGGTCCGCGACACCCGCGGATCGGACATCGACGGCGCCTGCGGGCAGCTCGCCGCCGCCGACCAGGTGGACGGCGTCCCCAGCGTCGCCCTCGCGACCCCCTCGATCCCGCAGCCACCCGTCGAGGAGTCCGTGGCCCTGGGCGCCGACCCCGACGAGGCATGACCGCACCGGGCACCGCGGGTGGGCATCCGGGACAGGCCGAGGCGCACACCCACACCCACTCCGACGTCGCCGGGGGATGGCTGCGCGCCGCCGTCTTCGGGGCGATGGACGGCCTGGTGACCAACACCGCGCTGGTGGCCGGGGTGGCCGGGGGCGGGGTCAGCGCGCACGCCGTCGTCCTGTCCGGGGTTGCCGGTCTCGCCGCCGGGGCGATCTCCATGGCGCTGGGTGAGTACACGTCGGTCACCACGCAGAACGAGCAGCTGGACCTCGAGGTCGCGAAGGAGCGCCACGAGCTGACGACCAACCCCGTCGGTGAACAGCGGGAGCTGGCCGAGCTGTGGGAGGCCCGGGGGCTCGAGGCCCCGCTGGCCGCGGCGGTCGCCGAGCAGCTGTCCCGCGACCCGGAGCAGGCGCTGCGGGTGCACGCGGTGAACGAGCTGGGCCTCGACCCCGAGGAGAAGCCGTCGCCGATGACGGCGGCGGTCTCCTCGTTCCTGTGCTTCGCCGTCGGCGCGGTGATCCCGCTGCTGCCGTTCCTGCTCGGGGCGCCGGTGCTGTGGCTCGCACTGCTGTGCGGCGGGATCGGTCTGGTCGCGGCCGGCGCGATCTCCGCGCGCTTCACCGCGCGGCCCTGGTGGCAGGCCGGCCTGCGCCAGCTGCTGTTCGGCGCCGTGGCGGCCGCGGTGACCTACCTGATCGGTCTGGCGATCGGATCCGGCATCGGCTGAGCCGGCGGACGCCGGCCGGGGGGTTCCTGGCCGGCGTCCGCGGGTGTGGTCGGTGTGGTCATGCTCAGGCCTGGGTGGCTCCGGTGCGTCGGCGGGAGACGAGGAGGGCGCCGCTGCCGGCGATGACGAGGGCGCCGCCGAGGGCGAGTGGGACGGCGACGCTGGCGCCGGTGTAGGCCAGGTTGCTGGAGCTGGCGGTGGTGGTGCCGGTGCCGACGTGGACGGTTTCCTGGAAGTAGGAGCCCTTGTTGCCGTCGTAGACGAAGGTGTGGTCGGCCTCGGTGGTGCCGGCCGGGATGGTGTAGGTCGCGGTGACGACGCCGTTGGCGTCGGCGGTGAAGGTGCCCAGGACGGTCGGGGTGGAGTGCATGACCAGGGTGACGACCTCGAAGGGCTGGAAGCCCTTGAGGATCTTGGTGATCTCCTTGCCCGGGACGACGGCCGAGGCCGGCACCGAGGTGGAGGTGGGGGCGATGCCCGCGGTGTTGGCCGAGGCGCCCTTGATGGCGCCCTTGGCCGGGGTGGCCGGGGTGGCCGTGTCGGTGCCGGTGTCGGTGCCGGTGTCGTTGGTGTCGGTGCTGGGGGCGGGGGTCGGCGTCGTGGCCGGCGCGGTCACCGTCGTGGTGATGAACGGGTATTCGGTGCCCTCGGTGCCGTAGACCTGGCTGCAGACCGCACCGATCTGGTGGGCGCCGGCCGGGGTGCCGGTCGGGAAGGACAGGGTCACCGACCATGCGCCGTTCGCGTCGGACTCCCCGATGACCAGGTCGTCGGTCTCCAGCGCCTCGTCGGTCAGGACGACCGCGAATGCCGGGTATGCCTCGTCGAGGGTGGGGCATGCGGTGCCGTTGACGGTGAACGACGCACCGGCGACGACGGAGGCAGGAGCCACCGGGGCGGGCAGCGGGTCGGCGGCGAGGGCGGCGGGCGCCAGCGCCAGACCGGCGGTGGTGGCGACGAGCGACAGGCCGGCGGCAGCGGTCACGCGGCGCAGGGGAAGGAGGGACATCGGGACTCCGGTCTCAGGTTGGCGGCCCGCACGTCCGGACCGGCTTGCCCTGGACATCGGCGTGGAACCGGGCCAACTGAAACGGGATCACCCGACGGGGCGGCGATGTCCGGATCTGCCCGGAGCGGACCCGATGCTCATCGCTCGCAGGCCAGGCCTGCCGCCGCCACCGCGGCGGTCGTCTCATCGGTCGCGACCCGGGCGATGGTGCTACCCACGGGAGCGCTGACCGGCAGTACCGCGACCTCCCCGACGTCCGCCCGGGCCAGCGAGATCAGATCGGCCACGGAGGTGCCCGGGTCGACGGTCACCGCACCCGAGGCGGCCCAGGCGATCCGCTGGAGACGCCACGGGCGGACGACGGATCCGTGGACGGCGTCGGTGAGGGCCGAGAGAACCGTGCCGGCGGCCGACGCGCGGCCGTCCGGGTCGACCGGGACCGGCACCCAGTCGTCGCCGACCCGGCGCTCCGGATGCCGGGAGCGCACCAGAGCCAGGGCGGTCGCGCCGTCCACGTGCTGCGGCCCGGCCGAGGGCAGCAACAGCCCGGCGGCGGGATCGCGGACCGCGGCGGCCACGTCGAGGTCCAGACCGCCGACCGCGTCCACCACCGAGGCGAAGCCGGCCAGGTCGACCGCCACCAGGTGGTCGACCGGGATGCCCAGGGTGCAGAGCGCGTCGGCCGTGGCCCCCGGGCCGTCCAGCCAGGTCAGAGCCAGGCGGCCGGCCGTGATACCCCCGGATCGCACGACGAGGTCCCGGGGGATCGACAGCGCACCGGCGACGCCGTCGGCCGTCCGGTGCACGACGACGATGACGTCGGCACGGCTCCCCGGCACGTCCTGCGGACTGCCGAAGTCCTCGACGGCCGCCCCGGCCGGCAGGCGCTCGCGGGAGTCCAAGCCGACGAGCACCCAGGTGGTCCCGTCGCCGTCCGGACGCAGATCGACATCCAGCTCACCCACCCGGGCGCTGACCAGCGTCGCATCGACGCAGAGGAGCGCCACCAGCGCCGCCAGGACGGCGAGGACCGTCCGGAGCCGGCGCCGCCGGGACGAGACCCCGGGGGCAGCGGACGGCGGACGCCGGCCGGGGGGTTCCTGGCCGGCGTCCGCGGGTGTGGTCGGTGTGGTCATGCTCAGGCCTGGGTGGCTCCGGTGCGTCGGCGGGAGACGAGGAGGGCGCCGCTGCCGGCGATGACGAGGGCGCCGCCGAGGGCGAGTGGGACGGCGACGCTGGCGCCGGTGTAGGCCAGGTTGCTGGAGCTGGCGGTGGTGGTGCCGGTGCCGACGTGGACGGTTTCCTGGAAGTAGGAGCCCTTGTTGCCGTCGTAGACGAAGGTGTGGTCGGCCTCGGTGGTGCCGGCCGGGATGGTGTAGGTCGCGGTGACGACGCCGTTGGCGTCGGCGGTGAAGGTGCCCAGGACGGTCGGGGTGGAGTGCATGACCAGGGTGACGACCTCGAAGGGCTGGAAGCCCTTGAGGATCTTGGTGATCTCCTTGCCCGGGACGACGGCCGAGGCCGGCACCGAGGTGGAGGTGGGGGCGATGCCCGCGGTGTTGGCCGAGGCGCCCTTGATGGCGCCCTTGGCCGGGGTGGCCGGGGTGGCCGTGTCGGTGCCGGTGTCGGTGCCGGTGTCGTTGGTGTCGGTGCTGGGGGCGGGGGTCGGCGTCGTGGCCGGCGCGGTCACCGTCGTGGTGATGAACGGGTATTCGGTGCCCTCGGTGCCGTAGACCTGGCTGCAGACCGCACCGATCTGGTGGACGCCGGCCGGGGTGCCGGTCGGGAAGGACAGGGTCACCGACCATGCGCCGTTCGCGTCGGACTCCCCGATGACCAGGTCGTCGGTCTCCAGCGCCTCGTCGGTCAGGACGACCGCGAATGCCGGGTATGCCTCGTCGAGGGTCGGGCATGCGGTGCCGTTGACGGTGAACGACGCACCGGCGACGACGGAGGCAGGAGCCACCGGGGCGGGCAGCGGGTCGGCGGCGAGGGCGGCAGGCGCCAGCGCCAGACCGAGGGTAGCGGTGCCGAGAGTGAGGCCCGTCGTCACGGCGACGCGGGAGCGGGACAGGCGGCTCATCGGAGTCTCCGGTTCGTGGCGGCGGCCCGACGTCCGGGCCTGTTGGTGTCTGTCTAGTGGTCGGTCTCGTCCCGGAATGGCAGTCGTTGCTCCGACACGCCACGCTATCGACCAAGTCATGACAGTTGACCCGCGGATCGTCCAGACGCGAGGCCTTCGACGCTGTGTGCACCTGCCGACAGCTGGACGGATCGCTACCCACATGTGCTGGTATCTGCGTCACGGCGCGAGGGCGGGTGACCGGAACGATCCTGCGGTCGATCGTCCAGCGATCAGGGGCGGTCGGCGTCGTCCGTGCCGGAGGCCGGCGGTCCTGCCGCGGTCACGGTCACGGCGACGATCGGGTAGTCGAACTCCGCGCTGTCCGCGGAGCCGCCGCCCCGGCACACGGCGCCCACCTCGTGCGTCCCGGCCGACGTGCCGGCCGGGAACGACAGGGTCACCGACCATTCGCCGTCGGCGTCGGCCACGCCGACGGCCAGGTCGTCGGTCGACTCCGCCTCGTCGGTCAGGACGGCCACCCTGGCCGGATCGCCGGCGTCGAGGGCGTGGCACCCGCTTCCGCTGACCGTGAACGGGGTCCCCGCGACCACGGTCAGCGGCAGCGCGGGTGCACTGGCCGGCGCACCCTGCGGCGCGGCGGCCGCGGTGGTCCCGAAGGTGAGGACCGCAACGGCGGTGCCGGCGGCGAGACCGGCCGCCACGGCGACCCGGGAACGGGGCAGGCGGGCCATCGGGACCTCCGGGGTGGGGCGGTGGTCCGGCGGCCGGACCTGTCCGTCTCTGTCTAGCTGCCCGGCAGGGCCCGCTTGGCACTGGTTGCCAGGACACGCTGGCCGGCCGGCCATCCCGTCACAGCCGCACCACCCGTTGCTGCGGACGGAGTCGGGAATCGGGCAGGACATGCCAATGGCAGAGGCCGCCTCCCCGTGGGGGAGGCGGCCTCCGTGGTCGTGCGGCGCCGCAGTCGGCGGCGTGAGCTCAGTTCTTGCGCCAGGCGTTCTTCCGGCGGCGGGAGTCCCAGATCAGGAGCACCACCATGACGGCCGCCAGGCTGATCAACCAGAGGTCCTCCACCTGGCCCTCGTGGTTGCCGAAGACCATCGCGGCGAGGAAGGCGATCGGCACGAGCGCTGCGATCCGGCCGTACTTGCCCATCTCGTGGTGCCAGCCCCAGTCCTCGGGGCGCTCGTGCTGGATCGGGGCCTCGCCGGCCCGCACGATGCCCTCCACCCGGGCGGGCTGCTCGATCACCCGGGCGCTGGTCTGGTGGCCCTGTCCACGGCCGCTGTGCTCACTCACGTGGCTTCCTCGCTGGGGCTCGTCGGCCGCGTTCGCGGCGCTGCTGTGCTGGTCGGTGAGCTCGCACGCTCGCTCACGACGCATGATGCCAGGCCCGGCGAACGGCCACCCGGCGACCGGCGGGCGGGGGGCGGGTGTTGCGAGGATGCACCCGTGAACGCGCCGCGGAAGGTCACCGTGCTGGGGTCCACCGGGTCGATCGGCCGGCAGGCGATCGCCGTGGCCCGGCAGAACCCCGACCACCTCCGGGTGACCGCGCTGGCCGCCGGTGGCGGCGACGTGGCCCTGCTCGCCGAGCAGGCCCTGTCGCTGGGCGTGCGCACCGTGGCGGTCGCCCGCGCCACGGCCGCCCAGGATCTGCAGCTCGCCTTCTACGCCGCTGCCTCCAAGCGCGGCTGGGCGCAGGGGCAGTACGCGCTCCCCGAGATCCTTGCCGGACCCCGCGCCGCCGAGGAGCTGGCCGCCCGCCCCGCCGACGTCGTCCTGAACGGGATCACCGGGTCCATCGGACTCGGGCCCACCCTCGCCGCGCTCCGGGCCGGGCGCACCGTGGCGCTGGCCAACAAGGAGTCCCTGGTCGCCGGGGGGTCGCTGGTCACCGCCGCGGCCGCACCGGGTCAGCTGGTGCCGGTCGACTCCGAGCACTCGGCCCTGGCGCAGTGCCTGCGGGGCGGTGCCCGCGGCGAGGTCGCGCGGCTGGTGCTCACCGCCAGCGGCGGCCCCTTCCGCGGCCGCACCGCGGCCGAGCTGGCCGACGTCACCCCCGAGCAGGCCCTGGCCCACCCGACCTGGGACATGGGCCCGGTCGTGACGATCAACTCGGCCACGCTGGTCAACAAGGGGCTGGAGCTGATCGAGGCCCACCTGCTCTTCGGCGTCCCCTACGCCGACATCGACGTCGTGGTGCACCCGCAGTCGATCGTGCACTCGATGGTCACCTTCACCGACGGCGCGACGATCGCCCAGGCCAGCCCACCGGACATGCGGCTGCCGATCGCCCTGGCGCTGGCCTGGCCCGACCGGCTGCCCGACGTCCAGCCTGCCCTCGACTGGTCGGCCGCCACCCGTTGGGAGTTCGCACCGCTGGACGAGGTGGCCTTCCCGGCGGTGCGCCTCGCCCGGCAGGCGGGGGAGGCCGGCGGCGTCGTCCCGGCGCTGTACAACGCGGCCAACGAGGAGGCGGTGGCGGCGTTCGCGGCCGGACACCTGTCGTTCCCAGCCATCGTCCAGGTCGTCGCGGGTACGCTCGACCAGGCGCCGGACCTCGGCGTCCCCACCTGCGTCGAGGACGTGCTGGCCGCGGAGAAGTGGGCCCGGGAGCACGCCCGCGCCGCGATCGGCCAGCGGATGTGACGGAGGGGCTGAACTGAGCGGGTTCCTGTTGACGGTCCTCGGGATCGTCGCCTTCGCCGTCGGCCTGTTGTTCTCCATCGGCTTCCACGAGTTCGGCCACTTCTTCTGGGCCCGGAAGTTCGGCATGCGGGTGCCGCAGTTCTTCGTCGGCTTCGGCCCGACGGTGTTCTCCCGGCACCGCGGGGAGACCGAGTTCGGCATCAAGGCCGTTCCGCTGGGCGGCTACATCCGCATCGTCGGGATGATCCCGCCGGCCGAGGAGGGCGAGAGCAAGCGCGCCACCCGGATGCGCAGCTTCATCGCCGAGGTCCGCGGCCAGGCGCTCAACGACGTGCGGCCGACCGACGGCGACCGGGTCTTCTACAAGAAGCCCTGGTGGCAGCGGGTGATCGTGATGTTCGCCGGTCCGTTCCACAACCTGGTGCTCGCCGTCGTCTTCTTCACCGTCGTGCTGGTCGGCTTCGGCATCCCGGAGTCGACCACGACGATCGCCTCGGTCCCGGCCTGCGTGCTGCCCGCCGGTGCCAGCAGCGCAGGTGCCGCCGACCCCTGCCGGGTACCGATCACCGACACCGGCGAGCGGTGCGAGACCGGCAGCGCCGAGTGCGCGCTGCCGCCGCCGAGCCCGGCCGCCGCGGCCGGCCTGGAGCCCGGCGACACCATCGTGGCCATCGACGGCCGCCCGGTGTCGCAGGAGACCGACACCGGCTGGAAGCAGTTGCAGGAGGCCGTCCGGGCCAGCATCGACGCCCCGGTCGTGCTCACCGTGGAACGGGACGGCGCCGAGCGCGACCTGACCGTCACCCCGATCGAGAACCGCGTCTACCTCGAGGCGCAGAGCGACGAGACGGTCCGCGTCGGCTACGTCGGGGTCAGTCCGGCGCAGACCTACGTGCAGCAGCCGGTCACCGCCGTCCCGGCCTTCCTCGGTGACACCATCGAGCGGTCGGTGGACCGGCTGATCGAGATTCCGGAGCGGATTCCGCAGCTGTTCCGGGCCACGTTCCTGGGCGAGGAGCGAGACCCCAACGGACCGATCGGCGTCATCGGCGTCAGCCGGATCTCCGGTGAGGTGTTCGCCCTCGAGCGCTTCACCACCACCGAGAAGATCAGCACGTTCTTCTCGCTGCTGGCCGGGGTGAACCTGGTGCTGTTCCTGTTCAACCTGGTGCCCATCTACCCGCTGGATGGCGGGCACGTCGCCGGTGCGCTCTACGAGAAGGCCCGCTCGGTCGCGGCCCGGCTGCGCGGCCGGCCCGACCCGGGCCCGTTCGACATCGCCCGGCTGATGCCGGTCGCCTACGTCGTCGCCGGGCTGTTCATCGTGCTGTCCGGGCTGCTGTTCATCGCCGACATCGTCAACCCCCTCACGCTCTCGCAGTAGGAGACTTCTGGTTGTGAGTGAGCTTGCGAACGAACCATCGAGCACAGCACCGTCGGTCACGAGGCCGACGAGCGTCAGCGAGGAGCGCACGTGACCGTCTCTCTGGGGCTGCCTGCCCTGCCGCCGCCCGTCCTCGCCCCTCGCCGCGCGACCCGGCAGCTCGACGTCGGCGGGGTCGGGGTGGGCAGCGATTCCCCGGTCAGCGTGCAGTCGATGTGCACCACCAAGACCGCCGACATCAACGCCACGCTGCAGCAGATCGCCGAGCTGACCGCGTCCGGCTGCCAGATCGTCCGGGTGGCGGTGCCCGACACCGACGACGCCGAGGCGCTGCCGATCATCGCGAAGAAGTCGCAGATCCCGGTGATCGCCGACATCCACTTCCAGCCGCGCTACGTCTTCGCCGCGATCGACGCCGGCTGCGCCGCCGTCCGGGTCAACCCCGGCAACATCAAGAAGTTCGACGACAAGGTCGGCGAGATCGCCAAGGCCGCCAAGGACGCCGGCACCCCGATCCGGATCGGCGTCAACGCCGGCTCGCTGGACCGCCGGCTGCTGGCCAAGTACGGCAAGGCGACACCCGAGGCGCTGGTCGAGTCCGCGCTGTGGGAGTGCTCGCTGTTCGAGGAGCACGACTTCCGCGAGATCAAGATCTCGGTCAAGCACAACGACCCGGTCGTCATGGTGCGGGCCTACGAGCTGCTGGCCGAGCAGTGCGACTACCCGCTGCACCTGGGCGTCACCGAGGCCGGGCCCTCCTTCCAGGGCACGATCAAGTCCGCCGTGGCCTTCGGGGCGTTGCTGTCCCGCGGCATCGGCGACACGATCCGGGTGTCGCTGTCGGCACCGCCGGTGGAGGAGGTGAAGGTCGGCAACCAGATCCTGGAGTCGCTGAACCTTCGCCAGCGCGGGCTGGAGATCGTCAGCTGCCCGTCCTGCGGCCGGGCCCAGGTCGACGTCTACAAGCTGGCCAACGAGGTCACCGCCGGGCTCGAGGGCATGGAGGTGCCGCTGCGGGTCGCGGTCATGGGCTGCGTCGTCAACGGACCGGGCGAGGCCCGGGAGGCCGATCTCGGCGTCGCCTCCGGCAACGGCAAGGGCCAGATCTTCGTCCGCGGCGAGGTCATCAAGACCGTCTCGGAATCGCAGATCGTCGAGACCCTGATCGAGGAGGCCATGCGCATCGCCGCCGAGCAGGTCGACGTCGGCAACCCGTCGGGTCCGCCGGTCGTGACGGTCAGCTGAGGACGACGACGGCCCAGGGCCGAGGACGGGAGCGCTGGAGGTGCTGCGGTCGGCATCGGCGCGCGTCCTGCACGAGGACGACGAGGCAGCGGTCCGGGAACTGCTGGCCACCGACCCGGTCGGCGCCTGCATGCTCGCCGGCCGGGTCGAGGTGTACGGCACCGGCACGTCGCTGGGGGCTCCGTTGTGGGGCCTGTACTCCGGGCGGCAGCTGGACGCGGTGTGCCTGGCCGGCGCCAACCTGATCCCCTTCGCCCGCCCCGGCGCCGAGCGCGCCGCGGCGGTGGCCTTCGCCGAACGGGCCCGCCGGGCCGGTCGGCGGTGCTCCACCGTCGTCGGCCCGGCCTCGGCCGTGACGCCGCTGTGGGAGCTGCTGGCGCCGTCCTGGGGGCCGGCCCGCGAGGTCCGGGCCCACCAGCCGCTGATGGCCATCGAGGGGCCGCCGGCGGTGCCGGCCGAGGCCCGGGTGCGGCCGGTCCGCCCCGACCAGCTCGACGTCCTCCTGCCCGCGGCGGTGGCCATGTTCACCGAGGAGGTCGGCATCAGCCCCCTCCGGATCGACGGTGGCGCCGGCTACCGCGCCCGGGTCGCCGAGCTGGTCTGCGCCGGCCTGGCGCTGGCCTGGATCGAGGACGGCCAGGTGGTGTTCAAGGCCGACGTCGGGGCCGTGTCGCGCGAGGCGTGCCAGCTGCAGGGCGTCTGGGTGGCGCCGCGGTGGCGTGGCCGCGGGATCGGTCAGCGCGGCACGGCGGCCGTCGTCGAGTACGCCCGGACCACGATCGCCCCGGTGGTCAGCCTCTACGTCAACGACTACAACGAGACGGCCCGCGCCGCCTACACCCGGGTCGGCTTCAGCCAGGTCGGCACCTACGCCTCCATCCTCTTCTGAAGAAGGATCTCGGTGCCGGGTGCTCGGCCCGGTCGCCGGTGTCTGCCAAGGTGGGGAGGTGCGGAGACGGCGGGGGACGGCGCAGGTCATCGGGTCGGCCGGAGTGGCGCTGCTGGTCGTGGCGCCGGTGCTGGCCGGGTGCTCGAGCGACCCGTCCGACGACGTCCGCGCGGCCGCCCAGGCGTTTCTCGACGACTGGACCGCGGGCGACACCGAGGCCGCCGCGACGCAGACCACCGACCCGGCGGCGACGACCACGCTGCTGACCCGGACGGCCACCGACCTGCCCGACGCGACGTTGACGGCCGAGGTCGGTGACGTCGTGGTCGAGGACGGGGAGGCGACGGTCGCCTGGGAGGCCACCTGGGACCTGGTCGCCGCCCCCGACTGGACCTACTCGGCCGCGCTCGACCTCACCGAGGCGGGGGATTCCTGGCAGGTGGTGTCCGCACCGACGATCGTGCATCCCGAGCTGGGGGAGGGGCAGCACCTCGAGCTCAGCCGCACCCTCGCCGGGCGCGCCCCGATCACCGATGGCGCGGGCGCCGCGCTGTTCACCCCCACCGAGATCGTCAACGTCGGGATCGACCCCGGCCAGGTGACCGACCTGCCGTCGCTGGCCGCCGGCCTGTCGGCCGCCACCGGTATCGCCGCCGAGGAGATCGTCGCCGACGTGCAGGCCGCACCGGCCGGGCAGTTCGTGCCCGTCATCAGCCTCCGCCGACCGGACTTCGAGGCCATCCGCGCGCAGGTCTTCGACCTGCCCGGCGCCGTGTTCCCCACCGAGACCCGATCCCTGGCGCCCACCTCCCGCTTCGCCCTCGCGCTGCTGGGCCGGGTGGCACCCGCGACCGCGGAGGTCCTGGAGGAGACGGTGGACGACGACGGCGAGCCGCGGTACGCAGCCGGTGACGTGCTCGGCACCAGCGGTCTGCAGCGCGCCTTCCAGACCCAGCTGGCCGGCACGCCCGGGTTCAGCGTCTCGGTGGTCAGCGACGACGAGGCACTCGAGGACACCGGTGTGGTCGTCGGCTCGGTGGACCCCGTCCCGGGGACACCGGTGCAGACGCCCCTGGTGCCGGCGCTGCAGAACGCCGCGGACGCCGCCGTCGCCACCCAGCCACTGGCCACCCACCTGGTGGTCGTCCGCCCGGGCACCGGGGAGCTGCTGGCGGTGAGCTCCAACGCGGCGGCCAACCCGACGAACGCGCTGACCGGCCGGTTCCCGCCCGGCTCGAGCATGAAGACGGTGACGGCGACCGCGCTGCTGTCGGCCGGCACCGTGGCCCCGTCGTCCCCGGTGGCCTGCCCCGGCACCACCGTGGTCGACGGCCGGGAGTTCGAGAACGAGGACCAGTTCGACCTGGGCACCGTGCCCTTCACCGAGGCCTTCGCGCAGTCGTGCAACACGACCTTCATCCAGCAGGCCCTGACCCTGCCCGACGGCGCCCTGGCCGCCGCCGCCGCCTCCTACGGGGTCGGCAGCGACTGGCAGCTGCCGGTGGACGTATTCAGCGGCGAGGTACCCACCACGAGCACCGGCACCGCCAAGGCGGCCGACGCGATCGGCCAGGGGCAGGTGCTGATGAGCCCCGCGCAGCTCGCCCTCGTCGCCGCCGGGATCGCCAGCGGCACCCCGGCCGCACCGGTCGAGGTGCCGGGTGCACCGGTGGCAGGGCCGGCCCCGGCCGGTCCACCGGCCGCGGTGCTGGAGGGGCTGCGGCCGATGATGCGCCAGGTCGTGCTCTCCGGGACCGCCACGGGCCTGGCCGACCGCGGCGAGGTGTACGGCAAGACGGGCACCGCCGAGTTCGGCCCCGGCACCCCGCCGGACGCGCACGGCTGGTTCATGGGCTACCAGCTCGGCGGGCCGCAGGGCGACATCGCCTTCGCCGTGCTCGTCGAGGAGGGCCAGTCCAGCAGTGTCGCGGTGGACGTCGCCGACACCTTCCTCGGCGCCCTCTGACACCGCCCTGGCCCGTCCGATCGTGGCCGGAGCCCGCGAAGCGTGGGCCGGCCGGGGCCCTTCCAGGGGCTGCTGCTCAGGAGCCGGGGAGGCCGGGGAACGCCGTGGTGACCGGGGTCAGACCGGCCGCGGCGCGCCACGCGACGGCCCGTACCTCGGCATCGGCCAGCACGACCACCGCCCACGCGCGGGTGGACCGCTCGCCGGCCTGGTCCAGCACCCACGCCCACGCCGCGGCGACGCCGTCCTCGAGGGTGACCGCCAGCGCGGCGGCGTCGACCGGTGACAGCACCGGGAACGGCAGGGCGTACGCCGCCTCGGCGGGCACCGGGTCCACGCCCCGGGCGTCCAGCAGCCCGGCCACCTCGTCGCGGACGTCGCGGTGGGCGGCCAGCGCGACGTCGGCCGGCTCGCGGTCGGTTCCCGGCAGCGCGGCGCCGACGACGCCGTAGCCCCACACCGCCACGTGGGCGGCGGCGAGCGCGTCCTGCAGGGCTGCCTCCTCGGGGCCGACCGCGGTGCGCCCGGAGGTCGGCGTGCTCTCGCCGTCAGCCACGAGCGGCGCTCCTCCCAGGTCGTCGCGTGTTCATGCCAGCCGCCCCTCCGCCCCGCGCAGACCGGCGGCGATGCTGCCGAGCAGCGCCGCCCGGGCGCCGGTGAAGTCCGGGCAGGCCGCCGCGTGCGCGGCGGCCGCCCGGCCCACCTCGGCGCGCAGCAGGGCCCGGACCCCGGCCGGGTCGCCCGGCGCCGAGGAGGGTCCTGCGGTCGGGTCCGCCGCCGCCCCCGGTGCGGCCGCCACCAGCCGCTCGAGCTGCGCCCGGGCCTGGGCGGCCAGCACGGCGACCTCCGTGGCCACCTCGGCGGAGCCGGCCGAGGCGCGGTCGTAGGCCGCCACCAGTGCCGCCTGCACCGCCACCTGCTCGGCGAGCCGGTCGACCTGGGCGGGGGTGACCGCGTCGGCGGTGTCGCCGTCCGACGACGTGCAGCCCGCGGCCACCGCCGCCGTCCCCGCCACGGCGGCGGCCAGCAGCGCGCGCCGGGAGAAGGCGCCCGCCGGGACGGCACCGGGGGAGGAGTCGGACATCGCCGCCCATCCTCGCAGTCCTCGGCGGCCCGTCCCCGCAACGTCCCCGCAACGACCCGGCGACGACCCGGTGACGACCGGTGTCGGCGCGGTGCCGCCGGGTCCGGCAGGGTGCGGCCCGTGCGCCCGGTCGACTCGCGCGGGGAGCGGTAGCCTGACGGTTCCTGCGCAGCATGCCGCCGGCCCGTCGACCGGAGCCGGCAGACCGCCGGGTCGCTCCGGCCTCCCGTGCCGGTCCGGGCGACCAGACTGCACAGCAACGCGCACAGCGAGGAGGCAGCCCGTGTCCAGCCGAGGACCATCCGCCGCCGACCGCACCACCGACCGGCTCACTGCCGCGGTCGAGCCGGTGGTCACCGCCGCCGGGTACGACCTCGAGGAGCTGGTCGTCCGCGCGGCCGGCCAGCGCTCGGTGGTCCGGGTCGTCATCGACCGGGACGAGGGCACCAGCCTCGACGACGTCGCCGAGGTCAGCCGGGCGGTCTCCGAGGTGCTCGACGCCGACGAGCAGGACGCCGGCCGGGCGCCCTTCGTGCTGGAGGTCACCAGCCCCGGGGTGGACCGCCCGCTGACGGCGCCCCGCCACTGGCGGCGCAACGCCGGCCGCCTGGTCACCGTGGAGGTCGGGCCCGAGACGGCCCGCGAGCAGGTGACCTCGCGGCTGCTGCGGGTCACCGACGACGGCGTCGTCCTCGCGGTGGAGAAGGGTGGCACGAAGAAGGGTCAGGTGCGCCGCACCGTCGGCGAGCGCGCCGTGCCCTGGGCAGAGCTGGGTGAGGGCCGGGTGCAGGTGGAGTTCAGCCGCCCGGCCGGGCACCGGGATGCCGGCCTGGTCGTCACCGGGCCCGCCGACGACGAGCCGGACGACGACACCGGCGAGGACGAGATCCACCCAGACGAGATCGACACAGACGAGATCGACGAGCTGGACGAGGTGGCGCTGGACCAGCGCCACCCGACCGGGTCCGGAGGAGAGCAGTGAACATCGACGTGACCGCACTGAAGGCGGTCGAGCGGGAGAAGGGCATCCCCGCGGACACCGTGCTCCAGGCGATCGAGACCGCCCTGGTGACCGCCTACCGGCACGCCGAGGGGGCCGCCAAGCACGTGCGCGTGCACGTGGACCGCAAGAGCGGTGAGGTCGCCGTGCTGGCCCAGGAGCTCGGCCCCGACGGCGAGGTCGTGCACGAATGGGACGACACCCCCCGCGACTTCGGCCGGATCGCGGCCAGCACCGCCAAGCAGGTCATCATCCAGCGGCTGCGGGACGCCGAGCACGAGCAGACCTTCGGCGAGTACGCCGGTAAGGAGGGCGACATCGTCAGCGGCATCGTGCAGGCGCACGACCGCCGCAACATCCAGGGCATGGTGCTGGTCGACATCGGCAAGGTGGAGGCGAACCTGCCGCCGACCGAGCAGGTCCCCGGCGAGGACTACAAGCACGGCAGCCGGATCAAGGCCTACGTGGTCTCGGTGGCGCGCACGTTCCGTGGACCCCAGGTCACCTTGTCCCGGACGCACCCGAACCTGGTGCGCAAGCTGTTCGCGCTGGAGGCGCCCGAGGTCGCCGACGGCAGCGTGGAGATCATGGCCGTGGCCCGCGAGGCGGGACACCGGTCGAAGATCGCCGTCCGCACCTCGGTGCCCGGGCTCAACGCCAAGGGCGCCTGCATCGGGCCGATGGGCCAGCGGGTGCGCAACGTGATGAGCGACCTGCACGGCGAGAAGATCGACATCGTCGACTGGTCGGACGACGACGCCTCGTTCGTCGCCTCGGCGCTCTCCCCGGCCCGGGTGACCAGCGCCCGGGTGGTCGACCCCGCCGCCCGGGCCGTGCAGGTCGTCGTGCCCGACTACCAGCTCTCCCTCGCCATCGGCAAGGAGGGGCAGAACGCCCGGCTGGCGGCCCGGCTCACCGGCTGCCGGATCGACATCCGCAGCGATGCGCAGCCCGATGGCGCCGAGGGCCCGGCGTCGCCGGGTGTCGGGCGGGCGCCGCTGCGTTCCGGCGCGCGGCCGCCCGGCCGCGTCCCGTCGGGCGGTGCGCGACCGCCTGCGCGGCGCGCGGAACATCCCGGCTCGACGGCGCGCTAGACTTCACGATGGCCGACCCGTCGACCCCGGTCCGCACCTGTGTGGGGTGCCGGGGACGCGCTCCGGTCACCGAACTGCTGCGGGTCGTCGTGCGGAACTCCGGGTTGACCCCGGATCCCGGGCGGCGGCTCCCCGGTCGGGGTGCGTCACTGCACCCCACCGCGGAGTGCCTGCGCGCAGCGGTCCGGCGGCGGGCCTTCCCGCGCGCGCTGCGGTGCAGCACGCCGCTGGAGACCGGTCCGCTGGAGGAGCACGTCGCGCAACAGGTCACCCGACCGGTTGCCGGGGTGCACCCCGGCGGGCGCACCATGGCAGGACCACCGACGGACCGGCACCCGGCCGGTCCGCACGTCGAGAGCAGGACGTCCTCGGATGAGCCACCTGTGAAGTCGTCACGATGACCATGTACCACTGACTTAGGGGTCGAGCGGGCCAGCCGCCGGCCTCACCAAGAGGAGACCCGTGCCAGGCAAGGCCCGCGTACACGAGCTCGCGAAAGAGCTCGGTATCGACAGCAAGACAGTGCTCGCCAAGCTCAAGGAGCAGGGCGAGTTCGTGAAGTCCGCCTCGTCCACCGTCGAGGCCCCCGTGGCCCGGCGGCTGCGTGAGGCGTACTCCGGCTCCGGTGGTGGGGGCAACGGCGCGTCCGGCCCCCGACCCGGCCCCCGTCCGTCCGCGCCGGCGCCGCAGCCCGCGGCCCCCACGCCCGCCCCGGTCGCCTCGGCGCCGGTTGCGCCCAGCCCGGCTCCGCAGGCGCCGGCGGCGCCGGTCGCACCCCCGGTGCAGCAGTCCCCGGCGGCGTCCGCCCCGGTGGCTCCGGCACCCGGCCCGCGGCCCGGGCCGCGTCCCGCTCCGCAGCAGCCTGCTGCGCAGCAGCCGACCGCTCCGGCGCAGCAGCCGCCCGCTCCGGCCCAGCAGCCCCCGGCGGCTCCGCCGCAGCAGCCCCCGGCGGCTCCGCCGCAGGGTGCCCGTCCGGCCGCACCGACCCCCGGTGCGGCGCGTCCCGCCGCGGCCGGCCCGCGGCCCGGCCCTCGTCCGGCGCCGCGTCCGGGCAACAACCCCTTCAGCAGCGCACCCCGCCCGGCCGCGCCCGGTCGTCCGGCTGCGCCCGGTGCCGGTGCTCCCGGCCAGGGCGTACCCGGTCAGGGTGCACCGGGGCAGGGCGGTCCCCGTCCCGCTCCGGGTGCCGGCGGCCCGCGTCCCGGTCCCGGCGGGCCGCGCCCCTCGGCCGGTCCCGGCGGTCCCCGTCCGGCGGCCGGTCCCGGTGGGCCGCGTCCCAACCCGGGCATGATGCCGCAGCGCCCGAGCCCGGGCATGATGCCCGGACGCCCGTCCGGCCCCGGCGGTCGCCCCGGTGGCGCCCCGGCCGGTCGTGGCCGCCCCGGTGGCCCCGGTGGCCCCGGTGGCGGTGGCGGTTTCCGTCCCGGCGGCGGCGCCGGCGGCCCCGGTGGTGGCGGCGGCGCCCCGGCCGGTGGTTTCCGGCCCGGTGGCGGCGGCGGTGGCCGTGGTCGCGGCCGTGGTGGCTCGGGTGCCGGAACCGCGGGCGCCTTCGGGCGGCCCGGTGGTCGCGGTCCGGTCCGCGGGCGCAAGAGCAAGAAGCAGCGGCGTCAGGAGTTCGACTCCATGGCGGCGCCCTCCATGGGCGGCGTCCAGCTGCCCCGGGGCAACGGGCAGACCGTCCGGCTTCCCCGTGGCGCCTCGCTGACCGACCTGGCCGAGCGGATCAACGCCCAGCCGGCCGCGCTGGTCACCGCCCTGTTCCACCTGGGCGAGATGGTCACCGCGACGCAGTCGGTCAACGACGACACGTTGCAGCTCCTCGGCTCCGAGATCGGCTGGGTCATCCAGGTCGTCAGCCCGGAGGACGAGGATCGCGAGCTGCTCGAGACGTTCGATCTCACCTTCGGTGACGAGGAGGGCGAGGAAGGCGACTGGGACATCCGTCCGCCGGTCGTGACCGTCATGGGTCACGTCGACCACGGAAAGACCAAGCTGCTGGACGCGCTGCGCCACACGAACGTGGTCTCGAAGGAGGCCGGCGGCATCACCCAGCACATCGGCGCCTACCAGATCGTCACCGAGCTGGAGCACAACGAGCGGCCGATCACCTTCATCGACACCCCGGGTCACGAGTCGTTCACCGCAATGCGTGCCCGCGGGGCGAAGGTCACCGACATCGTGGTGCTCGTGGTCGCCGCCGACGACGGCGTCATGCCGCAGACGGTCGAGGCGCTCAACCACGCCCAGGCCGCCGAGGTGCCGATCGTGGTCGCGGTCAACAAGATCGACAAGGAGGGGGCCAACCCCGCCAAGATCCGTCAGCAGCTCACCGAGTACGGCCTGGTGGCCGAGGAGTACGGCGGCGACACGATGTTCGTCGACGTCTCCGCCACCACCCGGCAGGGCCTCGACGAGCTCACGACGGCGATCCTGCTGACCGCGGACGCCTCCCTGGACCTGCGCGCCAACACCGAGCAGGACCCCCAGGGTGTGGTCATCGAGGGCAAGCTGGACAAGGGCCGGGGCCCGGTGGCGACCGTGCTGGTCCAGCGCGGCACCCTGCGCCAGGGCGACTCGATCGTGGCCGGTGACGCCTACGGGCGCGTCCGGTCGCTGCTCGACGAGCACGGCACCAAGCTCAAGGAGGCCCTGCCGTCGCGGCCGGTGCAGGTCGTCGGCCTGACCTCCGTGCCGCGGGCCGGTGACACGTTCCTCGTCGTCGACGAGGACCGCGTCGCCCGGCAGATCGCCGACCGCCGCCAGGCCCGCATCCGCAACGCGCAGAACGCCTCCATGCGCAAGCGGATCAGCCTGGAGGACCTCGACGCGGCGCTCCGCGAGACCCGTCAGCTCAACCTGATCATCAAGGGTGACAACTCGGGCACCGTCGAGGCGCTCGAAGAGGCGCTGATGAAGATCGAGGTGAGCGACGACATCTCGCTGCGGGTCATCCACCGCGGCGTCGGTGGCATCACCAAGAGCGACATCGACCTCGCGCTGGCCGACGACGTCATCGTCCTGGGCTTCAACGTCCGGGCCGAAGGGCAGGCCACCGAGCTGGCCAACCGCGAGGGGGTGGACGTCCGGTACTACACGGTCATCTACCAGGCCATCGAGGAGATCGAGGCCGCGCTCAAGGGGATGCTCAAGCCCGTCTACGAGGAGGTCCAGCTCGGCACGGCGGAGGTCCGCGAGGTCTTCCGGGTGCCCAAGATCGGCAACGTCGCCGGTTCGCTGGTCCGCAGCGGGACGATCGTGCGCAACTCCAAGGCGCGCCTGGTCCGCGACGGCGCCGTGGTCGCCGACAACCTGTCGGTCGACTCGCTGCGCCGCTTCAAGGACGACGCGACCGAGGTCCGCGAGGGCTACGAGTGCGGCATCGGCCTCGGGTCGTTCAACGACATCAAGGTCGACGACGTGATCCAGACGTTCGAGCTGCGCGAGAAGCCGCGAGAGTAGAAGGACCCCTTCGCCCCCCACTGCTCGCGAGCTCGCAGCGGGCCCCTGCGAAGGGGCCCGCTCCGGGTGCGAGTGGTGGGGCGGCGAGGATGTTCCAGCACGACGTCCCCAGCGGCAGGTCGGAGGGAGCCGGATGTTCACCGGCACGCTCAGCGCCGATCTGCTGCTGGGCGACGTCCACTCGCTCAAGGCAAAGCGCGCCGTGGTCCGGCCGATCCTGGCCGACCTGCGGCGCCGCTACGCCGTCGCCGCCGCGGAGGTGGAGGGCAACGACCTGCACCGCCGCGTGCAGGTCGGCGTGGCGACGGTGGCCGGCGATGCGGGGCAGGCGACCGAGGTCCTCGACGCCTGCGAGCGGTTGCTGGCCGAGCGGCCGGAGGTGACGCTGCTGTCGACCCACCGGCAGCTCGTGTCCGACTCCGACGAATGAGGAAGGACCCCCTCGCCCTCCCACCGCTCGCAAGCTCGCGGAGGGCCCCTGCGAGGGGGCCGTGTGTAGCTGGCCGGGGCCCTGGACCAGGGCCCCGGCCGGTGCCGTCCATCCCGCGCCGGCGCCCCACCGGACGCCCGCGCCGAGCACAGGAGGACCGACCGATGGCCGACCCGGCACGGGCACGCCGACTGGCGGTGCGCATCCGCCAGATCGTCTCCGCCACCATCGAGATGCAGATCAAGGACCCGCGGCTGGGCATGGTGACCATCACCGACGCCCGGGTGACCAGCGACCTGCGTGAGGCCACGGTCTTCTACACCGTCTACGGCGACGAGACCGAGGTCGCCGACTCCGCCCGCGCCCTGGCCAGTGCCACCGGCGTCCTCCGGTCCACGGTGGGCAAGCAGACCGGCATCAAGTTCGTCCCGACGCTCGCCTTCGTCGCCGACATCGTCCCGGACACCGCCCGGGAGCTGGAGATCGCGTTGGAGCGGGTCCGGCACGCCGATGCAGAGCTGGCCCGGGCCCGGGAGGGCGCCCAGTACGCCGGCGACGCCGACCCGTACCGCCATCCGGTCGAGGCCGACGACACCGACGACACCGACGAGACCGCCGCCGACGACGACCTCCGGGGCGCCGACCCGGCGCCCACCTCCGAGCGGGACGGCCTCGACCGCGACGTCCTGTCCGGGGACGGGCTCCCCACGTCCACGCAGGCCGAGCCCACCAGGAGCACCCCATGACCGAGGCCGTCGACCCGGACCCGTACGACCGTGCCGCCTCCGCCGAGGGCGCCGCCTTCGGCGGCCGGTCGGCTCCCGATCCGGCCGGGGACCCCACCATGGGTGGTAGACGCGGGCAGATCGGCGAGACCGGCAGCATCGCCGAGGACGAGCCCGACGACGGCGGCCCGGCCATCCCGGTCGGTGGCGGCCAGGTGACCGAGGAGTCCGACGCCTCCCCGGTGGCCGACCCCGGCCCCGGCACCTGACCGCGGTGACCACCGTCACCGGGGCCTCCCTGACCACCGCGATCGAGCTCCTCGACACGGCCGCGTCCGCGGGGGCGACCGTGGTGCTGTCCGGCCACGTGCAGCCCGACGCCGACGCCCTCGGCAGCACCCTCGCGCTGGCCGAGGGGCTCCGTCGGCGGGGAGCCCGCGTGGTGGCGACCTTCCCGGCGCCGTTCGTGCTCCCCGAGTCGCTGAGCTGGCTGCCCGGCGCCGGCGCCCTCGTGCCCTCGGACCAGATCCCGACGGCGCCCGAGGTCTTCGTCAGCCTCGACGCCTCCTCGACCGGTCGGTTGGGCGACCTCGCCGGGCTCCTCCACTCCGCCGGCACGTCCCTCGTCGTCGACCACCACGCCAGCAACCCGGGGTTCGGCACCGTCCGGCTCGTCGACCCCGGCGCCGCGGCCACCGTCGTGCTGGTGGCCGAACTGCTCGACGGACTCGGCGTCGCGTGGGACGACGACCTCGCCACCTGCCTGTACGCCGGCCTGGCCGCCGACACCGGCTCCTTCCGCTTCGGCAACACCGCGCCGGGCACGCACGAGCTCGCCGCCCGGCTGCTGGGCACGGGCATCGACCACGCCACGATCAGCCAGCGGCTGTTCGACACCGCCCCGTTCGGCCGGCTGCCGCTGCTGTCCCTGGTTGCCGGCCGGGCGTGCCTCGAGACCGAGGTCGGCGCCGGGCTCGTCTGGACCTGGGCCACCGTCGCGGAGGCGCGGGACCACGGTCTGGCCGGCGACCAGCTCGAGGCGCTCGTCGACGTGATCCGCGCCACCCGGGAGGCCGACGTCGCGTGCGTCCTCAAGGGGCAGGACGACGGCAGCTGGGTGGTGTCCCTCCGTTCCCGGGGAGCCACCGACGTCTCGCACGTCGCGATCGAGCTCGGCGGCGGTGGGCACCGTCAGGCCGCCGGCTACACCTCCCGGCTGGACCTTCCCGGCACCATCGCCGCCCTGCGGGGCATGCTCGCGACGGGGTCCTCGAACTGAGCCCGCCAATCAGCGAGCCTGCGAGCTCGGCGGCTCCGGTGCGAGGCCCGGAGGGTCTCCGCCGGGAACGACGGCAACGGCTCATCGGAAATCGGTGATGGCTCGTGGCCGCGGTGCGGCCCGAAGGGTCGCGATCAGCTCAGCTCCGTCGATCCCGGCGCTGGCCGCGCCGGCGTTGGTCGTCCTCGCGGCCGAGCCGCTGTACCTGCTCGTCGACACCGCCGTCATCGGCAACCTCGGCACCGTGTCGCTCGGCGGGCTCGCGATCGGTGGCGGACTGCTGGCGTACGCCGCGGCGCTGCTGAACTTCCTCGCCTACGGCACGACCGCACGGGCCGCCCGCCGGTCCGGAGCCGGTGACCGCGCCGGCGCGGTCGCCGAGGGCGTCCAGGCCACCTGGCTGGCCCTCGGTCTCGGCGTGCTCCTGGCGCTGGTGTTCCAGGTGCTGGCCGGCCCGCTGACCCGGCTGCTGGCCGGCGGGGCCGGCCCCGTCGCCGACGCCGCCGAGCAGTGGCTGCGAGTCGCCAGCCTCGGGCTGCCCCTCCTGCTGCTCGCCCTGGCCGGCAACGGCTGGCTGCGCGGGGTGCAGGAGCTCCACCGCCCGGTCCGGTACGTGCTGGCCGGCAGCCTGGTCAGCCTGGTGCTGTGCCCGCTGCTCGTGTACCCGGCCGGGCTGGGCCTGGTCGGCTCCGCGGTGGCCAACGTCATCGGCCAGGCGGTGTCCGCGACCTCCTTCGGGCTCGCCCTCGGCCGGGAGCTCCGCCGGCTCGGCATCGACTGGCGGCCCCGGGCCTCGGCGCTGCGGGCCCACCTGGTGCTGGGCCGCGACCTGCTGGTGCGGGCGGCGGTGCTGCAGTTCGCCTTCGCCGCGGCCGCCGCCGTGGTGGCCCGCTCCGGCGCCGCCCCGCTGGGCGCCCACCAGATCGCGCTGCAACTGTGGCTGTTCCTCGCGCTCGTGCTCGACGCCTACGCCATCGCCGCGCAGACCCTGGTCGGCCACGCGCTGGGCGCCGGCCGCCCCGGCGATGCCCGCCGCACCGCCCGCCGGGTCACTCTGTGGGGCCTGGGCACCGGGGTCGTGGTCGCCCTCGCGCTGCTGGCCCTGCGGCCGCTGCTGCCGCCGCTGTTCACCGACGACCCCGCCGTCCTCGCCCAGGCCGCCGTCGTCTGGTGGTTCCTCGCGCTCATGCAGCCGCTGGCCGGGGTCGTGTTCGCGCTGGACGGCGTGCTCATGGGCGCCGGCGACGTCGCCTACCTGCGCACCGTCACCCTCGGCGCGGCCCTGCTGGGTTTCGTGCCGCTGTCGCTGCTGTCCGGCTGGCTCGACTGGGGCCTGGCCGGGGTGTGGACCGGGCTGACCCTGTTCATCGTGCTGCGGCTGGTCGCGGTGGGCGTCCGGGTGGCGGGGGACCGCTGGCTGAGCGCACCTGGGACGGTGGGCACGTGAGCGAGCCCGCGAGCGAACGGAGGAGCACAGCAGCCCGGCGAAGCCGGCCGACGAGCGCCAGCGAGGAGGACGGGTGAGCGAGCCCGCGAGCGAACCGAGGAGCACAGCAGCCCGGCGGAGCCGGCCGACGAGCGCCAGCGAGGAGGACGGGTGAGCGAGCCCGCGAGCGAACGGAGGAGCACAGCAGCCCGGCGAAGCCGGCCGACGAGCGCCAGCGAGGAGGACGGGTGAGCGAGCCCGCGAGCGAACCGAGGAGCACAGCAGCCCGGCGAAGCCGGCCGGCGAACGCTGGCGAGGACGGGAGGTGAGTCCGAAGAAGCCCGACGCCGACGTCCCGCCGTCCCTGCTCCTGGTCGACAAGCCCGGCGGCATGACGTCCCACGACGTCGTCGCCCGCGCGCGCCGGGTCCTCTCGGTCCGCAAGGTGGGGCACGCCGGCACGCTCGATCCGATGGCGACCGGGCTGCTGGTCCTCGGCGTCGGCGCGGCCACCCGGCTGCTCGGCCACCTCAGCGGTTCGGACAAGACCTACGACGCCACCGTCCGGCTCGGCCGGACCACCGTCACCGACGACCAGGAGGGTGAGGTCACCGGCACCACCTCGGCGGCCGGGGTGACCGACGACGACGTCCGCGCGGCGCTGGCCGGTCAGGTGGGCGCGCTGCAGCAGGTGCCGTCCTCGGTCAGCGCGGTCAAGGTCGACGGCCGCCGTTCCTACGACCGGGTGCGCGCGGGTGAGGAGTTCGAGCTCGCTGCCCGCTCGGTCACCGTGCACCGGATCGACGTGCACCGGGTGCGGCGCGCTACGCCCGACCTGGTCGACGTCGACGTCACCGTCTGCTGCAGTACCGGCACCTACATCCGGGCGATCGCCCGCGACGTCGGTGCGGCCCTCGGCGTCGGCGGCCACCTGACCGCGCTGCGCCGGACCTCCTCCGGGCCGTTCGCCACCGACGACGCCCGGCCGGTCGAGGAGGCCGCGGCCGCCCTGGCCGGCCCGGGTGCCGGCCCGGGCGTGCTGTCGCTCACCGAGGCGGCCCGCCGGGTGTTCCCGGCCCGCGAGCTGTCCGCGGAGGAGGCGGTCGCGCTGGGCCACGGCCAGCGGGTGCCGGCGACCGGCGCGGCCGGCCTGCACGCCGCCGTCGGCCCCGGGGAGCGGCTGGTCGCCCTGATCGAGGACAGCGGTCGGATCGCCCGGGTGGCGGTCGGCTTCCCGCCCGGGAGCGCGGGGTGACACCGTGGACCGCATGACGGCCCTGGACGACCGGCTCGCCGCGCTGCACGCCGACCTCGTCGCCCTCCCGGGCGTGCTGGTCGCCTTCTCCGGAGGAGTCGACTCCGGTGTCGTGCTGGCCGCGGCGGTGCGCGCCCTCGGCGCCGGACGGGTGGTGGCCGCCACGGCGCTGTCGCCCAGCCTGCCGGCTGCCGAGCGGACCGCCGCCGCCGGGTTCGCCCGGTCCCTCGGTGTGCGGCACGAGCAGCCGCGCACCGACGAGCTGTCCCGCGAGGGCTACGTGGCCAACGCCGGCGACCGCTGCTTCTTCTGCAAGGCCGAGCTGGTCGACGTGCTGACCCCGATCGCCGCCCGGCTCGGCATCGCCGACGTCGTGACCGGGACCAACGCCGACGACGTGCGGGCCGGCTTCCGCCCCGGCATCCGCGCCGCCACCGAGCGCGGCGCATGGGCGCCCCTGGCCCGCGCCGGCCTGACCAAGGACGACGTCCGCGCCGCCGCCCACCGCTGGGAGCTGCCGCTGGCCGACAAGCCGGCCGCCGCCTGCCTGGCCAGCCGGATCGCCTATGGCGTGCCGGTCTCGGCCGAGCGGCTGGCCCGGGTGGAGACGGCGGAAACCGCGCTGCGCGGCGCGCTGGCCGCCGCCGGGCTGACCGCGCGCGACCTCCGGGTGCGCGATCTCGGCGCCGTGCGCGGACGGGACACGGCCCGGGTGGAGGTCGACGCCGTGCTGGTGGCCGAGCTGGCGGGCCGGCCGGAGGTGCTGGCCCGGGTCCGCGACGCCGCCGGCTTCGACCTCGTGGAGCTGGACCCCCGCGGCTTCCGCTCCGGATCGATGAACGAGCTCCTGCCCGACCCGGTCCGCTACCGCTGATCCCGGGGCCGGTCGCCGTGCCGCAGCGTGTGCACGATCCGCGCCGCGGCCACACCGGCGCCGAAGCCGTTGTCGATGTTGACCACCAGCACGCCCGGCGCGCAGGCGGTGAGCATGGTCAGCAGCGCGGCCAGGCCGTCGAACGCCGCGCCGTACCCGACCGAGGTGGGGACGGCGACCACCAGCCGGTCGGTGAGGCCGGCGACCACGCTCGGCAGCGCCCCGTCCATCCCGGCGACCACCACCACGGCATCGCAGGCGGCGAGGTCGTCGGCGACGGCCAGCACCCGGTGCACCCCGGCCACCCCGACGTCGTCCACCCGGGCGCAGCCCACGCCGCTGGCGGCCAGCGTGGCCGCCACCTCCGCCGCCACCGGGCCGTCGGAGGTGCCGGCGGTGAGCACCAGCACCCGGCCGACCGGTGCCGGCAGTTCGCCGACCCACGCGATCCGGGCTGCCTCGTCGACCCCCGCCTCGGGCCAGCGGGCGCGCACCGCGGCGGCCGTGGGTGCGTCGACGCGGGTCGCCCAGGCAAAGGCCCCACCACCCGGCCCCGCCCCGGCGTCGAGCAACCCGGCCAGGCAGGTGACCGTCTGCTCGGGGGTCTTGCCCGCGGCGTAGACGACCTCCGGGGTGCCGGTGCGGGCCGCCCGGTCGACATCCAGCCGGGCGATGCCGACGTCGGCGGTGCGGCGCAGTTCGGTCACCGGTCCAGTCTCCCGCACCTGGCGTGTCACACCGGCCGCGGCTGGGCAGGATGCCTGCCATGAGCGTCGTGAAGATCAACGTCGTGACCATGCCGGAGGACAAGCGGGCCCGCTTCGAGGAGCGGTTCAAGGGCCGCGCCGGGGCCGTGGAGAGCACCCCGGGGTTCGAGTGGTTCGAGCTGCTGCGCCCGGTCGAGGGCACCGACTCCTACCTTGTCTACACGAGGTGGAGCAGCGAGGAGGCCTACGACTCCTGGCAGTCCAGCCAGGAGTTCGACCGGGCGCACGACGGGGGCGGCGACACGCTCGCCCCGGCGGCCGAGCGTTCGCAGAACCACCTGTGGAGCTACGAGGTCATCGAGTCGGCCGGCCCGCAGGGCGCGAAGGGGTGAGGACCCGCGCCCGCGCCCGGGGTGCCCGCCCGGGCGCGGGCTAGGGTGGCCGGGCGGCCCGGCAACCGTCGGGCGCCGCGCCAGCACGAGCACCAGCAGGTGGGAGCCATGACCGACACGCTCGCCGACAGCCGTACGTCCCCGCGGGAGTTCTCCGAGGGTGTACCGCTGGTCGTGGAGGACATGGCCCGCCGCCCGGTCACCGAGCGCGCCCAGGTGCTGGAGGACCCGGGCTTCGGCCGGTACTTCACCGACTCGATGTTCATCGCCCGCCACCGCGCGGGGCAGGGCTGGTGCGATGCCCGGTTGGCCGCCTACGCTCCGCTGCAGCTGGACCCCAGCGCCGCGGCCCTGCACTACGCCCAGTCGATCTTCGAGGGGCTCAAGGCCTACGCCCAGCCCGACGGCACGGTGGCCACCTTCCGGCCGGAGTCGAACGCCGCCCGGTTCGCCCGGGGCGCGGCCCGGCTGGCGATGCCCCCGGTGCCCGAAGAGTCGTTCATCGCCGCCGTCGACGCCCTCGTGGACGCCGACCGTGACTGGGTGCCCACCGGACCAGACCAGACGCTGTACATCCGGCCGTACATGCTGGCCACCGAGCCGTTCCTGGGCGTCCGGCCGGCTCACGAGTACCTGTTCATCGTGATCGCCAGCCCCGCCGGCGCGTACTTCCCGCGTGGGGTGCACCCGGTCTCGGTCTACCTGTCCGAGGACTACATCCGGGCCGCGCCCGGTGGCACCGGCGACGTCAAGTGCGCCGGCAACTACGCCGCCAGCCTGCTGGCCCAGGAGCAGGCGATCGCCGCGGGCTGCGACCAGGTGGTCTGGCTGGACGCGGTGGAGAAGCGCTACGTCGAGGAGATGGGCGGGATGAACCTGTTCTTCGTCCTCGGCTCCGGCGAGGACGCCGAGCTGGTCACCCCCGAGCTCACCGGCACGTTGCTGCCCGGCATCACCCGCGAGTCGCTGATCACCGTGGCCCGCGAGCTGGGGCACCCGGTCACCGAGCGGCGGATCAGCGTCGACGAGTGGCGGTCCGGCGTGGCCGACGGCTCGATCACCGAGACCTTCGCCTGCGGCACGGCCGCGGTCATCACCCCCGTCGGGGCGGTGAAGGCCCGCACCGGCGACTTCGCCATCGGGAACGGCGAGCCCGGGCCGCTCACCATGCAGCTCCGCGCCCACCTGCTCGACGTCCAGCACGGCCGGCTGCCCGACACCCACGGCTGGCTGCACCGCGTCGCGCCCGACTCCTGACCCGGGTGGGTGGGACGAGCCGCGAGCCGGGGGAGGGGAGCGGCGTGCTGCGCTGGCGCGGCCTGGAGGCGACACCGGCCGAACTCGGCCGCACGGTGGTCACCGTGGGGATGTACGACGGCGTGCACCGCGGGCACCAGCACCTGATCGGCACCGCCGTGGCCCGGGCGCGTGCGCTGGGCCGTCCCTCGCTGCTGCTCACCTTCGACCCGCACCCGGCCGAGGTGGTCCGGCCCGGCTCGCACCCGGCGATCCTCACCTCCGCCGACCGCAAGGCGGAGCTGGTGGCCCGGCTCGGCGTCGATGCGATGTGCGTGCTGCCGTTCACCCCCGAGTTCAGCCGGCTCTCCCCGGAGGGGTTCACCCACACCGTGCTCGTCGAGCACCTGCACGCCGCGCAGGTCGTCGTCGGGCGGAACTTCACCTACGGGCACAAGGCCACCGGCACCGTCGAGTCGCTGGCCGCCGAGGGCCGGCGGTTCGGCTTCGCGGTGGAAGGGGTCGACCTGACCAGCGTGGGGCAGGCTCCCGACCTGGTGGGCGACGGGGAGGTCACCATCTCCTCGACCTACATCCGCGCCTGTGTCGCGGCCGGTGACATGGCCTCGGCGGCGATGGCGCTGGGCCGGCCGCACCGCGTCGACGGCGTCGTGGTGCGCGGCGACCGCCGGGGCCGCGAGCTGGGGTACCCCACGGCCAACGTGGAGAGCCCGCCGTACACCGCCGTCCCGGCCGACGGCGTCTACGCCGGCGCGCTCGTGCTGCGCGACCACACCACCGGCGCCAGCCGGAGCAGCCACCCGGCGGCGATCTCGGTGGGCAGCAACCCCACCTTCGCGGGCAGCCGGCGCACCGTGGAGGCGCACCTGCTCGACTTCTCCGGCGATCTCTACGGCGAGCACGTCGGGGTGGAGTTCGCCGTCCGGCTGCGCGGGATGGCCGCCTTCCCGGGAGTTCCCGAACTGCTCGAGGCGATGGCCCGGGACGTGCAGGACACCCGGGCGGCCCTCGGTCTCTGACACTGCGACCCTCTCGGGTCGCAACGCGACCAGGTGCCGTCCCCTCCCGGGCTGAGCCGCTGCGTCGCGCCTGCGCGGAGGCCTCCGGCCCCCACTCGGCACGACAGGGCGTTGACCGGGCCGTGTAACCTCGCTCGTGGCGTCGGGTGACCGACGTGTGTGCATGCTGCCCCCGTGACACAGACCGGGGGCCACACGTGACCTGCCCTGGAGGCAACACATGGCGCTTGAAAGCGCGACGAAGAAGCAGATCATGACCGAGTACGCGACGGTCGAGGGCGACACCGGTTCGCCGGAGGTGCAGGTCGCGATGCTGACCCGACGGATCAGTGACCTGACCGAGCACCTCAAGCTGCACAAGCACGACCACCACAGCCGGCGGGGCCTGCTCCTGCTGGTCGGCCGCCGCAGGCGGCTGCTGAACTACCTGGCGAAGACCGACATCAACCGGTACCGCTCGCTCATCGAGCGGCTCGGCTTGCGCCGCTAGCACTCCGAGGGGACCGCTCCGGTACGCCGGGACGGTCCCCTCTCTCGTGCGGCAACCCGCCGCACGGGCCCACCGGCCAGGGATTCCGGCCACCCGCGAGGGCCGGTCCTCGGTAGTGGCCCCCGGGACGCACCCGCGCACGAGCGCGGACAGCGCGTCCCCGAGGGCTTCGATCGAAGACCGGTCGCCCCGGACGCCGCCGGCCTCCCAGCCGCGAAGAGGACGTCGCCGCATGCGACGTAGGAAGAGGACACGATGTCCGCACCCACCACGGATCCGATCGACTTCGACGCCGAGGACGGCGTCTTCACCGCCACCGCGGTGATCGACAACGGCGCACTCGGTGCCCGCACGGTCACCTTCGAGACCGGTCGCCTGGCCAAGCAGGCCGCCGGCTCCGTCGTCGCCACCATGGGCGACACCACGCTGCTGTCGGCCACCACCGCCGGTCGCCAGCCCAAGGAGCAGTTCGACTTCTTCCCCCTGACGGTCGACGTCGAGGAGCGGATGTACGCGATCGGGAAGATCCCCGGCTCGTTCTTCCGCCGCGAGGGCCGCCCCTCCGAGGACGCGATCCTCACCTGCCGGCTGATCGACCGCCCGCTGCGCCCGACCTTCGCCAAGGGTCTGCGCAACGAGGTCCAGGTCGTCATCACCGTGCTGTCGCTGGACCCCGACCACGTCTACGACGTGCTCGCGATCAACGCCGCATCCGCGTCCACCCAGCTCTCCGGCCTGCCGTTCTCCGGCCCGGTCGGTGGCACCCGGGTGGCGCTGGTCAACGGCCAGTGGATCGGCTTCCCGACCCACGCCGAGCTCGAGGACGCCGTCTTCGACATGGTCGTGGCCGGCCGGGTCCTGCCCGACGGTGACGTCGCGATCATGATGGTCGAGGCCGAGGCCACCGAGAAGACGATCGCCCTGGTCGCCGGCGGTGCCCCCGCGCCGACCGAGGAGGTCGTGGCCCAGGGCCTCGAGGCCGCCAAGCCGTTCATCAAGGCGCTGTGCCAGGCGCAGGCCGAGCTGGCCGGCAAGGCCGCCAAGCCCGAGGCGCACTTCCCCCGCTTCCTGGACTACCAGGACGACGTCTACGCCGCGGTCGAGGCCCAGGCCGCCGAGAAGCTGGCCGTGGTTCAGGCCATCGCCGGCAAGCAGGAGCGCGAGGAGGCCACCGACGCGCTCAAGGACGAGGTCAAGGCCGCGCTCTCGGCTGCGTTCGAGGGCCGCGAGAAGGAGGTCTCCGGGGCTTTCCGTGCGGTGACCAAGAAGGTCGTCCGGCAGCGCATCCTGCGCGACAAGATCCGCATCGACGGCCGCGGTCTCACCGACATCCGGCCGCTGTCGGCGGAGGTCGAGGTGCTCCCGCGGGTGCACGGCTCGGCGTTGTTCGAGCGCGGCGAGACCCAGATTATGGGCGTCACCACGCTCAACATGCTCCGCATGGAGCAGCAGCTGGACACGCTGAACCCGATCACCCGCAAGCGGTACATGCACAACTACAACTTCCCGCCGTACTCCACCGGTGAGACCGGCCGGGTGGGCTCGCCCAAGCGCCGCGAGATCGGTCACGGCGCGCTGGCCGAGCGGGCGCTGCTGCCCGTGCTGCCCGACCGCGAGGAGTTCCCCTACGCGATCCGGCAGGTCTCCGAGGCGCTGGGCTCCAACGGCTCCACCTCGATGGGCTCGGTCTGCGCCTCGACGCTGGCCCTGCTCAACGCCGGTGTGCCGCTGCGCGCGCCGGTCGCCGGCATCGCCATGGGCCTGGTTTCCGACGAGGTCGACGGGAAGACCGAGTACGTCGCGCTGACCGACATCCTCGGCGCCGAGGACGCCTTCGGTGACATGGACTTCAAGGTCGCCGGCACCAAGGACTTCGTCACGGCCCTCCAGCTGGACACGAAGCTCGACGGCATCCCCTCCGACGTCCTGGCCGGTGCGCTGACCCAGGCCCGCGCGGCCCGGCTGCACATCCTCGACGTCATGCTCGAGGCGATCGACGGCCCCGACGAGATGAGCCCGTTCGCGCCCCGGGTGACCACGGTGCGCATCCCGGTCGACAAGATCGGCGCGGTCATCGGCCCCAAGGGGCAGATGATCAACGCGATCCAGGACGAGACCGGCGCGGACATCACCATCGAGGACGACGGCACCATCTACGTCGGCGCCTCCGACGGCCCCTCGGCCCAGGCCGCCGTCGACCGGATCAACGCTATCGCCAACCCCACGCTGCCCAAGGTGGGGGAACGGTTCCTGGGCACGGTCGTGAAGACCACCGCCTTCGGCGCCTTCGTCTCGCTGCTGCCGGGCCGGGACGGCCTGGTGCACATCAGCAAGCTCGGCGGCGGCAAGCGGATCGCCAAGGTCGAGGACGTCGCCAACGTCGGTGACAAGCTGCAGGTCGAGATCACCGACATCGACGCCCGCGGCAAGATCAGCCTGGTCCCGGTCGCCGAGGGCGAGGCGTCCTCGGACGCCCCGGCCGCCGACGCCGCCGCCGACGCCGACACCGCCCCCGCGGAGGCGTGACGACGCTCGACAGCCGCTCCACCACCGGGGCCGGGACGGGTGCCGACGCACCCGCCCCGGCCCCGGTCGGCAGCATCCAGGTGCTGGACGTCGACGAGGTCGGCGGCCGGGTGGAGCGCACCGAGCTGCCCGGCGGACTCCGGGTCCTGACCGAGACGATGCCCGGCGTCCTCTCGGCGACGGTGGGCATCTGGGTGGGTGTGGGCTCCCGGGACGAGACGCCGGCCCTCGCGGGCTCGTCGCACTTCCTGGAGCACCTGCTCTTCAAGGGCACCCGCAGCCGCTCGGCGCTGGAGATCGCCACGGCGATGGACGCCGTGGGCGGTGAGATGAACGCCTTCACCGCCAAGGAGCACACCTGCTACTACGCCAACGTGCTGGCCAGCGACCTGCCGCTGGCGGTGACGCTGCTCGGTGACCTCGTCACCGATGCGCTGAACACCGCCCCCGACCTCGAGTCGGAGCGGACGGTGGTGCTCGAGGAGATCGCCATGCGCGACGACGAGCCCAGCGACGCGGTGCACGACCTGTTCGCCGAGACGCTCTTCGGGAGCACCCCACTCGGCCGGTCGGTGCTGGGTACCGTCGAGTCGATCGAGTCGCTGAGCCGGGATGACGTCGACGGCTGGTACCGCGACCGGTACGCCGTCCCCTCGATCGTCGTGGCGGCCGCCGGCCGGGTCGACCACTCCCAGGTACTCGACCTGGTCACCGCCGCGTTCGGCGACCGGCTCACCGGGCCGGGCCGCCCCGAGCCGCTGCGGCGGGGGGACGACGTCGACCTCGTCCGGCCCGCCCGGCCGGCCGGGCTCATCCACCGGAAGACCGAGCAGACCCACCTGCTGCTGGGCAGCGTCGGCATGGGCCGGCTCGACGACCGGCGGTACGCCGCCGCGGTGCTCGACGCCGCGGTGGGCGGCGGGATGAGCTCCCGGCTGTTCCAGGAGATCCGGGAGAAGCGCGGGCTGGTGTACAGCGTCGGCTCCGCGCTGACGCACTACGCCGGCACGGGCAGCTTCTCCGTGTACGCCGGGTGCTCGCCCAAGCGGGTTCCGGAGGTCCTGCGCATCGTCCGGGCCGAACTCGCCGGGGTGGCCGCGCACGGCCTCTCCACCGAAGAGGTCGTCCGGGCGCGCGGGCAGCTGAAGGGCGGCATGGTGCTCGGCCTGGAGGACACCGGGTCCCGGATGAGCCGGCTCGGCAAGAGCGAGCTCTCCTACGGGGAGTACCTCCCCGTGCGGGAGGTCCTCGGTCTGCTCGACGCGGTGGACGAGCAGCAGGTCCGGTCGGTGGCCGCGGACCTGCTGACCCGGGACGTCTGCCTGGCCGTGGTCGGTCCCTACCGGGACCGGGACCTCGACCGGCTGACCGCCTGAGGGGCCGCCGGGCATGACGCCGCCTCCCGGGCTGTCCGCCCCCCGGCCGCCGGCCTCGCCGTGGCGCCAACACGGGGCGCTGTCCCGCGGCGTGTTCTCGGTCGCCGTCCTGGTCTCCCTGGCGGTGCTGTTCGCGCCCCCGTCCGACGTGCCCGACAGCGCGCCCGGCATCGACAAGGTGGTCCACGCGTCGCTGTTCCTGCTGCTGGCGGTCACCGGCCGCTGGGCGGGGGTGGGGCGCGCGGTCCTGGCCGGCCTCCTGGTGCTCTACGCGGCCGGCAGCGAGGTCGTGCAGGGCCTCGATGCCGTGGGCCGGACCGCCTCGGTCGCGGACTGGCTGGCCGACGTCGTCGGCGTGCTCGCCGGCCTGGCGGTCTGGGCCCTGGCCGTCCGGCGCCGGCCTCCCGCCGGGACCTGAACCCCGGTGCCTCCCGGACCGCCCGGAAGGGAGGCCGCCTTGCGCCGGGCGCGCACGTTGGTGAGCATCGCCGCATGACCACCAGCACGCCGACCGCCGCACCACAGCCCCCCAGCGTCCCGCCCGGGGAGGCGCCGCTCGTCTCGGTGGGCGTCCTCGGCGCCCGGGGCCGGATGGGCACCGAGGTGTGCCGGGCGGTCGACGCCGCCGAGGACCTCGAGCTGGTCGCGATGGTCGACGACGGTGAGTGGCTGTTCAACGTCGCCGACGCCGGCGCCCAGGTGGTCGTGGACTTCACCCGGCCGGACGTCGTCATGGACAACATCCGGTTCTGCATCGACCAGAACATCCACTGCGTGGTCGGGACGACGGGCTTCGACGAGGAGAAGCTGGCCACCATCGCCCAGTGGCTGGAGCCCAAGCCCGACCTCGGTGTGCTGATCGCGCCGAACTTCGGCATCGGTGCGGTGCTGCTCATGCGCTTCGCCCAGGAGGCGGCGCGGTTCTTCCCCTCGGTGGAGATCGTCGAGCTCCACCACCCGGCCAAGGTCGACGCCCCCTCCGGCACCGCAGCCCGGACCGCCCGCCTCGTGGCCGCGGCGCGGCGGGCGGCCGGCATCCCGATCGCGCCGGACGCCACCCGGGAGGCGGACTCGCTACCCGGAGCCCGCGGAGCCGACATCGAGGGGATCCCGGTGCACGCCGTCCGGCTGGCCGGACTCGTCGCCCACCAGGAGGTCCTGATGGGGTCCTCGGGGGAGACGCTCACGCTCCGGCACGATTCCTACGATCGGGCGTCCTTCATGCCCGGTGTCCTGCTCGCGGTCCGCGAGATTCCCTCCCGACCGGGTCTGACCGTCGGCATCGAGTCGCTGCTCGGTCTCTGAGCACCCCGGAACGGTCTTGTGGGGCCTCTGGGACGCCGTCCCCGGGGCCTCGGGGCGTGACCTGCCTCGCATCCCGGCATCCCCTGGATCGCGCTGACCTGCAGGTTCTTGCGGCCACCGGGGCGCGCAGCCGGGTCGACGGCCGATCGGGCCCCGCACCGGTTTGACGAGGCCCTCCCCGCCGCGTAACTTTCCTTCTGCGCCGAGCGAGACCGGGTCGAAAGGCCCGGGAGCCGCACCGTCAGACCTCCGGGTGTGACAGCGAGCCGTGCACGGCGTAACGTGGGTCAAGCCGCCGGAGACGACGACCTTCCAGGGTCTGGTTCCTCGCGCGTCCGCTCCTTGAGAACTCAACAGCGTGCCGAAAGTCAGTGCCAAGTAACAATTCCCGTTGGTCTGGTCATTCGTGATCGGGTCATTGGGT
>NZ_BAAGVS010000022.1:0-72495 GCF_054780755.1 Modestobacter lapidis | reverse complement strand
TTACCGGCCGGTTCGACCTCGACGCGGTGGGTGGGGAGAAGGTGCAGGCGGCGATCGAGTCGATCGTGCAGGCCGACCGGCCCAAGGGCGATGACCGAACCCGCGCGCAGCAGCACGCCGACGCGCTCGTCCAGCTGTGTGACAACCAGCTGGCGTCGGGGAACCTGCCGTTCCTGCGGACGGTGAAGCCGCATGTGGTCCTCAACCTCGACGTCGATGACTTCGCCGACCCGGCCACCGGTGCCGGCGCTGCGGCCACCGGCTTCGGAGCGTGCATCTCCGCCGAGCGGGCCCGGTGGCTGGCCTGCGACGGCAGCATCTCCCGGATCGTGATGGGCCCGGAGGGGGTGCCGCTTGATCTGGGGCGCGATCACCGCGTGGTCACACCGGGGCTTCGCAAGGCGGTCGTGCGGCGGGACGGGACCTGCGTGTTCGCCGGCTGTGGAGCACCGCACTGGTGGTGCGACGTGCACCATCTCCTGCACTGGCTGTTCGGCGGCGAGACCAACTTGGAGAACTCCGGCCTCTTGTGCGAACGGCACCACACCAAGGTCCACCACGGGTTCCGGGTCGAACGACCACCCGACGGCCGATGGCGCACGTATCGCCCGGATGGATCCGAGATCGTCATCGGCCCAAGGATCTAGCGACCTGCTCGCCGGGTGCCCGGCCGCCAATGCTCGCCCTGCGGCTGCCGCGCGGGCAGCGACCTTGGGTGTCCCTGAGCGGCCCACTATGGGACAGGGGCGGGGGTGCGCGGCGCGGCCTCCTGCGCCGCTGCGACAGTCCGCTGACGGAGGCGACAGCGTCCGCGGCGCAGACTGGTCTCGTGAAGCATGAGGCGTTGCGGCGGATCGCGGACCTGCTCGGGGAGCGCAATCGAATTGACGGCGAGATCGCCGCGCTTATCCAGCGACCGATGACGTCCGGCCACCTGGGGGAGTGGATCGCTGGTGAGATCTTCGATATCGCACTCGAGAAGTCCGCGTCGGCGGCCGCGTTGGACGGCTACTTCCGCTCCGGTCCACTCCAGCGGCGATCGGTCAACGTGAAGTGGTACCTGCGGCGAGAGGGCATCCTCGACCTGACGTCACCGGCGATGCCGGACGACTACCTCGTGATGACTGGTCCGGCTAGCGCGGCGATGAGTTCACATGGCGGAACGCGGCCATGGCGCATCGACAGCGTCTACCTCTTCGATGCCACGGGACTGCGGGACAACCTGCTCGCGCGCGGCAGACAGATTGGCACGGCGTCGAGCGTTCGCACCGAACTGTGGGCGCAAGCTGAGATTTATCCGAAGCCGGTCAACTTTCGGTGGGTCCTCACTGAAGACCAGGTTGAAGCGCTGAAGTCGTTCGCGCCGGCCGAGCCACCATCGCCTGCCCCATAGCGAGCGGCGACGGGTCGGTCGACTCGGGCTGTCGCCTCCTTCGCCACGGCGGGGACTGCGTCGGTGACTTGGAGGTCAGGTGCCACTGCCCATGGCACAGGGGACAGAGGTAAGCGCCCGTCGGCGCCTTTCGTCGGCGTTCACGACTCCACCGCTGGATGGCCCTCAACGCGACCAGTGCAGCGGGTCGGGACGGATAACGCTTCTTGATGCAGCCCGGCATCGCGGTGCATCCCTCGATGCAGGGTGCTCGGCCGGCTCACATCCAGCCCGGCACCGTAGCGCCACGCCTGAGAGCGGGCGGCCGTGTCACTCCCGACGGAGCGCTTGAGCAGAGCCTAGAGTGCGGCGTCCGGGGCTGCGTCCCTGAAGCCGCCTGCAGGGCAAAAAACACCGCCGGGCGGACTCGATGTCCTCGCCGTCCCAGCTCGGGTCGAGAACTCGTGCAACGGCGTCGGCATCCGGGTGGAGCCGCTGTTGGAGGCAATGCCCGTGCGCGAGGAACTGTTGCTCGCGCTGCGATGCCTCCGCCTTATGCCCGCGGGAGAGACGATGGCGGCGTAGGGGTCGAGAGCGCCACCTTCGGCTTCTCCCCGCAGAACGCGCACCTGACCGGCGTCACCGCGGCCGCAGCCTCCCGCCAGGCAGTCCACGGGCGGGCGGGGCAGGCCCGGACGCGCCCGCGGGCTGACCGCGGCTCGCAGCGCGGGTCGTCGTCGTAGCCGCCGGTTACGGTTCGCTGGTGAGCACCGAGGCAGAGGTGGAGCAGCAGGCCAACCAGCCGTCGGTGGCCGCGGCCGTCGACCGGGAGGACCTCACCCAGGTCCCCGACGAGGCCCGCACCGGGCACCGCGACCTGGCCGAGGAGCTGGACCGGTATGCCTTCGCCTACTACGTGCAGGACGCGCCGCTGGTCAGCGACGGCCAGTACGACGAGCTGATGGGCCGGCTGAAGGTACTCGAGGCGGCCCACCCCGCGCTGGTCACCCCCGACTCGCCCAGCCAGAAGGTCAACGGCGGCTTCGGCGCCACCTTCGCCCCGGTCACGCACCTGGAGCGGATGCAGAGCCTGGACAACGCCTTCTCCTCCGACGAGCTCTCCGCCTGGGCCGCCCGCGCCGACCGGGACGGCGCCGCCGGTGCCGGCTACCTCTGCGAGCTCAAGGTCGACGGCCTGGCCATCGACCTGGTCTACGAGCGCGGCCGGCTGGTCCGCGCCGCCACCCGCGGCGACGGCGTCACCGGCGAGGACGTCACCGCCAACGTCCGCACCATGGCCGACGTCCCCCAGCAGCTGACCGGCGACGACGTCCCCGACCTGGTCGAGGTGCGCGGCGAGGTCTACTTCCCGGTCACCGCCTTCGCCGACGTCAACGCCGCCCAGGTCGAGGCGGGCAAGGCGCCCTTCGCCAACCCCCGCAACGCCGCCGCCGGCTCGCTGCGCCAGAAGGACCCGAAGGTCACCGCCACCCGGCCGCTGCGGTTGGTCGTGCACGGCGTCGGCGCCCGCCGGGGCTTCGAGCCCGAGCGCCAGTCGGCGGCCTATGCGCAGCTGGCCGCTCTCGGCCTGCCGGTGAGCACCCGCTACGAGGTGGTTCCCGACCTCGAGGCGGTGTGGGCCTACATCGAGCGCTACCGCGAGCAGCGGCACTCCGTCGAGCACGAGATCGACGGCGTCGTGGTCAAGATCGACCAGGTCGCGCTGCAGCGCCGGCTCGGGTCGACCAGCCGCGCCCCCCGCTGGGCGATCGCCTTCAAGTACCCGCCGGAGGAGGCGACCACCAAGCTGCACGACATCCGGGTCAACGTCGGGCGCACCGGCCGGGTCACGCCCTTCGCCTACATGGAGCCGGTCAAGGTCGCCGGCTCCACCGTGCAGCTCGCCACCCTGCACAACGCCAGCGAGGTCAAGCGCAAGGGCGTGCTCATCGGCGACACCGTCGTCATCCGCAAGGCCGGCGACGTCATCCCCGAGGTGCTCGGCCCGGTCGTGGCGGCGCGCACCGGCGACGAGCGCGAGTTCGTGTTCCCCACGCACTGCCCCGAGTGCGGCACCGAACTGCGCCCGGAGAAGGAGGGCGACGCCGACATCCGCTGCCCCAACGCCCGGTCCTGCCCCGCGCAACTGCGGGAGCGGGTCTTCCACGTCGCCGGCCGCGGCGCCTTCGACATCGAGGTGCTCGGCTACGAGGCTGCGGTCGCCCTGCTGTCCTCGCACCTGCTGGAGGACGAGGGCGACGTCTTCTCTCTCGACGCCGAGGCGCTGCAGCATGCGTCGTTCTTCACCAAGAAGGACGGCACCCTGTCGGCCAACGGGCAGAAGCTGCTCGCCAACCTGCAGACCCGCAAGGACGTCCCGCTGTGGCGGGTGCTGGTCGGGCTGTCCATCCGGCACGTCGGCCCGACGGCCGCCCAGGCGCTGGCCCGCGAGTTCCGCTCCATCGACCGGCTGAGGGCCGCCACTGAGGAGGAGCTGGCCGCCGCCGAGGGCGTCGGCCCCACCATCGCCGCCGCCGTCCGCGACTGGTTCGCCGTCGACTGGCACCTCGGCGTGGTCGAGAAGTGGCGGCAGGCCGGCGTCCGGATGGCCGATGCCGAGTCCGATACCGGCCCCGGTCCGCTCACCGGCGTCACCGTCGTGGTCACCGGGTCGCTGCGCGATCTCAGCCGCGACCAGGCGATCGCCGCCATCCAGCAACGCGGCGGCAAGGTCACCGGCTCGGTGTCGAAGAAGACCGGCTTCGTCGTGGTCGGCGCCGACCCGGGCAGCAAGTACGACAAGGCGGTTGCGGTCAAGGCGCCGATCCTGGACGACGACGGGTTCGCCGTGCTGCTGGAACAGGGGCCTGATGCCGCCCGCGAGGTCGCCACCATCGGCGACGGTTCGGATGGGACCGCGAAGAGCTAGGCGGGTGGCAGCCGGCCGACGGTGGCGGCGATCCCGGTGAGATGGGCGAACCGCAGCAGCTCCGACCGGCGGAACGCCGGACCGCCCGAGCGGCCCACCACCACCGCCGTGCCCGCGTCGTCCAGCGGTGAGGCCATCATCTCCACGGCCAGCTCCCGCCACCGCTCCGGCACCCACTCGGCGTCGCTGGGCAGCAGCAGGGGAGAGGCCAGCGGCAGCCAGGGCAGCGCCACCCCGTCGAAGGTCGGCGCGGCGTCGGACGTGGCCAGCACGCCGGCCCCGCCGGTTCCCTTCGGGGCCAGCACGGTCGCCCAGCCGCTGTGGAACACCCGGGGCAGCTCGGCCGCCAGCAGCTTCGCGGTGCCGGCCCCGGCCCGGGCGAGCGCCTCCAGCAGCACCAGCTCGCGGTGGGTGTCCAGCGGCCCGGCGTAGGGCCGCAACGACTCCACCCGCACGTCGGGCACCGTCATCACGGCCGTGATCAGGCTGTCCGCGACCCGGTCGGGCGGCAGCTCCACCACCACGTCGTCGACGGCGACACCACCGCCGCGCTCGAGGACGTCCACGGACACGATGTCGATGCCGGCGCCACCGAGCGCGGTGGCGACCGCGCCGAGGATGCCGGGCCGGTCGGGGACGACCAGCCGCAAGAGGTAGGACACGGTTCCCTCCGGGGTGCCGTCCTGTGCCTGGCCCCGGGAGTCCGGGGTGCGGGGCGATCGCCGTCGATCGGGGGTCAGCTTCCCGCATCGAGGGCCTCCGTGGCCAACCCCGGGCGCGTCGCGGGCCGTTCCGGCCCCCGTAGAGTGGCTGGTCGTGGAGCGCACTGGAGACCGGTCCGACCGGCAGACGGAATGGGGTCCGAGCGCAGCATGAGCAACCTCTCCCGCACGGACGTCGAGCACCTGGCGCGGCTGGCCCGCCTGGCGGTGACCGACGAGGAGCTCGACGTCTTCGCCGGGCAGCTCGACGTCGTCCTCGGCGCCGTCGCCCGGGTCGGCGAGGCGGCCGTCGCCGACGTCCCCCCGACCTCGCACGTCGTTCCGCTGACCAACGTCTTCCGCCCGGACGTCGTCACGCCGAGCCTGCCCCGCGACCAGGTGCTGGCCGGCGCCCCGGCAGCCGAGGACGACCGGTTCCGCGTGCCGCGGATCCTGCAGGAGGAAGCGTGAGCACCCCCGGAGCGATGAGCACCGATCTGACGACGCTCGACGTCGCCGCTCTGCAGTCGGCGCTGTCGACCGGCGAGGTGAGCGCGGTGGAGGTCACCCGCGCCCACCTGGACCGGATCGCCGCCGACGACGCCCGGCTGGGCGCCTACCTGCACGTCGATCCCGATGCCGCGCTGGCCGCGGCCGCCGAGGTGGACCGCGCGCGGGCCGCCGGCGGCGAGCTCGGCCCGCTGGCCGGCATCCCGGTCGCGCTCAAGGACGTGGTGGTCACCGAGGGCGTGCCCACCACCAGTGGCTCGAAGATCCTCGAGGGCTGGCGCCCGCCCTACGACGCCACCGTCGCCGGGCGGCTCAAGGCGGCCGGCACGGTGCTGCTGGGCAAGACCAACATGGACGAGTTCGCGATGGGCTCCTCCACCGAGAACTCCGCCTACCGCCCGACCCGCAACCCCTGGGACCTCGACCGGATCCCCGGCGGCTCCTCCGGTGGCTCCAGCGCGGCGGTCGCCGGGCACCTGGCGCCCTGGGCGATCGGCACCGACACCGGCGGCTCGATCCGCCAGCCGGCGGCGGTCACCGGGCTGGTCGGCCACAAGCCCACCTACGGCTCGGTCTCCCGGTACGGGCTGATCGCGTTCTCCTCCAGCCTCGACCAGGCCGGCCCGATGGCCCGCACGGTGCTCGACGCGGCGCTGCTGCACGAGGCGATCGGCGGTCACGACCCGCGCGACTCGACCAGCATCGACGCGCCACTTCCCGGGTTGGTCGCGGCGGCCCGCCAGGGCGCCCGCGGCGACCTGTCCGGGCTGAAGGTCGGCGTGGTCACCGAGCTCGGCGGCGACGGGCACCAGGAGGGCTACGGCGCCGGCGTGCTGGAGCGCGTCGCGGCGGCGGTCGCGCTGCTCACCGAGCTGGGGGCGGAGGTCCGGCCGGTGTCCTGCCCGTCCTTCGACCTGGCGCTGGCGGCCTACTACCTCATCGCGCCCAGCGAGGCATCGTCCAACCTGGCCCGCTTCGACGGCGTCCGGTTCGGCCTGCGGGTCGGTGACGACGGCAGCGCCGACCTCGACGAGGTGATGGCGCTCACCCGGGAGCAGGGCTTCGGCCCGGAGGTCAAGCGGCGCATCATCCTGGGCACCTACGCGCTGTCCAGCGGCTACTACGAGGCCTACTACGGGCAGGCGCAGAAGGTGCGCACGCTGATCACGCGCGACTTCACGGCCGCCTACGGCGGTGCCGACGGCGGGGGTGTCGACGTGCTGGTCAGCCCCACCAGCCCGACGGTGGCCTGGCCGATCGGTGCCCGGGTCGACGACCCGATCGCCATGTACGCCGCCGACCTCTGCACCCTGCCGGCCAGCCTGGCCGGCGTGCCGGCCATCTCGGTGCCCTGCGGGCTGTCCGAGGGGCTGCCTGTCGGCCTGCAGGTGATGGCGCCCGCGCTGGCCGACGACCGGTGCTACCGGGTCGCCGCCGCGCTGGAGGCCGCGCAGGACGCCGCCCGCGGCCACCGGTTGCTCGACGAGCTCCCCACTCCGGCCGCGGCATGAACGGCGCGATGAAGGCCGCCTGGGGCCTCACCGTCTTCGTCATCGTCGCCGGCGCCGTCCTCTGGGCGGTCACCGGCCGGAACGTGTTCGCCGTCTTCATCGTCCTGGGCGTGCTCACCGGGGTCGGCGCATGGTTCACCGGCCGCATCGCCCCGCCGCCGTCGCGCCCCGGCCCGGACCCCACCTCGGAGGGACACACCCCGTGACGACTGATCGGCTCGTCGAGTTCGACGAGGTCACCACCCGCTACGAGCCGGTGATCGGGCTGGAGACCCACGTCGAGCTGGGCACCGCCTCGAAGATGTTCTGCGGCTGCTCGACCACCTTCGGTGCGGAGCCCAACACCCAGACCTGCCCGGTCTGCCTCGGGTTGCCGGGCTCGCTGCCGGTGGCCAATGAGGCTGCAGTCGCCGCGACGATCCAGATCGGCCTGGCGCTGGGCTCGGAGATCGCGCCGTGGTGCCGCTTCGCGCGCAAGAACTACTTCTACCCCGACATCCCCAAGGGCTTCCAGACCAGCCAGTACGACGAGCCGCTGTGCGTCGGCGGGCACCTGGACGTCGAGGTCGACGGCGAGACGTACCGGGTGGAGATCGAGCGCGTGCACCTGGAGGAGGACACCGGCAAGAACCTGCACGTCGGTGGCGCCACCGGGCGCATCCACGGCGCCGACCACTCGCTGGTCGACTACAACCGCGCCGGCATCCCGCTGGTCGAGATCGTCACCCGGCCCGTCCCGGGCGCCGGGGCCAGGGCCCCCGAGGTGGCCCGCGCCTACGTCACCGAGCTGCGCGAGATCGTCCAGGCCCTCGGCGTCTCCGACGTGCGGATGGAGCAGGGCAGCCTGCGCTGCGACGTCAACATCTCGCTCAACCCGGCCGGCGCCGCCGAGTGGGGCACCCGCACCGAGACGAAGAACGTGAACTCGCTGCGCTCGGTCGAGCGCGCGGTGCGTTACGAGATGCGCCGGCAGGCCGCCCGGCTGGACGACGGCGGGCGCATCGTGCAGGAGACCCGGCACTTCCACGAGGACACCGGCTCCACCTCCGCCGGGCGCAGCAAGGAGGAGGCCACCGACTACCGGTACTTCCCCGAGCCCGACCTGGTGCCGATCGCCGCCGATGCCGACTGGATTGCCGGGCTGAAGGCCGGGCTGCCCGAGCTGCCGGCCGCCCGCCGGTCCCGGCTGCAGCAGGAGTGGGGCATCTCCGGCAACGAGATGACCTGGCTGGCCAACGCCGGCGCCCTGGGCCTGGTGGAGGAGACCGTCGCCGCGGGGGCGAGCCCCACCGACGCCCGCAAGTGGTGGCTGGGTGACCTCGCCCGGCGCGCCAACGAGGCCGGCAGCGAGCTCGCCGAGCTGGCCGTGACCCCGGCGCAGGTCGCCGAGCTGGCCGGGTTGATCGCCGAGGGCACGATCAACGACAAGCTGGCCCGGCAGGTGCTCGACCGGGTGCTCGCCGGCGAGGGCGACCCGGCGAAGGTCGTCGAGGCCCAGGGCCTGGCGGTGCTGGGCGAGTCCGACGAGCTGGTCGCCGCCGTCGAGGCGGCGATCGCCGGCGCCCCCGACGTGGTGGCGAAGGTGCAGAGCGGCAAGGTGCAGGCGCTCGGCGCGCTGGTCGGGGCGGTCATGAAGACGACGCGCGGCAAGGCCGACGCCGCCACGGTGCGCCGGATGCTGGAGGAGCGCGTCCACACGTCCTGAGCCGACCGGCTCCTCCGACGCCCATCGGCCCCGTCGCAGGGGCCCGGCCCGAGCGGAGCGAGGACCGGGGGCGACGGTCAGGCCCCGCTGCAGGGACCCGCTACGAGCTTGCGAGTGGCGGGGGGCAGCGGGGTCCTTTCTCTACAGCGGGGAGTCGGCGTCCGAAGACGGCGGTAGCACCCGCAGCACCCGGTCGTCGTCGTCCGCCGGGGTGCCCGCGCCGTCCTCGTTGGACGTGGTGATCCACAGCGCCCCGGCCGGGTCGATCACCACGGTGCGCAGCCGGCCGTACTGGCCGGTGAGGAAGCCCTCGGGCTCCGCGACCGGGTCGCGCCGACCGTCGAGCTCGACCACCAGCACCTGCTCGCCGGTGCGCGCGCCGAGGAACACGTAGGGCCCGGAGACGGCGCAGCCACCCAGCCCCGCCTCGGCCTCGGGCACCTCCAGCACCGGCGACCGCCCGCCCGGGCCGTGGTCGCCGCCGGCGGCGAGGGCGTCGAACTCATCCGGGCCGGTGGCCAGGTCGTCGGTGGCGTACAGCTGCTCGTCGCCGCCCACGCAGAGGGCGGTGACGTCGGTGTGCCCGCGGGTGAACACCGGGCCGTCGCCGACCGGCTGGCCGAAGACGTCGATGGCCAGCACCTTGCCGGCCAGGGACGCCGGGTCGGCGGCGAGCGCCGGGTTCCCGGTGTCGCCGGTGCCCACGTACAGCGTCCCGTCGGGGCCGAACACCAGCCCCCCACCGTTGCGCACCTCGCCCCGGGGGATGCCGGTGAGCACCGGGTTCGGCGTGCCACCGAGCGGGAACCGGACCACCCGGTTGTCGGTCGGGGTGCTCAGGTAGGCGTAGAGCAGCCCGTCCTGGAGAAAGGTCGGCGAGAGGGCCAGCCCCAGCAGGCCGCCCTCGCCGGTGGTGTCCACCCCGGGCAGGGTCATCAGCTCGCGGGCGGGGGAGCGGTCGGGGAAGACCTGCAGCAGCCGGCCGGTCTCCCGTTCCCCGACCACCGCCGTCCCGTCGGGCAGCACGACCAGGCCGGTGGGGACGGTCAGGTCGGTGGCCACCACGTTGGGGTCGCCACCGGGCCCCGGGTTGCTGCCCGGCTCGGCCGGGTCGCCCGGCGCGGGCGCCGGTGCCGTGCCCGAGGGTGGGGCGACCTGGGGCGGTGGTCCCTCCGGGCGGTCGCGGAACGGTCCGGCGGGCTGGTAGCCGCTCGAGCATCCGGCGGCCAGCAGGCAGCCGGCCAGCGCCGGGGCCAGCCATGCCCGGCGCGCACCCGCCCGCCCCGTCGTCCGCCTGCCCACCCCGGCCACAGTACGTGCGGCCGGGCCCCTAGGGTCGGGACCCGTGCCCGAACCGCGGACGGCCCCGACCCTGGCCCTCAGCCCTGATCAGCAGCTGCACGTGCTGGTGCCGTCCGAGGCGTTCGCCGCGGCCGCGCGGGCCGTGTCCCCGCGCATCCGCGCGCACGTGGCCGACCCGCAGGCCGGTCCGGTGACCGGGCAGGCCGCGCAGGCCCAGGTCTGGGTGCCGCCGGGCCCCGGCGTGCCGGACAACGGCTTCCTGGAGAGCCTGCCGCAGCTGCGGCTGGTGCAGCTGGTCAGCGCCGGCGCCGACGCCCATGTCGGGCGGCTGCCCGAGGGCCTGCTGCTGTGCAACGCCCGCGGCGCGCACACCGCCGCCACCGCCGAGTGGGTGGTGGCGGCGACGCTCGCCGCCCAGCGCGGGCTGCCGTCCTTCGTCCGCGAGCAGGACGCCGGCCGGTGGTCCCAGGGGGTGCACGCCTCGCTGGTCGGGGCCCGGGTGCTCGTCGTCGGCGCCGGCGACATCGGGCGCGCGGTCGGGCGGATGCTGGGCGAGTTCGACGTCGAGCTGACCTACGTGGCCCGCACCCCGCGGAACGGCGTCCACGGCGTCGACGAGCTGCCCGCCCTGCTGCCGCACGCCGACGTGGTCGTCCTGATCGTCCCGGTCACGGCGGAGACCAGGGGTCTGGTCGATGCGGGCTTCCTCGCCGCGATGCCCGACGGCGCGCTGCTGGTCAACGCCGCCCGGGGGGTCGTCGTCGACACCGCCGCGCTGCTGGCCGAGCTGACCGCCGGCCGGCTGCGGGCCGCCCTGGACGTGACCGACCCCGAGCCGCTCCCCGAAGGGCACCCGCTGTGGTCGGCGCCCGGGCTGTTGCTCACCCCGCACGTCGGTGGCCTGGTGCCGCAGAGCGGCGACCGGGCCGTGCGGGCGGTCACCGACCAGCTGGCGCGGATCGTCGCCGGGGAGCCGCTGCGGAACGTGGTCGCCGACTACTAGAGAGCCTCACCTCTGGGGGCCTGTGGTGGCCGGGATGGCCCCGTCCCGAGGCTCGTCCCGAGCTTGCGAGGGATGAGGAGGACGGGGTCCTTAATCGGTGCCGGACTCCATCGCGGCCCGGTCGAGCAGCTCGTCGTGGGCGGAGACCCGGCCGCGGGAGGCGATCGCCTCGGCCCCACCCTGCTGCGTCGCGTCGATCAGCCCGGTGGAGGCCGCCTGGGCGGCGCCGATGGACGTCGGGGTGGACCCGCCGACCATGCCCATCCGGGCGTACTGCTCCAGCTTCGCGCGGGAGTCGGCGATGTCCAGGTTGCGCATGGTGAGCTGGCCGATCCGGTCCACTGGCCCGAAGGCGGAGTCCTGGGTGCGCTCCATGGAGAGCTTGTCGGGGTGGTAGCTGAACGCCGGCCCGGCGGTGTCGAGCAGTGAGTAGTCCTCGCCGCGCCGCAGTCGCAGCGTCACCTCGCCGCTGACGGCCATGCCGACCCAGCGCTGCAGCGACTCGCGCAGCATCATCGCCTGGGGGTCCAGCCAGCGGCCCTCGTACATCAGCCGGCCCAGCCGCCGGCCCTCGCTGTGGTAGGTGGCCAGGGTGTCCTCGTTGTGGATCGCGTTGACCAGCCGCTCGTAGGCGGCGTGCAGCAGGGCCATTCCCGGCGCCTCGTAGATACCGCGGCTCTTGGCCTCGATGATGCGGTTCTCGATCTGGTCGGACATGCCCAGGCCGTGCCGGCCGCCGATGGCGTTGGCCGCCAGCACCAGGTCGACGGCCGAGTCGAACTCCGTGCCGTTGATCGTCACCGGCCGCCCGTACTCGAAGCCGACCGTGACGTCCTCGGCCGGGATCTCCACCTCGGGGTCCCAGAACCGGACGCCCATGATGGGCTGGACCATCTCGATGCTGGCGTCCAGGTGCTCCAGCGCCTTCGCCTCGTGGGTGGCGCCCCAGATGTTGGCGTCGGTGGAGTAGGCCTTCTCGGCGCTGTCCCGGTAGGGCAGCCCGTGGGCCACCAGCCACTCCGACATCTCCTTGCGCCCGCCGAGCTCGGTGACGAAGTCGGCGTCCAGCCACGGCTTGTAGATCCGCAGCGCGGGGTTGGCCAGCAGGCCGTAGCGGTAGAACCGCTCGATGTCGTTGCCCTTGTAGGTGGAGCCGTCGCCCCAGATCTGGACGCCGTCCTCGAGCATCGCGCGCACCAGCAGCGTCCCGGTGACCGCCCGCCCGAGCGGGGTGGTGTTGAAGTAGCTGCGACCACCGGACCGGATGTGGAACGCCCCGCAGGTCAGGGCTGCGAGGCCCTCCTCGACGAGAGCGTCCCGGCAGTCGACGAGCCGGGCGACCTCCGCGCCGTACGTCGTGGCGCGGCCGGGTACCGAGCCGATGTCGGGCTCGTCGGCCTGGCCGATGTCGGCGGTGTAGGTGCACGGCACGGCCCCCTTGTCGCGCATCCACGCGACCGCCACCGAGGTGTCGAGGCCGCCGGAGAAGGCGATCCCGACGCGTTCGCCTACGGGCAGGGACGTGAGCACCTTGGACACGTCGAGAAGTATGCACACCAGTGCATGATCATGCAAAGCGACGGCTGTCCAGGTCTCTAGGGCGCCACCGGGGCCGGGATCCGTCCACCGGAGGCGGCCGACAGCGCCGGGAGGTCGCGCAGCCGGACCACCGGCAGCCGTACCTCGGTCGCGCCGGTGGTCACCAGCCACAGGTCTCCCCGGGAACCGATCCGGATGCCGGCCACCTCGGGCCAGGGCACGTGCCGCCGGCCCACCAGCGAGCGCACCGTGACGCCGGCACCCGGCTCGCCGGCGGCGTCGGCGTCGGGGGTGCTCCCGGCCACGTCCACCCCGACCCGGAGCACCCAGGCGGCGACGAGGACGGGCAGCAGCAGGAGAACCACGGCCCACGGTGCGGCCGTGGCGGCCGGCAGGACGCAGAGCAGCAGCAGGGCGGTGGGCAGGAGTGCGGTCCGGCTCATCCGGAAGCGAGCGACAGGCACGTCTCCAGATGATCCCAGGCCTGCCGCCGGGGGCCCGCGGCGCCGGTTGCCGACGGTGGCTGTCCGCCGCCTGGCGGGAGCGGCCTAGCATGCCTGGACGTGACGACCGTCGAGGACCGCCCCGCCGCCGACAGCGGCACCGCCGACATGAAGCCCCGCAGCCGTGAGGTGACCGACGGGGACGCCAAGGCCCCGGCCCGGGCGATGCTCCGCGCCGTGGGCATGGGTGACGACGACTGGGAAAAGCCGCAGATCGGGGTGGCCTCGTCCTGGAACGAGATCACCCCGTGCAACCTCTCCCTGGACCGGCTGGCCAAGCGGGCCAAGGAGGGCGTGCACGCCGCCGGCGGCTACCCGCTGGAGTTCGGCACCATCTCCGTCTCCGACGGCATCTCCATGGGCCACGAGGGCATGCGCGCCTCCCTGGTGTCCCGTGAGGTCATCGCCGATTCCGTGGAGACCGTCATGTTCGCCGAGCGGCTGGACGGTTCGGTGCTGCTGGCCGGCTGCGACAAGTCGCTGCCCGGCATGCTGATGGCCGCCGCCCGGCTGGACCTGGCCAGCGTGTTCGTCTACTCCGGCTCCACGCTCCCCGGAAAGCTCGGCGACAAGGACCTGACCCTCATCGACGTCTTCGAGGGGGTCGGCGCCTGCGCCGCCGGCAAGATCACCCGCGACGAGCTCACCGCCATCGAGAAGGCCGCCTGCCCCGGGCAGGGCTCCTGCGGTGGCATGTACACGGCCAACACGATGGCCAGCGTCGCCGAGGCGCTGGGCATGGCGCTGCCCGGCAGCGCCGCACCGCCGGCGCCGGACGCCCGCCGGGACGCCATCGCGATCGCCTCCGGCGAGGCCGTGGTCAACCTGCTCCGCAAGGGCATCACCGCCCGGCAGATCATGACCAAGCAGGCGTTCGAGAACGCCATCACCGTGGCCATGGCGCTCGGTGGCTCCACCAACGCCGTGCTGCACCTGATGGCGATCGCGCACGAGGCGCAGGTCGACCTGACGCTGGAGGACTTCAACCGGATCGGCGACCGCACGCCGCACCTGGCCGACGTCAAGCCGTTCGGCCGGTTCGTGATGACCGACGTCGACCGGATCGGTGGCGTCCCGGTGGTGATGCGTGCACTGCTGGACGCCGGCCTGCTGCACGGCGACGTGCTGACCGTCACCGGCAAGACGCTGGCGGAGAACCTCGCCGAGATCTCCCCGCCGGACCCCGACGGCGCGATCATCCACGCGATGAACGACCCGATCCACAAGACCGGTGGGCTCAGCGTGCTGCGCGGCTCCCTGGCGCCCGACGGCGCGGTGGTGAAGTCCGCCGGCTTCGACGCCGAGGTGTTCGAGGGCACCGCCCGGGTCTTCGACGGCGAGCAGGGCGCGATGGACGCCGTCACCGAGGGCACCCTCAAGCCCAACGACGTGGTCGTCATCCGGTACGAGGGGCCCCGCGGCGGGCCGGGCATGCGCGAGATGCTGGCCGTCACCGGCGCGATCAAGGGCGCCGGACTCGGCCGGGACGTGCTGCTGCTCACCGACGGTCGTTTCTCCGGCGGCACCACCGGTCTGTGCGTCGGGCACATCGCGCCCGAGGCCACCGACGGCGGCCCGATCGCCTTCGTGCGCGACGGCGACCCGATCAGGCTCGACCTTGCCGCCCGCACCCTGGACCTCCTGGTCGACGAGGCCGAGCTGGCCCGCCGGGCCGAGGGCTGGGCCCCGCCGGCCCCGCGCTACACCACCGGTGTGCTGGGGAAGTACGCCAAGCTGGTCGGCTCCGCCGCCCAGGGCGCCATCTGCGGCTGAGCGCGACCACCCCTGCCCGCCCGGACTCCCGGGCGGGCAGGGGCGCGCAGTGGGGCGCACTCACCCCGGAGGGGTGAGTGCCGGGCGGGCACGCTGCTGCAGCGGCGCCGGGCCGCCGACAACCCAGCTGTGGACCTGACGCGGCGACGAACACCCGGACGGTGGCTACTGGCCGTCCCGGTGCTGACCGGTGCGGCCGGCGGCGCCGCACCCTGGGCCGCGCACCTCGTGGTGCTGACCACCGCCCTGGTCACGGTGGCGGTGCTGTGGCGGGCCGGGCGACGTCCACCCGGCGGTGCGCGCGGCTGGTCGCTGCTGGCGGTGGCCGTGCTCCTCGGCGTCGTGGGCGATGCCGTCGCCGGACTGCCCGCCTTTCCCGGCGACGTCCCGCAGGCCGCGACCCGGTCGCTGGCCTCCGTCCCGTCCCTCGTGCTCGCCGCCGCCGGCGTCCTCTCCCTGCTGACCTGGGCGCAGCTGCGCCGGGGCGGGGCCCGGCTGGTCACCGAGACGGCCTTGTTCTTCAGCGCGGCCATGGTGCTGGCCCAGGTGCTCGTCGTCGGCCCGGTGCTCCAGGGGCCACCCCTCGACGTCGCCACCCGCACCGCCCTCGAGGTCTCCTGCGCGGCAACGGCTGCCCTGCTGTCGGCCGTGCTGGTCCTGGTCTCCGCCTCCGCCGGACGCCGCGTTCCCGGTGCGGCCCTGCTGCTCGCCGTCACCACCACGGCCGCCGGCCACGCCGTCACCATCCTGGATTCGAGCGGCCACCTCACCGGCCTGACCACCTGGGTGCCCGTCCTCCAGGTGGCCTCCCTGCTCCTGGTCGTGCTGGCGGTGCGGCGCGACCACGGCCCGGATGCCGCCGGCGAGGCGCCTCCCACCGGGCGGGCCGCCGGGCTCGGCCTCGCCGGGCAGGTGCTCCCGCACCTGGTGATGGTGGTGGCCGCCCTGCTGTTCGTGGCGTCCGCCGTGCTCGGTGCCGGCCACGGCCCGGTGGCCGCGGCCGCCGTGCTGGCCGGCCTCGTGCTCACCGCGCTGCACCGGGCGGTCACCGCCCGGGACGAGGCGCGGGTCGCCCGGCGGCTCGACCGCAGCGAGGCCTACTTCCGCTCCCTGGTGCGCTCCAGCAGCGACGCCGTGCTGATCCTCGACGGCGACCTGCGCGTCACGTGGGCCGCGCCGACCCTGGCCGCCGGGACCGCCGCCGCCGGCACCGACCTGGTGGGCAGCCGGCTGCCCAGCGTCGTGCACCCCGACGACGCGGAGGCGGTCGCCGGCTGGCTGACCGGCGAGGCGGCAGGGGCGGGGGCGGGACCGGCCGGGCTGCGCACCTTCCGGCTGCCCGCGCCGCGCGGGTGCTGGCGCGTGCTGGAGACCGGCGTCAGCGACCTGCGTGCCGATGACGACGTTCAGGCCCTGGTGCTGCACTGCCGCGACGTGACCGCACGGCTGGACCGCGAGGACCAGCTGCACTCCATCGCCTTCACCGACCCGCTGACGGGCCTGCCGAACCGGGCCGCCCAGCTGGTCGCCCTGAGTAGCCGGCTCGGCGCGCTCAGTGACCGGGCCGACGCCGAGCCGGGGACTGCCGGCGCCGACGGCTCCGGCACCCCGGAGCCGCCGGCCCCCGCGGAGGGCGCCTCGCTGCTCCTCTTCGAGCTGCAGGGCCTGCACGATTCCCTCGACCGCTCCGGCGGCGACGTCGTCGACGTCGCCCTGGTCGAGATCGGCCGCCGGCTGCGCAGCACGCTGCGCAGTGAGGACCAGGTCGCCCGGATCGGCACCGGGACGTTCAGCGTCCTGGCGATGGGCACCCGCGCGGACGCCGACCGGGTGGCCGCCCGCTGCCTGTCGGTGATCGAGCAGCCGCTGGCGACCGGCTCCGGCCTGGTCGACCTCACCGCGGCCGTCGGGCTCGTGCCGCTGTCCGCGGGGCTGTCCGAGCGGGAGGCCCTCGACCGCGCCGACCTGGCCGTGCGGGACGCCCGTGCCGCGGCTCCCGGCACGGTGCGCCGCTACACCGACGCCATGGGTGCGGCCCGCGACCGCGCGGAGCAGCTGCGCCGCGACCTGGTGGGCGCCCGCGAACGGGGCGAGCTCGGACTGGCCTGGCAGCCGATCGTCGGGCTGGCCGACCAGCGGGTCACCGGGGTCGAGGCGTCACTGCGCTGGCGGCACCCGGTGTTCGGTGACGTGCTGCCCGAGGAGTTCCTGCCCGTCGCCGCGCGCGCCGGCCTGGACGTCGACCTGCAGCGCTGGGTCCTGCGGGAGGCCACCGCCGCCGCGGCGGGGCTGCCCGAGCAGGGGCTCGCGCTGAAGCTCGGCGTCGACATCTCCCTGCCGCACCTGGCGTCGGGCACCCTGGTCGGCGACGTGTCCGGCGCCCTGCAGGCCAGCGGCCTGCCCCCGGAGCGGCTGGTCGTGGAGATCTGCGAGGCGGCGGTCGCCGTCGGCGGCGAGCGGGTGGCGGCCGACGTCGCCGCGCTGCGGCTGATGGGCGTGCACCTGGCGCTCGACGACTTCGGCAGCGGCCAGTCCTCGCTGCCCCAGCTGTCCCGGCTGCCGGTCGACATCATCAAGCTGGACCGGTCCTTCCTCGCCCGCGTCGACCGGGACCGCTACACCCGGGCGGTGTGCGAGTCGATCGTCGGCATCGGCGCCGCGCTGGGCGTGGACGTCGTCGCCGTCGGGGTGGAGACCACCGCGCAGCTGACCGTCCTGGAGTCCCTGGGGTGCGGCTACGCGCAGGGCTTCCTGCTCTCCCGGCCGGTCAGCCTGGCCGCGCTGGAGGAGCTGCTGGAGCAGGGGGCCGGCCAGCTGTGGCCCGGCATCCCCGGCCGGGTGTGACCGCCTCCGGCCCGGCACCCGGCTGGCCCCGGACCGTGGTCGCCGCCGGCCTGGCCGGGTCCGCCGTGGTCCTCGGCTGCCTCCAGGTGCTCGCCCCGGGCGTGCGCGGGCACCTCGCACCGGCCGGCCTCGCGCTCGCCACCTGGGTCGTCGGCGCGCTCGTGCTGCGGCACTGCCGCCGGCTCGACCCGGTGGCGGCCGCCACCTGGCGGGCGTTCGCGCTCATCGCCGTGCTGCTCGGCCTCGGGCACGCGCTGCGCGCGGCGGCCGGGGTCGGGGTGAACCCGGTCGCCACCGGCCTGCCCGACCTGCCGCTGGCGGCCAGCGGACCGGTGGCCGTGCTGCTGCGCGCACCGGTGGCCCTGGACGGCATCGTCGCGCTCATCGCGCTGGGCGTGCTGGTCGAGGTGCTGGCCCCCCTGGCGACCGGCACCACCGGCACCGACCCGGTGCTCGCGGTGGGCTACCCGGCGGTGAGCGCGGTGCTGTGCGCCGGAGGGTTGGTGACGTTCGCCGCGGTGACCCCGGCCCGCCGGCCCGCGGCCGGCCTGCTGCTGCTGGCCTTCGTCTCGCTGGCCGCGACGATGATCAGTGGTGCGCGGGCCGCGGCGTTCCCGTCCACGCTGCTCGACGTCGTCACGAGCACCTGCTACCTGGCGGTGCTGGCCGCCGGCACCCTGGCGCTGGCCCGCGACCCCGGGCCGAGCGCGCGCAGCGACGAGGCGGTGGCCGCGGCGCCGCTGGCCGGGGTCGTGCTCAGCTACTGCGTCGGGTTCGGCGGCATCCTGGTGCTCCTCGTCGGCGGGGTGGCCGGCCGGCCGCTCACGCCGGTCGAAGCGGTCTCCGCCGCGGTGCTGCTCGCCCTCATCCTCGCCCGCACGCTGGTCTGGGCGGCGGACGGCGCCCGGCTGACCCGGCAGGTGCTGAGCACGGAGGCCTACTTCCGCACGCTGGTGCACAGTGCCGCGGACCTCACGATCCTGCTCGACTCCCACGGCCGGATCACCTGGAGCTCCGGGGGCGGCCGCGGCCCGACGGCCTGGACGCCCCGCGACGTGGCCGGCCGGCGGCTGGCCGACCTCGTCCACGACGAGGACCGGGCCGAGCTCGACCGGGTGCTCGATCCGGTTCCCGACCCTGCGGGCGCGCGCGGGCGGGTCTTCCGGCTGCGCGCCCGTGAGGGTGGCTGGCGCAACGTCGAGGCGGTCCGGGTGGTGAGCTCCGCGGTGCTGCCCGGGATGCCCGACGGCGGGCCGGACGGCGGGCACCGGCACGGGCTCGTGGTGCACCTGCGCGACGTCGACCACCGGCGCAGCAGCGAGCTGGAGCTGGAGCGGCTGGCCTACACCGACTACCTGACCGGGCTGCCGAACCGGGCCCGGCTGATGGCCGCCCTGACCGACGCCCGCAGCCGGGCGGCCGAGGGACACCCCGGCTGCCTGCTGATGCTGGACCTGGACGGCTTCAAGGCGGTCAACGACGTGGCCGGCCACGAGGCGGGGGACCTGCTGCTCGTCGAGGTGGCCGCCCGGCTGCGCACGTCCGTCCGGGACCGGGACCTGGTGGGTCGGCTGGGCGGCGACGAGTTCGCCGTCCTGGTGGCCGCCGGCCTGGAGGAGGCCACCGCGCTGGCCGAGCGGATCGTCGCGGAACTGCGTGACGTGCACCGCTCGGTGCCCACCGGCGGAGGCGGCCCGGACCTGCGCTTCGACGTCTCCTGCAGCATCGGGGTCACCGCGCTCGACCCGGCCGACGACGTGCCGACCACGATCCGGCAGGCCGACCTCGCACTGCGGGCGGCCAAGGCCGCCGGCAAGGACTGCGTGCGCTGCGCCGGGGAGGCGGCCGACTCCGCCACCGGACGGCGGACCCGGCTGGCCCGGGATCTGCCCGACGCGCTGGGCCGCGGCCAGCTGAGGGTGGTCTACCAGCCGATCATCGGGGTGACCGACCGGCGGGTGCTGGGTGTGGAGGCCCTGCTGCGGTGGCGGCACCCGCTGCTGGGGGACGTGTCGCCGGAGGAGTTCGTCCCGCTCGCCGAGGACGACGGCCTGATCGTGCCGCTGCAGCGGTGGGTGCTCGGCCAGGCCACCGTCGTGCTGGCCGACCTGCTGCGGGACGGGCGGGACCTGCGGCTCGGCGTGAACATCAGCGTGCGCCACCTGCAGGCCGGGTGCCTGGTCCCCGACGTCACCGCCGCGCTGCGGGCCGCCGGGCTGTCGGCCGACCGGCTGCTGCTCGAGGTCACCGAGTCGCTGTTCATCAACGAGCGCGACCGGGCCGACGGCGACCTGCAGACCCTGCACGACCTGGGCTGCCGGATCGCCCTGGACGACTTCGGGCGTGGGTACTCGACGTTCGCCTACCTCGCCAGGTTGCCGGTCGACGTGCTGAAGATGGACCGGGAGTTCCTGGCCGACATCGCGCACGACGAGCGCAGCGCCGCCCTGGTGCAGAGCGTCATCGACCTGGGCCGCCGGCTGGGGATCGACGTCGCGGCCGAGGGGGTCGAGACGGCGGAGGAGATGGCCGCCCTGCGGGACATGGGCTGCGCCTACCTGCAGGGCTACCTGCTCGGGCGGCCCACCGAGGTGGCCGACATCGCGGCCGTGGTCGACGGCTTCGACGGTGGTCTGTTCGACGCCGTCCCGGCCGCCGGTGTGGTGGCGACGGCGGTCTGACCGGCTCCGCAGCATGCCGCGTCCCACGGATCCTGTCCCGGGAGTCCACCTGATGGGATGTCGTGGTTGACGTAGGGCGCCTTCCCGGCGCACAGTGTCCGTGTGCGCCGCACCCTCCTCGTAGTCATCGCCTAGCGCGCCGGTCCACCCCGACCGACGCGCCACCCCTCCGTGCCAACGGCACGAGGGGTTTTTTGTTGGCCGGGAGTCCGACCGGCCAACGATCTCGCCCCTCGCCGCCCCCGCCCCCCGCCCAGGGAGATCGTCGAAGATGAGCACCACCAGCAGCGCCGGCCGACCCGCCCCGGCATCCGCTACCGCCGTCGGTCCGGCGCCCGGTGCCGGTCCGGCCCCCGCGACCGCGACCACGCCGACCGACTCCGCCGCCCAGGCCGGTCTGGGCGTCGAGACGACCGCCCGGACGATGGCCGAGGCCGCCGCCGAGCCGGCCACCGGCATCACCGGGGCGCAGAGCCTGGTCCGCTCCCTGGAGGCCGTCGGCGTGGAGGTCGTGTTCGGCATCCCCGGCGGGGCGATCCTGCCGGCCTACGACCCCCTCTTCGACTCCGCGCTGCGGCACGTGCTGGTCCGCCACGAGCAGGGCGCCGGGCACGCCGCCCAGGGCTACGCCCAGGCCACCGGCCGGGTCGGGGTGTGCATGGCCACCTCGGGCCCGGGTGCCACCAACCTGGTCACGCCGCTGGCCGATGCCTACATGGACTCGGTTCCGGTGGTGGCGATCACCGGCCAGGTGCCGACCGCGGCCATCGGCACCGACGCCTTCCAGGAAGCCGACATCCGCGGCATCACCATGCCGATCACCAAGCACAACTTCCTGGTGACCGACGCCCGGGACATCCCGCAGCGGATCGCCGAGGCCTTCCACCTGGCCTGCACCGGCCGGCCCGGCCCGGTTTTGGTCGACATCCCCAAGGACGTCCTGCAGGCGACCACCGACTTCGACTGGCCGCCGCGGATCGACCTGCCCGGCTACAAGCCGACCACCCGGCCGCACGGCAAGCAGGTGCGGGAGGCCGCGGCGCTGATCGCCGGCGCCGCACGCCCCGTGCTCTACGTCGGCGGCGGCGTGCTCAAGGCCGGCGCCACCGAGGAGCTGGCGGCCCTCGCGGAGCTGACCGGCGCCCCCGTCGTGACCACCCTGATGGCCCGCGGCGCCTTCCCCGACAGCCATCCACAGAACCTGGGCATGCCCGGCATGCACGGCAACGTCACCGCGGTCACCGCGCTGCAGAAGGCCGACCTGCTCGTCGCCCTCGGGGCGCGGTTCGACGACCGGGTGACCGGTCAGCTGTCGAGTTTCGCCCCGCACGCGGCGATCGTCCACGCCGACATCGACCCGGCCGAGATCGGCAAGAACCGCCGGGCCGACGTGCCGATCGTGGGCGATGCCAAGGCCACCATCGCCGAGCTGGTGAGCGCGCTGCAGGCCGAGCACGCCGCCGGGCGCGCCCCGGAGCTCACCTCCTGGTGGGCCCAGCTGGAGCAGTGGCGGGCGAAGTACCCGCTGGGCTACGACTGGCCCGAGGACGGCGCGCTGTCCCCGCAGTACGTGATCGAGCGGTTGGGCGCGATCGCCGGGCCCGACGCGATCTACGCCTCCGGTGTGGGCCAGCACCAGATGTGGGCCGCCCAGTTCATCTCCTACGAGAAGCCGGGCAGCTGGCTCAACAGCGGTGGCCTGGGCACCATGGGCTACGCCGTCCCGGCGGCGATGGGCGCCAAGTACGGCTGCCCGGACACCACGGTGTGGGCCATCGACGGTGACGGCTGCTTCCAGATGACCAACCAGGAGCTCGCCACCTGCGCCATCGAGGGCATCCCGATCAAGGTCGCCGTCATCAACAACGGCAATCTCGGCATGGTCCGGCAGTGGCAGACCCTCTTCTACGAGGGGCGCTACTCCAACACCCGGCTGAACACCCACACCGGCGACGGGTCGGTCAAGCAGGTGCGCATCCCCGACTTCGTCACCCTCGCCGAGGCGCTGGGCTGCGTGGGCCTGCGGTGCGAGAGCAAGGACGACGTCGACGCGGTGATCGAGAAGGCCATGGCGATCAACGACGCCCCGGTCGTCATCGACTTCATCGTCGGCTCCGACGCGCAGGTCTGGCCGATGGTGGCCGCCGGCGCCAGCAACGACGACATCCTGGCCGCGCGCGACGTGCGCCCGGTCTTCGGAGAGGGACAGGTGTAGGGATGACGCGACACACGCTCTCGGTGCTGGTCGAGAACAAGTCCGGCGTGCTGGCGCGGGTCTCCGCGCTGTTCAGCCGGCGCGGCTACAACATCGAGTCCCTCGCGGTGGGGCCCACCGAGAACCCCGACCTGTCCCGGATGACGATCGTCGCCGACGCGGAGGCCCAGCCGCTGGAGCAGATCACCAAGCAGCTGAACAAGCTGATCGAGGTGATCAAGATCGTGGAGCTGGACACCGCGGCGGTGCAGCGTGAGCTGCTGCTGGTCAAGGTCCGCGCGCCGCTGGCCGACCGGCACCAGGTGCTGCAGACCGCCGAGCTGTTCCGCGCCCGGGTGATCGACGTCAACACCGACACCGTCACCCTCGAGGCCACCGGGACGCCGGACAAGCTGCAGGCCCTGCTGGCCGTCCTCGCCCCGCTGGGCATCAAGGAGATGGCCCAGTCCGGCACCGTCGCACTGGGCCGCGGTCCGCGGTCGATGAGCGGCGCCGGTACCTTGCGCCCGGTCGAGCGCACCGCCTAGCCGCACCCGACCACCGAACTCCCGGCGCCCGATGACGGACGCCGGTCCCCACCGAGCTTTATCGCGATAAAGCACGTACCACCGGAAGGAATCGCCTCCATGGCCGCCGAGATCTTCTACGACGACGACGCCGACCTCTCGATCATCCAAGGGCGCACCGTCGCCGTCCTCGGCTACGGCAGCCAGGGCCACGCCCACGCGCTGTCGCTGCGCGACTCCGGCGTCGACGTCCGCGTGGGTCTGCCCGAGGGCTCGAAGAGCCGGGCCAAGGCCGAGGCCGAGGGCCTGCGCGTGCTGACCCCGGCCGAGGCGTCCGCCGAGGCCGACCTGATCATGATCCTGGCCCCGGACCACGTGCAGCGGAACCTCTACACCGAGTCGGTCGAGCCCAACCTGCAGGACGGCGACGCGCTGTTCTTCGGCCACGGCTTCAACATCCGGTTCGGCTACATCAAGCCCCCGGCCGGCGTGGACGTCGCCATGGTCGCCCCCAAGGGCCCCGGGCACCTGGTGCGCCGCGAGTTCAGCGACGGCAAGGGCGTGCCCTGCCTGATCGCCGTCGAGCAGGACGCCAGCGGCGCGGCGCAGGCGCTCGCGCTCTCCTACGCCAAGGGCATCGGCGGCACCCGGGCGGGCGTGATCAAGACGACCTTCACCGAGGAGACCGAGACCGACCTGTTCGGTGAGCAGGCCGTGCTGTGCGGCGGCATGTCCGCGCTGGTCACCGCCGGCTTCGAGACGCTGACCGAGGCCGGCTACCAGCCCGAGATCGCCTACTTCGAGTGCCTGCACGAGCTCAAGCTGATCGTCGACCTCATGTACGAGGGCGGGATCGCCAAGCAGCGCTGGTCGGTGTCCGACACCGCGGAGTACGGCGACTACACCTCCGGGCCCAAGGTCGTCGACGACCACGTCAAGGGCACGATGAAGGACATCCTCGGCGCGATCCAGGACGGCTCCTGGGCGGCCGCGTTCATCGCCGACCAGGACGCCGGCGCCCCGGACTTCACGGCCAAGCGGGCCGCCGCCGAGGCGCACCCGATCGAGGAGACCGGCCGCCACCTGCGCGGGCTGATGAGCTGGGTGTCCACCGCGGACGACTACACCGGCAGCGCTGCCCGGAACTGAAGAAGGACCCCTCTGCCCCCCACGCCTCGCACGCTCGGCGCGGGACCCTGCAGAGGGGCCATGCCTCCTGCGAGGGGGCCGTTCCAGCACGTCCAGGGGCCCCTGCCGCACCGACCGGTGCGGCAGGGGCCCTCGTGCGTCAGGACCGGCGGGCGCGGTGGGCGGCGAAGAACTGGGCCGCGCTCTTCCGGCACAGCAGCACCACGATGGCCAGCGCGCCGAGGAACAGCACCAGGCCGAGGACGACGCCGCCCGCCGCGTCCTGGGTGTTCGGATCCGTCGCCCCCAGGACCGCGGCGAACAGCACGAACCCGGTGACCGCGATCGCGATGGAGCCACCGACCAGGAGCAGCACCCGGCTGCGCCCACGGATGGCCAGCACCGCGCCCCACACCATGAGCACCGTCCAGGCCAGCGCGATCAGACCGAAGACGACGAGGCCCGCCCGGGCGGCGTCGACGGCCCCCGGGTCGATGGCCCCCAGCGACTCGTCGCTCTCCTCGATCATGCCGATCAGGTCGTCGACCACCGCTCCGAAGGCGAGCATCCCCACCGCGGCCAGCAGGCCGAAGGCGCCGTACACGAAAGCCAGCACCGCGGCGGTGATGACCGACCCCGGACGGGCCGGCACCCCGGAGCCGCCGTACGGGCCGTAGGGGCCGTAGGGGGAGGGCTGGCCGTACTGCGGGCCGTACTGGGCGGTCTGGCCGTACTGGGTCTGCTGGCCGTACGGCGCCTGCTGCCCGTACTGCGGCGGCTGCCCGTACTGGGTCGACCCGCCGTACTGCGGCGGCTGGCCGTACTGCGGGGCCTGGCCGTACTGCTGGGCCTGGCCGTACTGCGGGGCCTGGCCGTACTGCTGCCCGCCGGACTGTCCGTACGGCTGGTCGGCAGGGGAGTCCTGCCCGGCCGGCCGGCCGGGCTGCTGGTCGTGGCGCTCGTCGCTCATGGTCTCCTCCGCACGAGGCCGGCGGCACCGGCGCTGCCGCGCCAGGATGGCTGCGCGGGCCGCACCGGAGCAAGCTCGCGGTACCCGCAGGGGTGCCGTCGGAGGGGCCCACGGACCCGCCCGGGAGCCCCGGTGCGACGGCCGCTGATCCGCCGCCGACGGCACGCTCCTAGGCTGCTGCCCTGTGACCGTTCCTGTGCCGGGGCCCGCGCCCGTCGTCCTGATCGCCGAGGAGCTCGCTCCCAGTGTCCTGGAGGTGCTGGGGACCGACGTCGAGATCCGGCACGTCGACGGCGCTGATCGCGCCGCCCTGCTGCCGGCCCTCGCCGATGCGGCCGCCGTGCTGATCCGGTCGGCCACCCAGATCGACGCCGAGGCGCTCGCGGCGGCGCCGCAGCTGAAGGTGGTGGCCCGCGCCGGGATCGGCCTGGACAACGTCGACGTCGCCGCCGCCACCGAGCGCGGCGTGCTCGTCGTCAACGCCCCCACCTCCAACATCGTCAGCGCCGCCGAGCACGCCGTCGCGCTGCTGCTGGCAGCCGCCCGGCACATCCCGGCGGCGGACGCCTCGCTGCGCGCAGGGAAATGGGCACGGTCGAAGTTCACCGGTGTCGAGCTGACCGAGAAGACCGTCGGCGTCGTCGGCCTGGGCCGGATCGGCGTCCTGGTGGCCCAGCGGCTGGCCGCCTTCGGCGTCACCCTCATCGCCTACGACCCCTACATCCAGCCCGGCCGGGCCGCCCAGCTCGGCGTCCGGCTGGTCTCCCTGGACGAGCTGCTGCGCGAGTCGGACTTCATCACCATCCACCTGCCCAAGACCCCGGAGACGCTGGGCCTGATCGGTGCCGACCAGCTCGCCGCCACCAAGCGTGGCGTGATCATCGTCAACGCCGCCCGCGGCGGGCTGGTCGACGAGGCCGCGCTGGCCGCCGCCCTCGGGTCCGGGCAGGTGGGGGCCGCGGGCATCGACGTGTACGCCAAGGAGCCCTGCACCGACAGCCCACTGTTCGGCCTGCCCAACGTGGTCGTGACCCCGCACCTGGGCGCCTCCACCACCGAGGCGCAGGACAAGGCGGGCACCGCGGTGGCCCGCAGCGTCCGGCTGGCGCTGCAGGGCGACTTCGTCCCCGACGCGGTCAACGTCCAGGCCGGCGGCATCGTCGCCGAGGACGTGCGCCCGGGGCTGCCGTTGGCGGAGAAGCTCGGCCGGGTCTTCACCGCGGTCGCCGGCGGGCTGGCCCAGTCGGTGCACGTCGAGGTGCTCGGCAAGATCGCCGAGTTCGATGTCTCCGTCGTCTCGCTCGCGGTGCTGCGCGGTGTCTTCGCCGACGTCGTGGAGGAGCCGGTCACCTACGTCAACGCGCCGCTGCTGGCCGGACAGCGCGGGCTCGAGGTCGCGCTGACCAGTGACCCGGAGAGCCCCGACTACCGCAACCTCATCACCGTCCGCGGCGCGATGTCCGACGGCACCGGGATCACGGTCTCCGGCACGCTCTACGGCAAGAACCAGGTGCCCAAGTTGACCGAGGTCGGCGGCTTCGACCTCGACCTCTCGGCCGACGGGTACCTGCTGTTCTTCGTCTACGCCGACCGGCCCGGCGTCGTCGGCGCGGTGGGCGCCGCACTGGGAGAGGCCGGCATCAACATCGCCGGTGCCCAGGTCAGCCGCACCACCCAGGGCGGCGACGCGCTGATGGCGGTCACCGTCGACAGCCCGGTGAGCAGCGAGCTGCTGGGCGACATCGCCGGGCGCATCGGTGCCCGGCAGGCCCGCGCGGCCGACCTCAACCCGGTCTGACCGGTCCCGCTCGGCACCCGACGCCCCCGGCGAGCAACCGCTCGCCGGGGGCGAGCGCGTCCCTGCCGGGGAGCGTCGGCCGGAGCGGGTGCGCAGGCCGTCGAGCCGGCCCACTAACCTCTGACCTCATGCGCCTGGCAGTGGTCCCTGGAGACGGCATCGGTCCCGAGGTGGTGGCCGAGGGCCTCAAGGTCCTGAGGGCGGTCGCCCCGGACGTCGAGACCACCCCCTACGACCTGGGGGCCGCCCGCTGGCAGCGGACCGGCGAGCTGCTGCCCGACGCGGTGCTCGACGAGCTGCGGCAGCACGACGCGATCCTGCTCGGCGCCGTCGGCGACCCGTCGGTGCCCGCCGGCATCCTCGAGCGCGGCCTGCTGCTCAAGCTCCGCTTCGAGCTCGACCACCACGTCAACCTGCGCCCCGCCCGGCTCTTCGACGGCGTCCGCAGCCCGCTGGCCGAGCCGGGCGAGATCGACATGCTCTGCATCCGCGAGGGCACCGAGGGCCCGTACGTCGGCAACGGTGGCGTGCTGCGCCGGGACACCCCGCACGAGGTCGCCACCGAGGTCAGCCTCAACACCGCCTTCGGCGTCGAGCGCGTCGTCCGGTACGCGTTCGAGCGCGCCGTCGCCCGGCCGCGCAGGCACCTCACGCTGATCCACAAGACGAACGTGCTCACCCACGCGGGATCGCTGTGGTCCCGCACGGTGGAGGAGGTCGCGGCCGAGTTCCCGGAGGTCACCGTCGCCTACCAGCACGTCGACGCGGCGTCGATGTACTTCATCACCGACCCGTCCCGCTACGACGTCATCGTGACCGACAACCTCTTCGGCGACATCGTCACCGACATCGCCGCCGCCGTGACCGGCGGGATCGGGCTGGCCGCGAGCGGCAACCTCGACGCCTCGGGCACCAACCCGAGCATGTTCGAGCCGGTGCACGGGTCGGCGCCCGACATCGCCGGCCGGGGCCTCGCCGACCCGACCGCCGCCGTCCTCTCGGTCGCCCTGCTCCTGGAGCACCTGGGCCGCACCGACCAGGCCAAGCGGGTCAACGCCGCGGTCGCCTTCGACCTGTCGACCCGCGACCCGAAGGCCCAGGTCCGCACCGCCGAGGTCGGCGACCGGCTCACCGCCCTCGCCGGCGGCTGAACAAGGACCCGCCCGCCCCCCACACCTCGCTCCGCTCGGCGTGGGCCCCTGCGGGCGGGCCGTCCGGGTGAGCCGGGCCCGCTGTTCCGGGGAGCCGCGCGCCGTGCTGTACTGAACCCGATGTCCGCTCCCGACACGATCATCATCATCTAGCGCGCAGTCCCCACCCCGACTGCGCGCCGACCTCCCCTTTCCGGGAGGTCTTTTTCGTGTTCGGGGCCCGTACCGTTCACCCAGGAGCACCAGTGGTCCCGCCAGTCCAGGCACAGCCCGTCGACTTCCACGTCTTCGACACCACGCTGCGCGACGGCGCCCAGCGCGAGGGCGTGAGCTACTCCGTCGCCGACAAGCTCGCCGTCGCGCGTCTGCTCGACGAGATCGGCGTCGGCTTCATCGAGGGCGGCTGGCCGGGCGCGCTGCCCAAGGACACCGAGTTCTTCGCCCGGGCCCGCACCGAGCTGGACCTGAGGCACGCGCAGCTGGTCGCCTTCGGCGCCACCCGCAAGGCCGGTGTCGCCGTGGCGGAGGACGCGCAGGTGCAGGCGCTGCTCGACGCCGGGACGCCGGTGGTCTGCCTGGTCGCCAAGTCCGACGTCCGGCACGTGCGGGAGGCGCTGCGCACGACCCTGGAGGAGAACCTGGCGATGGTGTCGGACACCGTCGCGCACCTGGTCGGGCACGGACGACGGGTGTTCGTCGACTGCGAGCACTTCTTCGACGGCCACGCCGCCGACCCCGACTACGGCGTCCGGGTGCTCGAGGCCGCCTTCGCCGCCGGAGCGGAGGTCGGCGTGCTGTGCGACACCAACGGCGGCATGCTGCCCACCGGCGTGGGCCGGGTCGTCGCCGACGTCCGGGCCCGGACCAGCGGGCGGCTGGGCATCCACTGCCAGGACGACACCGGCTGCGCGGTGGCCAACTCGCTCGCCGCCGTGGAGGCGGGGGCCACCCACGTGCAGGGAACGGCGAACGGCTACGGCGAGCGGGCCGGCAACGCCGACACCTTCGTGCTGATCGCCAACCTGGTGACCAAGATGGGGCTGCCGGTGGTGCCCCCGCAGTGCGTCGCCGAGCTCAAGCGGGTCAGTTCCGCGATCGCCGAGCTGGCCAACATCGCCCCCGACGACCACCAGCCGTTCGTCGGTGCCTCCGCCTTCGCCCACAAGGCCGGCCTGCACGCCAGCGCGATCAAGGTCAGCCCGCAGCTGTACAACCACCTCGACCCCGGCGTGGTCGGCAACGACATGCGCATCCTGGTCACCGAGATGGCCGGCCGGGCCTCGGTCGAGCTCAAGGGCCGCGAGCTCGGGGTGGATCTCGCCGGGCAGGGCGACGCCATCGGCCGGGTGGTCGACCAGGTGAAGGTCCTGGAAGCCGACGGCTGGTCCTTCGAGGCGGCCGACGCCTCCTTCGAGCTGCTGCTGCGCTCGGAGCTGCCCGGCGCCCCCGAGCCGCTGTTCGAGCTGGAGAGCTACCGGTCCTCGGTGGAGCACTGGGGCAACGGGGTGGTGGTCAGCGAGGCCACCGTCAAGGTGCACGTGGACGGCGAGCGGATCATCAGCACCGGCGAGGGCAACGGCCCGGTGAACGCGCTGGACAACGCACTGCGCCAGGCGCTGGTCAACCGCTACCCCTCCCTGGCCCAGGTCTCGCTGGCCGACTACAAGGTGCGGATCCTGGGCTGGCAGGGCGGCACCAGCGCCACCACCCGGGTGCTGGTCGACACCACCGACGGGGTGCGGGAGTGGACCACCGTGGGGGTGCACGCGAACATCGTCGAGGCCTCGTGGCACGCGCTGGTCGACGCCCTGACCTACGCCGTGCGGCACCGCGCTCCCACCGCCGGCTGAAGAAGGACCCTCCTGCCCCCCACCGCTCGCAGGCTCGCGGCGGGACCCTGCAGGAGGGCCGGCCGGCCGGCCGGGCTCAGGCGGTCCGGCGCAGGTCCGCCTCCACCGCGAGGGCGGCCTGCCGCAGCGGGGGGAGCACGTCGCGGTACAGCGCCTCGGGGCCGCGCCGGGCCGAGGCGGAGACGTTCATGGCCGCGACCACGCCGCCGGTGGCGTCGCGCACCGGCACGGCGATCGAGCGCAGCCCTTCCTCCAGCTCCTGGTCCAGCAGCGCGAAGCCCTGGCCGGCGACCTCGGCCAGCACCGCCGCGAGCCGGTCCGGGTCGGTCACCGTGTGCCGGGTGAGCTGATCCAGGCGGGCGGTGCGCAGGTACGCGGCCCGCTCGGCGGGGGGGCGGGCGGCCAGCAGCACCCGGCCCATCGACGTGGCGTACGCCGGGAACCGGGTGCCGACGTTGATCGCGACGGTCATCAGCCGCTTGGTGGCGACCCGGGCCACGTAGACGATGTCGTCGCCGTCGAGCACCGACACCGAGCAGGACTCGTGCACCCGGGCGACCAAGTCCTCCAGGTGGGGCTGCACGACCTCGGGCAGCGAGGTGCTCGACAGGTAGGCGTAGCCCAGGTCCAGCACCCGGGGGCGCAGGGAGAACAGCCGGCCGTCGGTGCGGACGTAGCCCAGTTCGACCAGGGTGAGCAGGAACCGCCGGACGGCGGCGCGGGGCAGCCCGGTCCGGCGGGCCACGTCGCTGAGCGTCAGCTGCCGGTGGTCGCCGTCGAAGGCGCGGATCACCGCCAGCCCCCGCTCGAGCGACTGCACGAAGGGCGCCCCGCGAGACCCCTCCGTAGTGTCCTGCAGCGCCATGCCAGCCCTTTCGACCGGAGATTGACGTCACCCGGCCCACCACTTACGGTCCACTGGGTGAACGGTCGTGCGTCTAGCGCACACCGTAACCGAGGGCCAGCTCGTTCCCGCATGGCGAGCACGTCAGTGACCCGACCCCGGTCCCGCGCCCAGCGCCGCCACCACACCCCGCCGGAGGAACCACCCCCGATGCGCCGACACCGCCGCCGTCGCACGCGCCCCGCGCCCGCATGACCGCGACCGACGCCCCCACCCTGGACACCCCCGACGCCCAGGCCGGCCTCGTCCCCGCCCGCCGGCGGTTCACGCCGCCGTCCTCGGCGCTGGGTCTGCTCGGCCTGGTCGGCTTCGCCGTGCTGCTCGAGGTGCTGCCCCGCACCGGGATCGTCTCGCGCGACTACTTCCCGCCGCTGAGCGCGATGGTCACCGCGATGGTTGACGAGGTGCAGACGGCCGGGTTCTGGGACGCGATGACCGAGACGCTCCTGGGCTGGGGGATCGGGCTGGGCATCTCGCTGGTCGCCGGCATCGCCCTGGGCCTGCTGCTCGGCAGCGTCGAGGTGCTGCGCCGCTACACCGCCTCGACCATCGAGTTCCTCCGCCCGGTGCCCTCGGTCGCGCTGATCCCGCTGGCCGTGCTGCTGTTCGGGTTCCAGCTCCAGTCGACCCTGCTCCTGGTCATCTACGCCTCCTTCTGGCAGGTGCTGATCCAGGTGCTCTACGGCGTGCAGGACGTCGACCCGGTCGCGCGGGAGACCGCGCGCTCCTACCAGCTGGGGCCGGTCGCCCGGCTGCGCTACCTCATCTGGCCGACCGCGCTGCCCTACGTGATGACCGGCGTCCGGCTGGCCGCGGCGGTGGCGCTGATCCTGGCGGTCACCGCCGGCCTGGTCGGCGTGGGCCGCGGCCTGGGTGCGGAGATCGCCGTCGCCCAGTCCAGCGGTGCGGTGCCACTGGTCTACGGGCTGGTCATCACCACCGGCCTGCTCGGCGTGGTCATCAACCTGCTGGCCCGTGCCCTGGAGCGCCGGACGCTGTCCTGGCACTCCTCGATGCGCGCAGACATCGGAGGCTGACCGTGCAGACCGTCCTGCGCTGGGGGCGCAGCCTGTTCGTCGCGCTCGCGCTCCCCGTCGTGCTCGTCACGCTGTGGTGGGTGCTGTCGGCCGGCAGCACCAACTACTACTCGCCGCCGCTGCAGACCATCCTCACCACGTTCGGCGAGGTCTGGTTCGGCCCCCGGCTCGTGGACGACGTGCTGCCCAGCGTCACCCGGCTGGTCATCGGCTACGCCGGGGCCGTCGTGCTGGGCGTGGGCCTCGGCATCCTGCTCGGGGCCAACCGCACGCTGCGCCGGCTGACCGAGCCGGTCCTGGAGTTCTTCCGGGCCATCCCCCCACCGGCGCTGATCCCGATCCTGTTCCTGTTCGCCGGCATCGGCGACACCGCCAAGATCATCGTGATCGTGTTCGGCGCGATCTGGCCGGTGCTGCTGAACACCGTCGAAGGGGTCCGGGCCGTCGACGAGGTGCTCTCGGACACCTCCCGGTCCTACGGGGTCAGCGGCTGGGCTCGGATGCGGCACCTGGTGCTGCCCTCGGCCAGCCCGCAGATCATCGCCGGAATGCGTCAGGCGCTGTCGATCTCGATCATCCTGATGGTCATCAGCGAGCTGTTCGGCAGCTTCAACGGGCTGGGCTTTGCGATCATCCAGTTCCAGCGGAGCTTCGCCATCCCGGAGATGTGGAGCGGCATCCTGCTGCTGGGCATCCTCGGGTTCGTCATGTCCCTGCTGTTCGCCCTCTTCGAGCGGCGCAGCCTGCGCTGGTACCACGGCCTGCGTCGATCGCAACGAGGAGAGAAGTGATGAGCGACCCGACCGCCACCCCCACGGGGCGCACCGCGCTGCTGGACGTCGCCAAGGTGCAGAAGACCTACACCGGCCAGGGCCGCACCGTCGAGGCGGTCCGCGACCTCACCTTCTCCGTCGGCAACGGCGAGCTGGTCTGCATCGTCGGCCCCTCCGGGGCGGGCAAGACGACGCTGCTGAAGGTGATCGCCGGCCTGCTGGAACCCACGTCGGGCACGGTCACCCTCGACGGGACGCAGGTCACCGGCCCGCCGCCGTCGATGGCGGTGGTCTTCCAGGAGTACGGGCGCAGCCTGTTCCCCTGGATGACCGTCGAGCAGAACGTCGAGCTGCCGCTGAAGCAGAAGAAGATGGCCAAGGAGCGCCGGGCCGAGCTGGTCCGGGACGCCCTGGAGGCCGTCGGGCTGGCCGAGGCGCACAGCGCCTACCCCTGGCAGCTCTCCGGCGGGATGCAGCAGCGCGTGGCGATCGCGCGGGCGGTGGCCTACCAGCCGCAGGTGCTGCTGATGGACGAGCCGTTCGCGGCCGTCGACGCGCAGACCCGCGCCGACCTCGAGGACCTCATCCGGTCGCTGTGGCACAAGCTGGGCGTCACGATCCTGTTCGTCACCCACGACATCGACGAGTCGGTGTACCTGGGGGAGCGGGTGCTGGTGCTGTCGTCCTCCCCGACGGTGATCATGGAGGACCTCACCATCGACCTGCCGGACGAGCGCAACCAGCTCGACACCCGGTCCTCGCCGCGGTTCGCCGAGCTGCGGCACCACGTCTACGAGCAGATCCAGCTCGCCAAGCACCGCCGTGGTGGTGAGCCCGCCCCCGCCGGGGCGACCGGCGCCTCGGCCGCGACGACCCCCGCCTGACCGTCCCGCCCGCTGCCGTCCTGCCGGAGTCGAAGGAGACCCCCATGCGCCGCCTGCTCGTCCCGATCGTCACCCTGGCGCTGCTCGGCACCGCGACCGCCTGCGGCGGTTCCGACGAGGGGGGTGGCGCCGCGCCGACGGGGGAGGACGGCACCCGCCAGCTCACCGTCGGGGTCATCCCGATCGTCGACGTCGCACCCATCTACCTGGGGCAGGAGCAGGGCTTCTTCTCCGACCGCGGGATCTCCCTCGAGCTGGTGCCCGGCTCCGGTGGCGCCGCCGCCGTCCCCGGTGTGGTGGCCGGGGACTTTCAGTTCGCCTTCGGCAACGTGACCTCGGTGCTGCTGGCCGCCTCCCAGGGGCTGCCGCTCCGGGTGGTGGCCGAGGGGAACTCCTCCACCGGTGACCCGGAGACCGACTTCTCCGCCGTCGTGGTCGCCGCCGACTCACCCGTCCAGTCCGCCGCGGACCTCGCGGGCAAGACCGTGGCGGTGAACAACCTGCAGAACATCGGCGGGCTGACCATCCGCAAGGCGGTCGAGGACGCCGGCGGCGACCCGAGCACGATCAACTTCATCGAGCTGCCCTTCCCGGACATGCCGGCCGCGGTGGCCGGCGGTGACGTCGACGCCGCGTGGGTGGTCGAGCCGTTCGTCACCGCCGCGACCAACCAGGGCGCGCGCACGGTGCTGGCCAACTTCGCCGAGGCGGTCGACGACCTCACCGTCGCGACGTACTTCACCACCGAGCAGGTGCTCGCCGAGGAGCCGGAACTGGTCGACGACTTCCAGGCCGCGATCGGCGAGTCGCTGCAGTACGCGCAGGACAACCCGGACGAGGTGCGCCGGATCGTCACCACCTACACCCAGATCTCCCCGGAGGTCGCCGCGGAGATGGCGCTGCCGGCCTTTCCGCAGGACATCAACGTGGCGTCGCTGGAGGAGGTCGCCGAGCTGATGCAGGAGTACGGCATCACCAGCGACCCCGTCGACGTCGACGCGCTGCTCGCGACCGACTGACCGATGGACGACCCCACCGGCGCGTCCGGGGCGCGGACCGTCCGGGACGCCACGCTCGAGGTGTTCCGTCGGCTGGACCTGACCACGATCTTCGCCAACCCGGGCTCCACCGAGGTGGCGTTCCTGGCGGGCCTGCCCGACGACTTCCGGTTCGTGCTGGCCCTGCACGAGGGGTCGGTCGTGGGGGTCGCCACCGGCTGGGCGATCGCCGCCGACCGCCCGGCGCTGGTCAACCTGCACACCACGGCGGGCCTGGGCAACGCCGTCGGCGCGCTGGCCACCGCCCGGGTCAACCGGGCGCCCCTGGTCGTGCTCGTGGGGCAGCAGGACCGCCGGCACCTGGCGCTCGAGCCGTTCCTCACCGGACGGCTCGAGGGGCTGGCCGGGGAGTACCCGGTGTGGGTCACCCAGCCGGCCATCGCGCGCGACGTGCCCGGTGCGGTCGCCCGGGCCTACCACGAGGCGGTCACCGGCCGCGGCCCGGCGATCGTGGTCGTGCCGATGGACGACTGGCTCCAGCCGATGGACGACGACGGGCCCCAGGCCGCGCCGGCGCTGGTGCGGCGGGGTGGCGGCGCGGACCCGACGGCGGTCGCCGAGGTGGCGGCCCTGCTCGACGGTGCCCGGTCGCCGGCCCTGGTGGTGGGTGCCGGAGCCGACCGGGCCGACACCTGGGCGGCCCTGGCGGCGGTGGCCGAGCGGCTGGACGCGCCGGTGTTCCAGGAGGCGTTCAGCGCCCGGGCGGGCTTTCCGCAGGACCACCCCCGGTTCGGCGGGCACCTGCCCTCCGGCCGCGGTCGGCTGCGGCAGGTGCTGGCCGGTCATGACCTGGTGCTGGTCGTCGGCGCGCCGGCCTTCCGGCTCTACGGCTACGAGCCGGGCGCCCTGACCGACCCCGGCGCCCGGGTGGTGCTGGTCAGCGACGATCCCGCCGAGGTGCACCACAGCCCGGCCGACCTCGCGGTCGTCACCGATCCGGGCCCGTTCTGCGCCGCGCTCGCCGGCCGGCTGACCGCCCGACCGCCGTCGGGCCGACCGGCGCGGTCGGTCCCGACGGTGCCCCCGCCGGCCGCGGGGGAACCGCTGCGGGCCCCGCACGTCTACGCGCTGCTGGCCGAGCGGCTCGCGCCGGACACCGTGGTCGTGGAGGAGAGCCCCTCGTCCCGCCAGCTCCTGGAGGCCATGGTGCCGGCCCGCCGGCCGCTGGGCTTCCTGTCCGCGGCCATGGGTGGGCTCGGGTTCGGCATGCCGGCCGCGGTCGGGGTCCGGATGGCCCAGCCGCAGCGGCCGGTGGTCGCCGTCCTCGGGGACGGCTCGTCGATGTACGCGATCCAGTCGCTGTGGACGGCGGCCCACTACGGCGTCGGCACGCTCTTCGTCGTCCTGGCCAACGGCGGGTACGCGATCATGGACCGGCTGGCCGAGGCGCACGGGAGCGGCAAGGCGCCCTGGCCGAGCTTCCCCGAGGTGCGGCTGTCCGCACTGGCCACCGCGTTCGGCTGCCCGGCCCGGGCGATCACCAGCCACGCCGAGCTGGTCCAGGTGCTGGACGAGGTCGTCCCGCAGCTGCCGGGGATGACCGGGCCGTTGCTGCTGGACGTGGAGGTCACCCCGGAGCAGCACTTCTCCGGCTGACCGGCTGACCGGCTGACCGGCTGCCCCGGGCCCGGCGACGCGGCCGGGGCGCCGGTCCCCGGCCCGACTAACCTCATCGACGTGCGCATCGTCCGCTTCGCCCACCCAGCCGGCATGTCCTTCGGGGTCCTCGACGGGGACGGCCAGGTCGCCCAGATCGAGGGGCACCCCTTCGGCCAGATCTCCTTCACCGGCCAGCGGTTCGCCGCCGCCGACGTCCGGCTGCTCTCGCCCATCCTGCCCAGCAAGGTCGTCGGTATCGGGAAGAACTACGCCGACCACATCGCCGAGATGAAGACCGGCGAGGCGCCGGCGGAGCCGTTGATCTTCCTCAAGCCCTCGACGTCGGTAATCGGCCCCGGTGACGCCATCCGCATCCCGGCCGGGAGCACCAACGTGCACCACGAGGTCGAGCTCGCCGTCGTCATCGGTGCCCGCGGCGCCCGGCAGGTCAGCCCCGAGCAGGCGCTGGACAGCGTCTTCGGCTACACGATCGGCAACGACGTCTCCGAGCGCGACATGCAGCGCGGTGACGGCCAATGGACGCGGGCCAAGGGCTTCGACTCCTTCTGCCCCCTGGGCCCGTGGATCGAGACCGACCTGCGCGGCCTGGGCAAGGACCCGGCCGACCTGGAGATCACCTGCCGGGTGGACGGCGAGCTGCGCCAGTCCGGCCGCACCAGCCAGCTGCTGTTCGGGCTGCCCACGCTGATCTCGCACATCTCGAGGGTGATGACCCTGCTCCCCGGCGACGTCGTGCTCACCGGCACCCCCGCCGGGGTGGGCCCCATCGCCCCCGGGCAGCGCGTGGAGTGCGTCATCGAGGGCCTGGGCACGCTGGCCAACACCGTGGCCGGTGCCGACCCGACGTCGACGGCGGGGACGCCCCGATGACGGCTCCGCCCGCCGGCGGCGTGCGGACCCGGTTCTGCCCCTCGCCGACCGGCATGGTCCACGTCGGGCTCATCCGCACCGCGCTGTTCAACTGGGCGCATGCCCGGCACTCCGGCGGCACGTTCGTCTTCCGGATCGAGGACACCGACGCCGCCCGCGACTCCGAGGATTCCTACCGCCACCTGCTCGACAGCCTGCGCTGGCTGGGCCTGGACTGGGACGAGGGCCCCGAGGTCGGCGGCCCGCACGGCCCCTACCGGCAGTCCGAGCGGCACGACGTCTACCGCGAGGTCGCCGCGTCGCTGCTCGCGTCCGGGCACGCCTACGAGTCCTTCTCCACCAACGAGGAGGTCGACGCGCGGCGCCGGGCTGCCGGGCAGGACCCGAAGCTCGGGTACGACAACCACGACCGCTTCCTGACCGACGCCCAGAAGGCCGCCTTCCGCGACGAGGGCCGCTCGCCGGTGCTCCGGCTCCGGATGCCCGACGAGGACCTCGCCTGGACCGACCTGGTCCGCGGCGAGGTGCGGTTCGCCGCGGGGTCGGTGCCCGACTTCGTGCTGGTGCGGGGCAACGGTGCGCCGCTGTACCCCTTCGTCAACCCGGTCGACGACGCGCTGATGCAGATCACCGACGTGCTGCGCGGGGAGGACCTGCTGCCCTCCACGCCGCGCCAACTGGCCCTCTACGCCGCGCTCACCGACATCGGGGTCGCCGCCGGGACACCGCGCTTCGGTCACCTGCCCTACGTGATGGGGGACGGCAGCAAGAAGCTGTCCAAGCGGGATCCGCAGGCGAACTTCGACGTCTACCCCGAGCGCGGCTTCCTGCCCGAGGGGCTGGCGAACTACCTGTCGCTGCTGGGCTGGTCCATCGCCGAGGACCGCGACGTGTTCTCGATGGCCGAGCTGGTCGATGCTTTCGACGTCACCCGGGTCAGCGTCAACCCCGCCCGCTTCGACCTGAAGAAGGCCGAGGCGATCAACGCCACGCACCTGCGCGCCCTGCCGGTCGAGGAGTTCACCAGCTGGGTGGTGCCGTTCCTCGCCGGCGCGGGGCTGATCGCCGACCCGCCCACGCCGGAGCAGCGGGCCGTGCTCGACGCGATCGCCCCGCTGGCGCAGGAGCGGATGATCGTGCTGTCCGACGCGGTCGGCCTGCTGGGCTTCCTGTTCACCGACGAGGTGGAGCTCGACTCCGCCGCGGCGGCCAAGCAGCTGGCCGGGCCCGACGCGGCCGAGGTCCTCGACGCCGCCACGGCCGCGCTGACCGGGCTGGCCGAGTGGAGCACCCCGGCGCTGGAGGCGGCGCTCAAGCAGGCGCTCGTCGACGGGCTCGGGCGCAAGCCACGGCAGGCCTTCGGCCCGGTGCGGGTCGCGGTCAGCGGGCGCACGGTGTCCCCGCCGCTGTACGAGTCGATCGAGCTGCTCGGCCGGGAGCGGACGCTGGCCCGGCTGGCCGCCGCGCGCGCGCAGACCGGGGCATGAGCGGGCCGGGCCGGGGGAGCGGGCTGCCGGGCCCGCCGGCTGGTCGGCCCGAGGGGTGGCAGCCCTGGTCGGGTGGATCCGCGGCCGGTGCGGGCCCCTGGTCGCCGCCGGGGCAGCAGACGTCGTGGCAGCCGGACCCGGGCCACTACACCGGCCCGCCGCCGACCGGCCGCTACGGGGCACCGCCGGCCGTGCCGTACGGCCCGCCCGCGCCGTACGGCCCGCCCGCGCCGTACGGCGCCTACGGGCCCGGACCCGGGGCCTGGCCGGGGCCGGCCCCGTGGCCGGCGGGCGGCCCGGTGCCGCCGACCACGCCGCCCGGCGCCCCGCCGCACGACCTTCCGCAGCCCTACCTGCTGCTGATGCGGGCCCGCGACTGGGCCTGGTGGCGTCCGGTGCTCGGCCTGCTGCTGTTCGGTGTGCTGTACCTCGTCGCCGTCGTGGTCCTGATCGTGGTCGCCGCCGTGACCGGGGTGGCCCCCGACCTGGCGCTGGACGACCTCACCGACCCGGTGGTGCTCCTGGTCACCAACGCCTCGCTGGTCGTGGCGATCCCGATCGTCTGGCTCTGCTGGGTGGTGCCGCACGGCCTGGGCATCGGCTGGTCCTCCTCGGTGCTCGGGCGGCTGCGCTGGCGGCTGCTGTGGCCCTACACACTGCGCGCGCTGCTCACCCTCGGCCTCGCGGTGGGCCTCACCGTGGTGCTCGCCGTCGTCACCAGCGGCGTGGCGGTCACCGGGCCGGACTCCTCCTTCCTCTGGGTGCTGCTGGTCGTGCTGCTGACCACGCCGCTGCAGGCCGCCGCCGAGGAGTACGTCTTCCGCGGCTACCTCAGCCAGGCCATCGCCGGGTGGATCGGGCGTCCGGTGGCCGGCGCGGTGGTCTCCGGGGTGGTCACGGCGGCGCTGTTCTCCCTGGCGCACCTCCCACCGGACTTCCTGACCTTCCTCGACCGGTTCGCCATCGGGCTCGCGTTCTCCGCGGTGGTCTGGCTGACCGGGGGGCTGGAGGCGGCGATCGTCCTGCACGCGGTCAACAACGTGGTGATCTTCGTGCTGGTCGGGCTGCTCGGCGACGAGGTGCTGGCCATCGATGCCTCCTCGGGCACCAGCCCGCTGCTCGACTGGGCCACCGTGCTGCTCGGCATCCTCGCCATGGTCGCGTTCGTGTGCTGGGTGGCCCGGTCGCGGGGGCGGTTGCGCCCCGAGGTGCTCAGCCCCGCCGTCGATCTCCGCTCGGCGCTGCCCCAAGGTGCGCTGTGGGCGGCCCCCGGTGCCGCCTGGACGCCGCCTGCGCCGCCGTGGGTGCCGCCCGCCCCGCGCTGGGTCCCGCCGCCGGACGACCGGTGGGCGCGGCCGGCGGCCGGAGGTGGCCATCCCCGCCCTGACCAGCACGGACCGACGGCACCCGGGGTGGGCGGCGGAGGTTGACGCGCCGCCGGCCCGGGGGTGCCCGCGACCCCGGGCCCGGCATCGGGTACAGTTCGTTCCCGGCGCCATGAGGCGCTGGAAACACCCTTGGGGTATGGGGTAATTGGCAGCCCGACGGTTTCTGGTTCCGTTAGTCTAGGTTCGAGTCCTGGTACCCCAGCGAGGAAGCACCATCTCCTCCAGCACCACCGCACGGCAGCACCACGAGAGCCTGGCCCCGTCGTCTAGCGGCCCAGGACGCCGCCCTCTCACGGCGGTAGCGAGGGTTCGAATCCCTTCGGGGCTACACCGCGCAGAGCCCCCGACCTCCCGGGTCGGGGGCTCTCGCCCTGTCCGGGCCCGTCCGCCGCCCGGCGGGGGCCCGGGTGGCCCGACGGCGGCGGCATGGCATCATCGTCGCGGCACCTGCACCACCGCGGCCCCGTCGTCTAGCGGCCCAGGACGCCGCCCTCTCACGGCGGTAGCGAGGGTTCGAATCCCTTCGGGGCTACACCGCGCAGAGCCCCCGACCTGCCCAGGTCGGGGGCTCTCGTGCTGCCGGTCGCCGTCGGCCGCCGAGGCACCGATCATCGACCTGCCGGGCAGCCGGAGCGGTGCTAGCGTCCGCGGGGCTGATCATCGCGCCGCGCCCCCGGTGCCCCGCCCTGACGGCAGCAGGGGTCACCGGCGCCGGGGGCCCGAGACGTTCTGCGAACCAGAGGAGACGCGGTGGTCCTCGCTGCCGACGACACCCTGCGGCTCGATGCGTCGTTCATCGACTACGCGCTCGTCGTCGCCTACTTCGCCGTCGTGATGCTGATCGGCTTCGCCGCCCGCCGGCGGGTGTCCGACAGCCTCGACTTCTTCCTGTCCGGCCGGTCCCTGCCGGCCTGGGTCACCGGACTGGCCTTCATCTCGGCCAACCTGGGCGCGGTCGAGATCATCGGCATGTCGGCCAACGGCGCGCAGTACGGCATGCCGACGATGCACTACTTCTGGATCGGCGCGGTGCCGGCCATGCTGTTCCTGGGCGTCGTGATGATGCCCTTCTACTACGGGTCCAAGGTGCGCAGCGTCCCGGAGTTCATGCGCCGGCGCTTCGGCACCGGGGCGCACCTGGTCAACGCGCTCAGCTTCGCCCTCGCCCAGGTGCTCATCGCCGGGATCAACCTGTTCCTGCTGGCCACGATCGTCGAGGCGCTGCTGGGCTGGGCGCTGTGGATCTCGCTGATCGTCGCGGCCGTGGTGGTGCTGAGCTACATCACCCTCGGAGGTCTGTCGGCGGCGATCTACAACGAGGTCCTGCAGTTCTTCGTGATCGTCGCCGCGCTGCTGCCGCTGACCCTGATCGGCCTCAACCGGGTCGGCGGCGTCGGCGGCCTCATCGACCGGGTGCAGGCCTCGCCGGGTGGCGAGGGGGAGCAGCTGTCCTCGTGGCCGGCGACCGAGCTCTCCGGCTTCGAGAACCCGGTGTGGTCGACCATCGGCATCGTGTTCGGGCTGGGCTTCGTGCTGTCCTTCGGCTACTGGACGACGAACTTCGTCGAGGTGCAGCGGGCGATGGCGACCAAGTCGATGTCCGCCGCCCGGAGCACCCCGGTCATCGGGTCCTTCCCGAAGATGTTCGTCCCGTTCATCGTGGTGGTCCCCGGGATGATCGCCGCCGTCCTGGTCCCGGAGATCACCGCGCTCAAGGCCGGCGAGGAGAGCAGCCTCACCTACAACGAGGCGATCCTGGCGCTGATCCGGGACGTGCTGCCGAACGGCCTGCTCGGCGTGGCGATCGCCGGGCTGCTGGCCGCCTTCATGGCCGGCATGGCGGCCAACATCTCCGCCTTCAACACCGTCTTCAGCTACGACCTGTGGCAGCAGTACGTGAAGAAGGACCGTCCCGACGACTACTACCTCCGCGTCGGCCGGTGGGCGACGGTCGGGGCGACGGTCGTCGCGATCGGCACGGCGCTCATCGCGGCCGGCTACAGCAACCTGATGAACTACCTGCAGACGCTGTTCGGCCTGTTCAACGCCCCGCTGTTCGCCACGTTCATCCTCGGGATGTTCTGGAAGCGGATGACCCCGACGGCCGGGTGGGCCGGCCTGGTCTCGGGCACCGGTGCCGCCCTGGCCGTCTTCGTGATGAACGAGACGGGGGTGATCACGCTGCCCGGGCAGGGGGCGGCCTTCGTCGCTGCCGGCGCCGCGTTCGTGGTGGACATCGCGGTGAGCGTGGTGGTCAGCCAGGTGACCGCGCCGAAACCCGTCGCGGAACTGGCCGGCCTCGTCTACTCCGAGACGCCGAAGGAGGTGCGCACCGACCCGGAGGCGCACCGGCTGCCCTGGTGGCAGTCGCCCACCAAGCTGGCCGGCATCTCGCTGGTCATGGTCATCGTGCTCAACGTCATCTTCCGCTGACCGTGGCCAGCGACAGCCGAGAGGGGCAGCACATGAGCGGCGCGCACAGCACCGACGACGGCACGGACAGCGGGGACCGGCACACCGCCGGGGCCTACGACGTCCGCAACGTGATCGCCGGCCTGATCGGCCTGTACGGGGTCGTCCTGGTGGTCATGGGGCTGGCCGGGAGCTCGGAGCAGGACATGGTCAAGACCGGCGGGGTCAACGCGAACCTCTGGTCGGGCATCGTGATGGTGGTCGTGGCCCTGGCGTTCGTGCTCTGGACGCGGCTGCGGCCGGTGGTCGTCGACCCCGGCGCTGCCGTCGATGGCTCCGAGGCGGCCGAGGGGGCCGCGGAGGACCGCGGTCCGGCCCACGAAAGCTAGTCCCCGGGCGGGAAGACGGTCACCGGCACCCGCTGCACCAGGGTGTTGGCCATGCCCTGACGGTTCCACTCCTGCTCGACCGGCTGCGTCCCGCCGGTCGCGTCGGTGGCCCGCACCAGCAGCTCGGCCGGCCCGGGTTCCGCCGTCCAGGTGCACGTCCAGGCGCGCCACGCCCACGGGTGGGCCGGGTCGACGGGGGAGAGCACCGCATCGGCCCACGTCCGCCCGCCGTCGGTGCTCACCTCCACCCGGGTCACCGGCGCGCGGCCGGACCAGGCCCGCCCGGACAGCTGCACCGGCCCGGCCGCCAGGAAGCGCTCCCGCGTCATGAAGTCCGGGAAGCCCGGCGGGCTCAGCAGGGCCCGTGGGCGGATCCGGGACACCGGCTCGCCCGGTTCTCCCGGCTCGGTGGCCAGCCGGTAGGCGGTGGCGTTCTGGTAGCCGGTGAACGGCTCCTCGAGCACCTCGATCCGGGTCAGCCACTTGACCTGCGCCATGCCGTACCAGCCGGGCACGACCAGGCGCAGCGGCGCCCCGTGCTGCGGCGGCAGCGGAGAGCCGTTCATGGACCAGGCCAGCAGGGTCTCCGGGCGCAGCGCCTCGGCCACCGGCATGCCGCGGGCGTAGTCCTGCTCGACGCCGCGCTCCACGCCGTGGTCGGCGCCGGTGAAGACGATGTCCACCGCGTCGGCCGAGAGGCGCGCCTCCTGCAGCAGCGGCGCCAGCGCAGTGCCGCCCCACTCGGCGGAGCCGACCGCCTCCAGCAGCCACGGCTGGCTGACCGGCCGCGGCTCGAGCCGGGCCCGCCCGTTGCCGGCGCACTCCAGCAGCACCCGGCCGGTGGCCGGGGCGCGCCGCTGCAGGTCGGCGAGGGTCAGCCGGAGCGGCCGCTCCACCGCGCCGGTGACCTCGAGTGTCCAGCTGGCCGGGTCGACGGCGGGGATGTCGAAGTGGGTCAGCACGTAGTGCAGCCCCGGCGGGGTCACGTCGTACCGCAGCGCCTCCAGCGGCAGGCCGTGGTTGCGGGTGGCGAGGGCCAGCTCGTCGAGGCCGATGCCCTCACCGGGCTCGGCGACCCGGGCGCGGCCGCGGGCGGTGTCCATGGCGGTCATGGGAGCAGTCTTCGCCCAGCCGACGACGAGCGGAAGCCCTGGCCAGCCTGCAGGGGCCCGCCGCGAGCCTGCGAGTGGCGGGGGGCAGGCAGGTCCTTCAACGGGCGGCGCGGGAGATCGCGGCGGCAGCGTCGAGGACGGCGGTGACCACCTCGGGGCTCGGCCGGCGGCCCAGCCGCTCGACCGGGCCGGAGATCGACACCGCGCCGAGCACCCCACCGGCGCCGTCCCGGACCGGGGCGGAGACCGACGCGACCCCGACCTCCCGCTCGGCGATGCTGTGCGCCCAGCCGCGGCGCCGGACGTCGAGCAGCGTGCGGGCGGTGAAGCTGGCGGCGGGCAGCAGCGGGGTGACCTCCTCGGCCGGGGCGAAGGCGAGCAGCGCGTGCGCCGCCGAGCCGGCGGTGAGCGGCAGCCGGACGCCGACGGGAACCGTGTCGCGCAGCCCGCTGACCCGCTCGGCGGCGGCGACGCACACCCGGCTGGCGCCGTCCCGGACGTAGAACTGGGCGCTCTCGCCGCTGGCGTCGCGCAGCCCCGGAAGGTGCCGGCCGGCGACCTCGGCCAGGTCGGAACCGCCCCGGTTCAACTCCGCCAGGCCGGGGCCCGGGGCCCAGGCGCCGCCGGCGGTGCGCTTGAGCAGGCGGTGGCCCTCCAGCGCGGTGGCCAGCCGGTGGGCGGTTGCCCGGGGCAGGCCGGTGCGCGCGACCAGGTCGGCGAGGCTCGCCGGTTCGTCGGCGACCGCGCGCAGGATGGTCACTGCTTTGTCCAGCACGGCAACGGGGTTAGGCTGTCCCACGTAGCAATACTCGCATCCCACCATATGAGACACCAGTGGGTGAGGCGGCCGAGCTGCCGCCACCTGCCCGTTCGAGGAGGACCACCGTGGGCCAGACACTGGCGCAGAAGGTGTACGAGTCGCACGTCGTCCGGCGTACCGATGGCGAGCCCGACCTGCTCTACATCGACCTGCACCTGGTGCACGAGGTCACCAGCCCGCAGGCGTTCGACGGGCTGCGGGCCGCCGGGCGCACCGTCCGCCGGCCGGACCTCACCATGACCACCGAGGACCACAACGTCCCGACGCTGGACATCCTCAGCCCGATCGCCGACCCGGTCTCCCGCGCCCAGGTGGACGCGCTGCGCCGCAACGCGGCGGAGTTCGGCCTGCGGGTGGCCCCGATGGGCGACCGCGACCAGGGCATCGTGCACGTCATCGGCCCGCAGCTGGGTCTGACCCAGCCGGGCATGACCATCGTGTGCGGTGACAGCCACACCTCCACCCACGGCGCGTTCGGCGCGCTGGCCTTCGGTATCGGCACCAGCGAGGTCGAGCACGTGCTGGCCACCCAGACGCTGCCGCAGCAGCCGGCCAAGCAGATGGCCGTCACCGTCGACGGCGAACTCCCCGCCGGCGTCTCGGCGAAGGACGTCATCCTGGCCGTCATCGCCCAGATCGGCACCGGCGGCGGCCAGGGGCACGTCATCGAGTACCGCGGCAGCGCCATCGAGGCGCTGTCGATGGAGGCCCGGATGACGATCTGCAACATGTCGATCGAGGCCGGCGCGCGCGCCGGGCTCATCGCCCCCGACCAGACCACCTTCGACTACCTGCAGGGTCGCCCGCACGCGCCGCAGGGCGAGGACTGGGACGCCGCGGTGGCGTACTGGTCGACGCTGCACACCGACGACGACGCCGCCTTCGACCGCGAGGTGCACATCGACGCCGCCGCGCTCACCCCCTACGTCACCTGGGGTACCAACCCCGGCCAGGGCCTGCCGATCGACGGCGTCGTCCCCGACCCGGCGCAGTTCGCCGACGAGGGTGACCAGCGGGCCGCGGAGTCCGCCCTGGCCTACATGGGCCTGACCGCCGGCACGCCGCTGCGGGAGATCGACGTCGACACCGTGTTCCTGGGCTCGTGCACCAACGGCCGGATCGAGGACCTGCGGGTCGCCGCCGCCCTGCTGAAGGGCAGGCACGTCGACGCCGGCACCCGGATGCTCGTCGTCCCCGGGTCGGTGCAGGTCAAGCTGGAGGCCGAGGCCGAGGGCCTGGACCGGGTGTTCCTCGACGCCGGCGCCGAGTGGCGCGGGGCGGGCTGCTCGATGTGCCTGGGCATGAACCCCGACCAGCTCAAGCCGGGGGAGCGGGCGGCCTCGACCAGCAACCGGAACTTCCAGGGCCGGCAGGGCAAGGGCGGGCGCACCCACCTGGTGTCCCCGGCCGTTGCCGCTGCGACCGCGCTGACCGGGAAGCTCACCGCCCCGGCCGACCTCGACAACGGCATCGCCACCCGCCCCTCCACCCGAGCTGGAGCCTGACCCGATGGACGCCTTCACCACGCACACCGGCACCGCCGCCCCGCTGCGCCGCACCAACGTCGACACCGACCAGATCATCCCGGCCGAGTACCTGAAGCGGATCACCCGGACCGGCTTCGAGGACGGGCTGTTCGTCGCCTGGCGGACGAACGAGCCGGACTTCGTGCTCAACCAGCCGCAGTACGCCGACGCCTCGGTGCTGGTGGCCGGGCCCGACTTCGGCACCGGCTCCTCCCGCGAGCACGCCGTGTGGGCGCTGCTCGACGGCGGCTTCCGGGCCGTGATCAGCTCCCGGTTCGCCGACATCTTCCGCAACAACTCGACCAAGTCGGGGCTGCTCACGGTGACCCTGCCGCAGGCTGACGTCGAGGCGCTGTGGGCCGCGGTCGAGGCCGACCCGACCACCGCGGTGACCGTCGACCTGCGGGCCAAGCAGGTCACCTACCGGAACACCGCGGTCCCGTTCGAGGTCGACGACTACACCCGCTGGCGGCTGCTGGAGGGGCTGGACGACGTCGGCCTCACCGAGCGGCACCTGGACGACGTGACGGCCTTCGAGGCGTCCCGGCCGTCCTGGCTGCCGAAGACGCTGCCCGCCCGCGCCGGCTGACCTGCTGACCCCGAGCCGCCATGGTGGTGGCTCGGGGTCGGCCTGGTCAGACCGGGTCGGTGACGACGTCGCGGTAGTAGTCGGCGGTCAGCGCCCCCGGCGTGCCGCCCAGCGCCCACACGCTGCCCTTCGCCGACGGCGGCCACAGCGCCCCCGCGACGCCCGCCCAGCGCACGCCCAGCGCCATCAGCGCCGACGGGATCGCGCCGCCCTGGCTGCAGACCACCGTCACCCCCCGGGCGGGAGGCGCGGCCAGCAGCGCCTCGATCGCTGCCAGCCCGCCCCGGGGGTCGTCGCTGAACCGTTGCTCGCCCAGTTCCGGGAGCAGCCGCACGTCCAGGCCCAGCCGGCCGGCCAGCGGCTCGAGGGTCTCCCGGCAGCGCACCGGCTCGGCCGACAGCAGGTCGACCGGCCCGAACACCGGGAGCACGTCGGCCAGCCGCCGGGCCTGCGCGCGGCCGGCCCGGTCCAGCGGGCGCAGCGCGTCCGGGCCGTCGAAGTCCGCGCGCTCACCGGCGCTGGCGTGCCGCACGAGCAGCAGGGCCGGAGCGCGCGGGACGTCGGTGCGGGCGAGGTCGTCGAGCACCGCGCGATCATGGGCGTGCGTCACCCGGTCGGTGGCCTCGGCGACCGGCAGCCAGCAGAGCTCGTCGACCTCGTCGTTGACGGCGAAGCCGCCGCCGGTGACCTGCATCAGCCAGTAGTCCACCTCCTTGGCGGCCGTCCCGCCGTCCCGGGTGCGGACGGCGTAGCGCGTGCGCACGCTGCGCCGTCCCACGACGACGTCCAGGCCGGTCTCCTCGCGCACCTCGCGGACCGCGGTCCCGAGCAGGTGCTCGCCCGGCTCGGGCTTGCCCTTGGGCAGCGACCAGTCGTCGTACTTGGGCCGGTGGACCAGTGCGGTCTCCAGCGTTCCGTCGGCCCGGGCGCGCCACAGCGCGCCGCCGGCGGCGCGCACCCCGGCCGGCCGGTCAGCCAGCGTGCTCACCGTGCTGCCCTACCCACTGGTGAACTCGCTGGCTCGCTCACCGCGATCGGCGAGGAGCTCGGCCTGGTGGTCCCGTTCCCCGGTCAGCGTCCAGCTGCCGTCGGCGGTCAGGTGCCAGCTGCGCACGTCGGGGGCCAGGGAGGCGTCGAACACCCGCTGCAGGTCGCGCTGCACGACCGGGTCGTTGACCCGCAGCAGCACCTCCACCCGGCGGTCGAGGTTGCGGTGCATGAGGTCGGAGCTGCCGATCCACCACTCCGGGGTGCCGGCGTTGACGAAGGACATGGCCCGCGAGTGCTCCAGGAAGCGCCCGACGATGGAGCGGACGTGCACGTTCTCGCTCATGCCCGGCACCCCCGGGCGGAGCGTGCAGATGCCCCGGATGACCAGTTCGACCGGGACGCCGGCCGCCGAGGCCTCGTAGAGCGCGTCGACGATCTGTTCGTCGACGAGTGAGTTCACCTTGATCCGGACGCCCGAGGGCCTGCCCTCGGCGGCGTGGCGTGCCTCCCGCCGGATCTTCTCCACCAGCCCGGCGCGCACCCCGTGCGGGGCCACCATCAGCGACCGGTAGGTGGTCTGCCTGGAGTAGCCGGTGAGGGTGTTGAACAGGTCGGTGAGGTCGGCGCCCACTCGCGGGTCGGCGGTGAGGATGCCGAGGTCCTCGTAGATGCGGGCGGTCTTCGGGTTGTAGTTGCCCGTTCCGATGTGGCAGTAGCGGCGCAGCACGCCGCTCTCCCGGCGCACCACCAGTGCGGTCTTGCAGTGGGTCTTCAGGCCCACCAGCCCGTAGACGACGTGGCAGCCGGCCCGCTCCAGCGAGCGTGCCCAGCTGATGTTGGCCTCCTCGTCGAACCGGGCCTTGATCTCGACCAGCACCACGACCTGCTTGCCCGCCTCGGCGGCCTCGATCAGCGCCGAGACGATGGGGGAGTCGCCGGAGGTGCGGTACAGCGTCTGCTTGATCGCCAGCACGTTGGGGTCGGCCGCGGCCTGCTCGATGAAGCGCTGCACGCTGGTGGCGAAGGAGTCGTAGGGGTGGTGCACCAGCACGTCGCCCTCGCGGAGGGTGGCGAACACGCTCTTGGGTGTCTCGCCCTCGCTGAGCCGCGGGTGGGTGGCCGGCACGAACGGCTCGTCCTTGAGCTCGGGGCGGTCCAGGTCGTACAGCGCCGTCAGGGCGGCGAGGTCCAGCAGGCCGGGGACGTGCACGACGTCGGCCGGGCTGATCTCCAGCTCGTGCACCAGGACGTCGAGGATCTGCGGGTCCATCGACTCGGTGACCTCCAGCCGCACCGCCGGGCCGAAGCGCCGGCGGGCCAGCTCCCGCTCCAGGGCCTGCAGCAGGTCCTCGTCGCGGTCCTCCTCCACCTCGACGTCGGCGTTGCGGGTGACCCGGAACAGGTGGTGGTCGAGCACGTCCAGGCCGGGGAACAGCTGCTGGAGGTGGGCGGAGATGAGGTCCTCCAGCGGCAGGAAGACCGCTTCGCGCTCTGTGCCCAGCGCCCCGACCGCCCCCACCGGGATGAACCGCGGCACGTTGTTGGGCACCTTGAGCCGGGCGAAACGGGGGGCGCCGGTCTCGGGGTCGCGCACCGAGACGGCGAGGTTCAGCGAGAGCCCGCTGATGTAGGGGAAGGGGTGGGCCGGGTCGACGGCCAGCGGGGTGAGCACCGGGAACACCTGGTCGCGGAAGTACTCGCGCAGGCGCATCGCGTCGTCGTCGGCCAGGCCGTCCCAGTGGACGATCCGGATGCCCTCGGCCTCCAGCCGGGGGCCGACGTCCTTGTTGAAGACCCCGGCGTGCCGGTGCACGAGGTCCTGGGTGCGGTCGGTGACCCGGGCCAGCTGCTCCCGGATGGTCAGCCCGTCGGCGGAGCGCACCGTCAGGCCGGTGCTCTGCCGCCGTTTCAGCCCGGCGATCCGGACCATGAAGAACTCGTCGAGGTTGCTGGCGAAGATGGCCAGGAACTTCACCCGCTCCAGCAGGGGGGCGCTGTCGTCCTCGGCCAGCTCCAGCACGCGGGCGTTGAAGTCCAGCCAGGACAGTTCCCGGTTGAGGTACCGGTCGGCCGGTAGGGGGGCGTCGCTCGGCGGGGTCTCTCGGGGCACCCGCTGATCGTGCCGCATCCGGGTGAACGGCGGGCGATGGATCAGCCGGAGCAGGTCGCCGGGAGCAGCCGGTCCAGCAGCGCCCCGGTCGCCGGGCCCAGGCCGAGCGCCCGGGCGGCGAGCAGGTCCGCCGGGGTGTCGACGTCCCGGGCCAGCCCCGGCCACGGGCCGGTCAGCCGGACCGCCCCGGAGGCTCCGTGGGCCGCGGCGGAGGCCGGGCCGAAGCGGGGGCCGAGGTCGCCGGCGGCGACGGTCAGCAGCGTGGTGCCGGTGCCGGCCGCGTCGGTGGTGAAGCACCGGGGCCTGCCCGCCGCGGCGTGCCCGTCGGCCGCCGCGAGCGCGCCGGCCAGCTCGGCCGGGCGCAGCGCGGGCAGGTCGGAGGAGAGTGCGGCGACCGGCCCGGCCCCGGCCGCCCGGGCGCCGTGGGCGAGCGCCGGGTTCAGCCCGCGGCGCGGCTCGTCCGGAACGGCGCGGGCGCCCAGCGTGGCGGCGACGTCCGCGGCCCGCACGTCGTCGGTCACGACCACGACCGCAGCCACCGCGGGGCAGGCGGCCACCGCGGCCACGGTGTCGGTCAGCAGCGCCAGGACCAGCTCGACGTGGTCCTCCGGGCCCCGGCCGCCGGTACCGGTGAGCGGGCGCAGCCGCGTCTTGGCGACGGCGAGCTGCTTGGCCGGCACCACCACCGACCACCGCCGCACCGCCCGTCCCGCCACCTGGGAAGCTCAGCACATCCGGCGACCCACCGTCGCGCCGCCCGCCCGCCCGCCCGTTCCGAGCCGGGGCCCGCGCGAGACCCTGGAGACGACCACGATGAGCACTCCGCCCACCCGGGCCGCCGAGGTGGCCGTCGCAGCCGCGCCCTACCTGGAGTCCTGGCTGGCGCACCAGCGCCGGCGGCTGCGCGTGCCCGGCGTGCAGGCCGCGGTCCGGGTCGGTGACCGGCTCGTGCTCTCCACGGCGCTCGGGGTCGCCGACCTGGAGAGCGGTGCGGAGCTCACTCCTGGGCACCTGTTCCGGATCGCCTCGCACTCCAAGACCTTCACCGCGACCGCCGTCCTGCAGCTGGTCGAGGCCGGCCGGATGCGGCTGGACGACCCGATCGGGCACTGGGTCCCGGCGGTGCGGGAGCGGGCCCCCGAGGTGGCCGCCGTCACCGTCCGCGAGCTGCTCGGCCACCAGGGCGGCGTCGTCCGCGACGGCCGGGACAACGACCACTGGCAGCTCCTGCAGCCCTTTCCCGACGCGGCCGCCCTGCTGGACCTCGCCGCCGACGGCGGCGCGGTGTTCGGGCGCAACGAGCACTTCAAGTACTCCAACGTCGGCTACTCGCTGCTCGGCCTGGCGATCGAGGCGGTCACCGGCACCAGCTACGCCGCGCACGTGCAGCGGGAGGTGGTCGACCGGCTCGGGCTGGCCGACACCGGACCGGAGTGGGACGCCCGGCGGGCCGCCCAGTACGCCGCCGGGCACACCGGCCTGCTGGACGGCGAGGACGTCCGGCTGCGCATCCCGCACGTCGACACCCGGGCCATGGCGGCGGCCACCGGCTTCTTCTCCACCGCCACCGACCTCACCACCTTCGGCGCCGCGCACTTCACCGGTGCCGCCGGCCTCCTCGGCGAGGCCAGCAAGCGGCTGATGCGCCGGCCGGAGTCCGAGGTGCGCGCGCACGACGAGGAGGTGCGCCACTACGGCCTCGGCATGGATCTGCGCACCGCCGGCGACCGCCGGCTGGTCGGGCACAGCGGCGGGTACCCCGGGCACATCACCCGCACCTGGATCGATCCCGAGGCGCAGGTGGTGGTCAGCGTGCTGACCAACGCCGTCGACGGCCCGGCCGACGTCCTCGCGCGCGGGCTGTTCGCCCTGCTCGACCTCGCGCTGGCCGGGCCGGAGCAGCCGGCGCCTGCCGCCGCCCCGGCGGGCGGCGCCGACCCGGCCCGGTTCGCCGGCCGCTTCGCCAATCTGTGGGGGGTCGTCGACGTGGCGCTGCTCGGTGGCCGGCTGGTGCTGCTGCACCCCAGCGCCCCGGACCCGGTGGAGGGCCACCTCGAGCTCACCGTCGAGGGCCCGGACACGCTGCGGATGGAGTCGGTGGCCGGCTTCGGCTCGGCCGGGGAGACGGTCGACTACGAGTGGGATGCCGATGGCGCCGCCACCCGGGTGCGGACCGGCGGGATCTCCTCCTGGCCCGTCGAGGTGTTCCGCGCCCAGCGCGCCGGGCAGGTGCGCCGGGCCCCGGCCGGCTGACCCGCAGCGGTCGCCGGCAGCGCCCGGGGGGCAGTGGCACCCCCGGCGCCGCCAGGAGGCACGATCATGAGCCGCACCACTCGCCCGACCCGAAGAGGTGACCCGTGTCGCAGCAGCTCCCTGCGGCCTCCGTGGACGAGCACGCCCCGCGACCGCCCCGCCGGCTGACCCGGCGTCCGATCCCGTGGGCGCTGCGGCTGTGCGTGTTCGTCGTGTACCCGGTGGCCGCCGTGGTCTTCAAGCTCCGGTACCGGCACGGCCGGCGCATCCCGCCGATCGGCGGGGTGCTGCTGGTCGCCAACCACGTGTCGGTGCTCGACCCGCTGGCCTGCGCCCGGCTCGTCTGGGACCACGGCCGGGTGCCGCACTTCCTGGCCAAGGACACCGTCTTCGTCGGTCTCGCCGGCACGATCCTGCGCGCCGCCGGGCAGATCCCGGTCTCCCGCGGGTCCAGCGAGGCCGCGTCGTCGGTGCACGCCGCCCGCCAGGCCCTGGCCGACGGGGACGTCGTGGTCATCTACCCGGAGGGATCGGTGACCCGCGACCCCGACTGGTGGCCGATGCAGGCCCGCACCGGCGTCGCCCGGCTGGCGCTCACCACCGACGCCGCCGTTCTCCCGGTGGCGCAGTGGGGGCCCCAGCGGGTGCACGACTACCACGCCCGGCGGCTGCACCTGCAGCTACGGGCGCCGGCGGACTACCTGGTCGGCGAGCCGGTCGACCTCACCGCGCTCCGTGCCCAGGTGCGCGCCGGCCTGCCGCTGACCGGTGAGCTGCTCCGCGAGGTGACCGACCTGCTCATGGTGCGCGTGCGCGACCAGCTCGGGGAGCTGCGCGGCGAGCGGCCGCCGGCCGCCTTCCACGCGCGACCGCACCGGCAACTGCCTGGTGACCTGCCCGGGGACGCGGCATGACGCGCGCGGCAGTGCTCGGCGCCGGTTCCTGGGGGACGACGTTCGCCAAGGTGCTCGCCGACGCCGGCACCGAGGTGGTGCTGCACGCCCGTCGCGCCGAGCTGGTCGCCGCCATCACCGGGACGCGGGAGAGCCCGGAGTACCTCCCCGGGATCCGGCTGCCCGACCGGGTCCGCGCCACCACCGACGCCGCCGAGGCGCTGGACGGCGCCGACATCGTGGTGCTCGCCGTCCCGTCGCAGACCCTGCGGGCCAACCTCACCGACTGGGCGCCGCTGCTGCCGCCCGCGGCGTCCCTGCTGTCGCTGATGAAGGGCGTCGAGCTGGGCACCACCAAACGGATGAGCGAGGTCATCTGCGAGGTGACCGGTGCGACGCCCGACCGGGTGGCCGCACTGTCCGGGCCGAACCTCGCCCGGGAGATCGCCGAGGAGCAGCCCGCCGCCACCGTCATCGCCTGCACCGACACCGCGCGCGCCGAGGCGCTGCAGGCGGCCTGCCACACGCCGTACTTCCGGCCCTACACCAACGCCGACCTGGTCGGCTGCGAGCTGGGCGGGGCGGTGAAGAACGTCATCGCGCTGGCGGTCGGCGTCACCGAGGGGATGGGTTTCGGGAACAACACCCGCGCCTCGCTGATCACCCGGGGGCTGGCCGAGACCGCCCGGCTGGGCGTGGCCCTGGGCGCGGAGCCGGCCACCTTCGCCGGGCTGGCCGGCCTGGGCGACCTGGTGGCCACCTGCTCCTCCCCGCTGTCGCGGAACCGTACGTTCGGCGAGCGGATCGGCCGGGGCATGTCCGTCGCCGAGGTGCAGCAGACCACCCGGCAGACGGCGGAGGGGGTGAAGTCCTGCCGCTCGGTGCTGGACCTGGCCCGCGCGCACGACGTCTACGTGCCGATCACCGAGGCCGTCGTCCGGGTCTGCCACGAGGGCGAGTCGGCCGGCCGGATGGTGCGGGAGATCATGTCCCGCGAGGCCAAGCCCGAATGACCGAGAGGACCCCCGTGAGCACCGATGCACCGTCCGGCCGGCTCGGGGACGGCACCCGGCTGGTCCACGCCGGCGACGAGCCCGTCGTCCCCGGGGCACCGCTGCGCCCCTCGCCGGTCTTCGCCGCGCCCTACCACCTCGGCGACCTGCCGCCCGGCGCCGGCGGCGCCGACGCCTACGCCCGCCCCGACAACCCCACGCTGCGGGTGTTCGAGCGGGCGGTCGGCGAGTTGGACGGCGGCGACTGCCTGTCCTTCGCCTCCGGCATGGCCGCGATCAGCGCCGCGCTGATGGCGGTGCTGCGCGCCGGGGACCGGGTGGTGCTGCCCACCGACGGCTACTACAGCACCCGGCTGCTGGCCACCGAGCACCTGGCGCGGTTCGGCGTCCGGGTGGAGATGGTGTCGACCCCGGAGATCGGCGAGGTGGCCGCCCGCGGCGATCTCGAGGGCGCCCGGCTGGTGATGCTGGAGACGCCGAGCAACCCCCGGCTGGATGTCTGCGACATCGCCGCGATCGCCCGCGCGACCCGCGCCGCGGGTGCCGTGCTGGTCGTGGACAACACCACCGCGACCCCGATCGGGCAGCGACCGCTGGACCTGGGGGCCGACGTCACGGTGGGCGCGGACACCAAGGCGCTCACCGGGCACAGCGACGTCCTGCTCGGCCACGTCAGCACCGCCCCGACCGGCGCCGGGCGCGAGCTGCACGACCGGGTGGCCGCCTGGCGCAAGCACACCGGCAGCACGCCCGGGCCTTTCGAGGCGTGGCTGGCGCACCGCTCGATGGGCACGCTGGACCTGCGGCTGGCCCGGCAGGCGGCCAACGCCGCAGCCCTCGTCGAGGTGCTGGTCGAGCACCCCGCGGTCTCCGCCGTCCGGTGGCCGTGGCTGGCCTCGGACCCCTCCGCCGCGCTCGCGAGCAGGCAGATGCTGCGACCCAACGGGGTGGTCTCGGCCGAGTTCGCCGACGCCGAGGCGGTACTGCACCTGGTGCGCAGCAGCCGGTTCTTCGTGGCCGCCACGAGCTTCGGCGGCATCCACACCACCGTCGACCGGCGCGCGCAGTGGGGTGGCGACGCCGTCTCCGAGGGCTTCGTGCGGTTCTCCTGCGGCATCGAGGACACCGCCGACCTCGTCGCCGACCTGCGGGCGGCCCTGGACACGCTGCCCGCGGTGCGCGGCTGAGCGCGGTGCCCGCTCGGCTAGGGTCGGCTCGATGACCGGGAAGGCGAGCAAGCTGCGGGTCGCTGTCGTCTTCGGCGGGCGGAGCGCGGAGCACGCGATCTCCTGCGTCTCCGCCGGGAGCGTGCTGGGCGCGCTGGACCCCGCCCGCTACGAGGTGGTGCCGGTGGGCATCACCCGGGACGGCGGGTGGGTGCTGACCGACGGGGATCCCAGCCGGCTGGCGATCACCGACGGCGTGCTGCCCGAGGTGTCCGGGGGCGCGGCGGTCACCCTGGTCGGTCACCCGGCCGGCCGCGGGCTGGCCGCCCTGGGGCCCGCATCGGTGGTCGGCGCGCTCACCGAGGTCGACGTGGTCTTCCCGGTGCTGCACGGGGCCTACGGCGAGGACGGCACCATCCAGGGTCTGCTCGAGATGTCCGGGCTGCCCTACGTCGGCTCGGGGGTGTTCGCCAGCGCTGCGTCCATGGACAAGGAGTTCACCAAGAAGCTCCTCGCAGCCGCCGGCATCCCGCAGGGCGACCACGTCGTGCTGCGCGACGCCACCGGCGCACTGTGCGCCGACCCCGGCCTGCTCGACGAGGCGGCGCGGGAGCGGCTCGGGCTGCCGGTGTTCGTCAAGCCCTCACGGGCCGGGTCCAGCATCGGGATCACCCGGGTCACCGACTGGGCGCAGTTCCCGGCGGCGGTGGCCGCGGCGGCCGCGGTCGACCCCAAGGTCGTCGTCGAGGCCTCCGTGCCCGGCCGGGAGATCGAGTGCGGCGTGCTCGCCGGGGTGGGCGGCGGCCCGCCGCAGGCCAGCCTGCCCGCCGAGATCCGGCTGCGGGCCGGCACCGACTGGTACGACTTCAACGCCAAGTACCTCGAGGACGCCGTCGAGTTCGACGTGCCGGCCCGGCTCACCGCGGAGCAGACGCGCGCGGTGCAGGAGATGTCGGTGCGGGCGTACCTGGCGATGGACTGCCAGGGGCTGGCCCGGGTCGACTTCTTCCTCGGCACCGACCCGGCGACCGGCGAGGAGCGGCTCGTGGTCAACGAGGTCAACACGATGCCCGGATTCACGCCGATCTCGATGTTCCCGCGGATGTGGGCGGCCACCGGGCTGACGTACCCGGAACTGGTGGACCGCCTGGTGGCCGGCGCGATGCCGGACGCAGTGGTGCCGGACGCAGTGGTGCCGGACGCAGTGGTGCCGGACGCAGTGCTGGACGGTGGCACCCGGACCACCGGGTGACGCGCTCCCTGCCGGTGCTGGCGGCCCTGCTGATGCTGGCCGGCGTCGGCTGCGCCGGGTGCAGTTCCACCGTCGCCGGGCAGGCCAGCCCGGCCGGCGGGGCCGGCGTGGCCGCCCTGCCGGAGACGCCGGCCGCCCTGGAGGCCCTGCTGGTTCGCGAGGTCCCGTCGGGTCTGCCGCGGGTGCCCGACGACGAGCTGGACCCGCCGGCAGGAGAGAAGTCGATCGACGACGTGGCCGGGTACGCCGAGGACGCCGCCGACCAGCGCCGCGTCCTGGCGGACTACGGCTACCGGTACGGGTGGGAGCGTTTCTGGCGCGCCGGGAATGCGCTGACCAGCGTGTTCGTCGACCAGTTCAGCGGGTCGATGGGCGCGACGTCCTACGCCGACGACCTGGTCCGCAACGACGCCGAGTACTACGGCGGCGTGCCCGACCTCGACCCCGCCGGGTTGCCCCGGGGCTGCGCCGGGATGGTCGTCGAGGAGCCGGACCCCCACCTCGGGCTCGCCGGTCCGGCCGCCTTCTCCTGGTGCCCGCACGGGGTGTTCACCGTGTCGGTGGCCGCCGCTGCCGACACCCCGGAGGCCGCGCGCGCCGAGGTCGCGGCGGTCACCGCCGAGCAGCTGGCCCGGTTGCCCCGCGGCTGAGGAAGGACCCCGCTGCCCCCCACGCCTCGTACCTCGGCGCGGGTCCCTGCAGCGGGGCCTGACCGTCCTCCGCACCCCTCGCATGCTCGGGGCCAGTCTCTGGACCGGGCCTGACCGTGCCCCCCTGTGGACCCCGGGTTCCAGGTGGCCCGGCGGCCGTTCAGTCGGTCGGCGCGGCCGACGGGGGTGCGGGCTCGGTGTAGGGCAGCGCGGTGCTGATGATCGGGCTCAGTGCGGTGACGAGCGCGCTGTCGTACTCGGCGGGCACCCGCACCTGCACCGGCACCAGCCGGTCCACCGTCGTCCACACGTAGGCGTCCGGGTCGGTGTCGTCGACGAACCACTCGACGCCGCTGATCGCCAGCGTGCCGGTGTCGGCCGCGTAGCCGGCCGGCGGGTCGACCCCGCAGACCAGCACCACGGGCGGGTCGCCCCAGGCGTAGGCGAAGGGCGTGTCGGAGTCGACCTGGCGGGAGGTCTCGCCGGCGAGCTCCAGCGGCAGCTGGCCCATCAGCACCGGGCAGGCCAGGTCGGCCTCCGGGGTGACCTCGGGGGTGTCCACGACCACGGGCGGCAGGTCGCCGCGGGGCGCGGGTGTCGTTCCCTGGACGTCGACGACCGCCCCGTCCCGATCCGCGTCGTCGCCGCGCGCGAGCACGTTGACCAGCACGAGCAGGACGACGACGACGGGCACGACCACGGCCGTCACCACGATCGCGGCGCGGCGCAGGACCGGGTCGCCCTCGGGAGGTGCGGTGCTCAGAGCTGGGCTCCTGGAGAAGTTCCGGCGGGGCGCAGCCGTGCTGCCCCCGACACCGGAGGTGGGTGCGTCAGATGTTGACGACGGGACAGGTCAGCGTGCGGGTGATCCCGTCCACCGACTGCACCCGGGCCACGACCAGCCGGCCGAGCTCGTCGACGCTGTTGGCCTCGGCGCGGACGATCACGTCGTAGGGGCCGGTGACGTCCTCCGCCTTGGTCACCCCGGCGATCTGTCCGATGGCCGCGGCGACCGCGGCTGCCTTGCCGACTTCGGTCTGGATCAAGATGTAGGCGTGGACCACGGGCTGACCTTCCTCGGGCGTCACCGATCCGGCAACGGCTGGGAGCACGACCGGCCTGCCGAACGGCGGGCCGACCGGCAACGTACCGCAGCGCGGGGAGGTGACCGGTGACTCGGCCCCGACCCCTGGTGCCCCCGCCGGACCCCACCGACAGCGTCGGTGCCATCGGCGAGTTCGGGGTCATCGCCCGGGTACTCGCCCGGTCGGGCACCGCGGCGCTCGCCGAGGTGGGCCCGGGGGACGACGCGGCCGTGCTGCGGGCCCCCGACGGCCGGGTGGTCGTCTGCACGGACGTCCTCGTGGAGGGCCGGCACTTCCGCCGCGACTGGTCCTCCGGTGTGGACATCGGGCACAAGGCCGCGGCCGCGAACCTGGCCGACATCGCCGCCATGGGCGCCGTCCCGACCGCTCTGCTGGTCGGGCTGGCCTGCCCCGCGGGCACCCCGGCGGCCTGGCTGGAGGACATCGCCTCCGGGATGGCCGACGAGTGCGACCGCTTCGGTGCGGCCGTGGTCGGCGGTGACACCGTGGCCAGCGCCCCCGATTCCGCCGCCGTCGTCCTGTCCGTGACCGCGCTCGGCGACCTGGGCGGCCGGGCCCCGGTGACCCGCGACGGTGCCCGGCCCGGGAACGTCGTGGCCGTTGCCGGACGGCTGGGCTGGTCGGCCTGCGGGCTGGCGGTGCTGCGCCGCGGCTTCGCCAGCCCGATCGCCGCGGTCACCGCGCACCGCCGTCCGGTGCCGCCCTACGGTGCCGGGCCGGCGGCCGCCGATGCCGGGGCCACCGCCATGTGCGACACCAGCGACGGCCTGCTCGCCGACGCCGGCCACCTGGCCACCGCGAGCGGCGTGCGGATCGACCTGGACCGCGCCGCCCTGGCGCGCGGCTTTCTCGAACCGCCCGGGCCGCTCCAGCAGGTGGCCGCGGCGCTCGGGGGTGACCCGATGGCCTGGGTCCTCACCGGCGGGGAGGACCACGCCCTGGTCGCCACCTTCCCCGCGGCGGCCGCCCTGCCGCACGGCTTCACCGTGGTCGGCCGGGTCGCCGAGGGCGCACCGGGCGTCCGGGTCGACGGCGTCCCCGCGGCGGACGTCGCCGCCGCGCTGGGGACGGGAGGGACCGGACATGCGCACTTCGGATGACCCGGCCGCGTCGGTCGAGCGGCCGCGGATCGAGCTGCGGGCGGTCGGCTACGGCGACCCGGTGGCCGGCGAGCTGGTGGAGCGGGTGCAGCAGGAGTACGTCGTCCGCTACGGCGGCCGGGACGGCGCCGTCGTCGATCCGGCCGAGTTCTCCCCGCCGCAGGGCCTGTTCCTGGTGGCCGAGGTCGACGGGGTTCCGGCGGGCTGCGGTGGCTGGCGGGTGCACACCCCGGGTGTCGTGGAGCTCAAGCGGATGTACGTCGAACCCGCCTTCCGCCGCCACGGGATCGCCCGTCGGCTGCTGTCCGCGCTGGAGCGGACGGCCGCGGCCGCCGGGCACGGGCACCTGGTGCTCAACTCCGGTGACCGGCAGCCCGAGGCGCTGGCGTTGTACGCCCGCGCGGGGTACACACCGGTACCCGGCTACGGGATCTACGCCGGGTCCCCGGACGCGGTCTTCCTGGGCAGGGACCTGGGCGAGGACCTGGGCGAGGACCTGGGCGGGCAGCTGCCGGCCCGGGCCGAGGAGGAGGACGCATGGGCGTCGTGACGGTGTCGGCGTCGTTCGGGGCAGGCGGGGCGGACATCGCCCCGGCGGTCGCCGAGCGGCTGGGGCTGCCCTTCCACGACCGGGCCATCCCCGCGCTCGTGGCCGGCCGGCTCGGTGTCCCGGTGGCCGAGGCGGAAGCCAACGACGAGACGATCGCCCGGGGCCTGTGGCGGCTGATCACCTTGCTGGGGTCGATGCCCGACCCGGTCGGCGGCGTGCTGCCGGTGAGCACGCTGCCCGACGAACGCGCCTACCGGGAGCAGACCGAGCGGGTGCTGGGTGAGATCGCCACCAGCCCCGGGGGTGTGGTGCTGGGCCGGGCGGCGGCGCTGGTGCTGGCCGACCGACCCGATGCGCTGCACGTCCGGCTCGACGGTCCGCGCGAGCGTCGGCTGGCGGCCGCGCGGGTGCAGCTCGACCTGCCGGCCGACGAGGTGCGGCGGGAACTGGACGCCGCCGACGCCGCGCGGGAGGCCTACGTCCGGCACTTCTACCGCTGTGACCCGGCGGACGCTGGGCACTACCACCTGGTCGTGGACCCCACGGCGCTACCGCACGACGTGGTGGTCGACCTGGTGGTCACCGCCGCCCGCGCCCGCGGCATCGGCTGAGCAGGCGGGCACGCGACAAACCCCGGAGGTCAGCAGACCTCCGGGGTCGTGGAGCTCGTCGACCCCGGAGGGCAGGGTCAGGCCCCGTTCAGAGGCTCGCCCCGGAGCTTGCGAGGGGTGAGGAGAACGGTCAGGCCCCCTTGCAGGGTCCCGTCGCGAGCTTGCGAGCGGCGGGGGGCAAGGGGGTCCTTCTTCAGCCCCGGACGACCTTGCCCGCGCGGATGCAGGAGGTGCAGGCGTTGATGCGGCGACGGGTGCCCGCGCCGACGATGGCCTTCACGGCCTGGATGTTGGGGTTCCAGCGGCGCGGCGTGCGGCGGTGCGAGTGCGACACCGACATACCGAAACCGGGCCCCTTGCCACAGACATCGCACACGGCAGCCACGGTGGATCACTCCCAGGAGGTTGGTTCAGAAAAATTCCTGCAGGCCCAGTGCCTGCAGGTGGAGCGCGCAGGCGGTGCGCCGGAGCGCAGCGCCGGTGCGCCCAGGCAACAGCTTCCGACCACTGTAGCCGGTCTCCGCAGGCGACGTCGCACAGCCCGGCCCGGAGGCTCCGCCGACCGGCGCCGGGCCGGTCCTGTCGGCTCGCGCAGGTAACCTCCCGCACGTGCTGGAGGCGCTGGACGAGGCCGCGGTCGGCCGGTGGAGCGGCGCCGTGGTCGACACGCTTTCCCGTGCCCGCGCCCGGCTCGACGAGCTCAACGTCTTCCCGGTGCCCGACGGCGACACCGGCACCAACCTGCTGCTCACCGCCGAGGCCGGGCACGCGGCCCTGGTCCGGCAGGGCGCCGGTGGCGCCGAGTCGCCGTGGTCGGTGCTCGCCCGCGGGGCGGTCCTGGGTGCCCGCGGCAACTCGGGGGCCATCCTGGCCCAGTTGCTGCGCGGGCTGGCCGACGCGCTGGCCGGCACCCCCGCGGTCGACGGCCGTGCGCTCGCCGCCGCGCTGTCCGGGGCGTCCCGGGCGGCCTACAGCGCCGTCGCCGACCCCGAGGAGGGCACCTTCCTCACCGTCGCGCGGGCCGGCGCGGAGGCGGCGGTGGCCGCGGTGGAAAGTGGGCGCGCGGCGCTGGCCGACGTGGTCCGGGCCGCCGCCGACGCCGCGCTGAGCGCCCTGCAGGCCACTCCCGGTCAGCTGGCGGTGCTCCGCGACGCGGGAGTGGTCGACGCCGGGGGCGCGGGTTGGTGCCTGGTGCTCGATGCCCTGGTCGGCACGGTCACCGGGTCCGAGCCGGTCCGACCGCCGATCTCCGGCGGATCCCGGCAGCGCAGCCGGGTCGCGCCCGCGGCGGTGCACCAGCCCGTCGACGGGCCCGGCAGCGAGGTGCAGTTCCTGCTGGCCGATTCCAGCGAGCGGGCCGTCGCCCAATTGCAGGCCCGGCTGGCCGCGCTCGGCGACTGTCTGGTGGTGGTGGGCGTCGACACCCCGGGCGGCCGGGAGTGGAACGTGCACGTGCACGTCTCCGACGTCGGGGCGGCGGTCGAGGCGGCGGTCGAGGCCGGCCGCCCGCACCGCATCTCGGTGACCCCGCTGGCCCCGGTCCGCCCGCCCGCGCCGGCGGCCGGCGCCCGGGCCGTCGTCGCCGTCGCCGGCTCGGCCGGGCTGGCCGACCTCTTCACCGTCGAGGGCGTCACGGTGCTCACCGCGCCGGTGGCCGAGGTCGACGAGGACGCGCTGCTGACCGCCGTGCTCGGCTGCGGCGCCGAGGAGGTCGTGCTGCTGCCCAACTCCGCGGAGCTCCTGGCGGAGGCCGCCCGGGCCGCCGACCGTGCGCGGGTGGCGGGCCGGGACACCGTCGTGGTCCCGACCCGGTCGGCGGTGCAGGGGCTGGCCGCCCTCGCCGTCGCCGACCCCACCCGGCGCCTGGGCGACGACGTCGTGACGATGACCGAGGCCGCCGCGGCCACCCGCTGGGCCGAGGTCACCGTCGCGACGGAGGAGGCGCTCACCTCGGCCGGCCGGTGCCGGGCCGGCGACGTGCTGGGTGCCGCCGAGGGAGACGTGGTCGTGCTGGGCGCGGACCTGGCCGCGGTGGGCCGTGAGCTGCTCGACCGCCTGCTGTCCGCCGGGGGCGAGCTGGCGACCGTGGTGGTCGGTGCCGACGGCGACGGCGACCTGGCCGCGCTCGGTGACGCCGTCTGTGCCCACCTGGCCACGGTGCACCCCACCGTGGAGGTGGTCCGCTACGCCGGCGGGCCGGGGGCGGTGCCGTTGCTGGTCGGGGTCGAGTGAGCGAGCTCGCGAGCGAACGCGGGGGCACAGCACGTCCGCGGAGCGGCCGACGAGCGCAGCGAGGAGGTGGCTGAGCAGTGATCGCGATGGACACCCCGCTGGTCAAGGTGGTCGGGCCCAGGACGGCGAAGGCGATGGCCGACCAGCTGGCCCTGCGCACGGTGCGCGACCTGCTGCGGCACTACCCGCGCCGGTACGCCAGGCGCGGTGAGATGGCCAGGCTCGACGGCCTCGAGGTGGGCGACCGGGTCACCGTGCTGGCCCAGGTCCGGAGCGTCTCCACCCGGCCGATGCGACAGCGCCGCGGCAACCTCACCGAGGTCACCGTCGGCGACGGCGCCGGCAGCATGCGGCTGGTCTTCTTCAACCACCGGCACGCCCACCTCGCGGTGGGGGAGTGGGGGCTGTTCGCCGGCACCGTCGGGAAATGGCAGGGCGCCCTGCAGTTCACCCATCCCGACTGCCACGTGATCACCGGGGACGACGACGACTGGGCGCGTGCCCTGGTGCCGATCTACCCGGCCAGCAAGGACGTCTCCAGCTGGGTGATCCAGAAGTCGGTCAAGCTGCTGCTGGCCGATCCGCACGCGCTGGAGGGCGCGCTCGACGACCCGGTGCCCGAGGCGGTCCGCCGCCGTCACGGGCTGGTCACCCTGGCCACGGCGCTGCTGCACAAGCACCGGCCCGAGAGCACGGCGCAGGTCGAGCAGGCCGATGAGCGGCTCAAGTGGGACGAGGCGCTGGTCCTGCAGGTCACCCTGGCCGCGCGGCGCCGCGCGGCCGCGCTCGAGCCCGGCATCGCCCGGCCGCGGCGCGGCGGCGGCCTGCTCGACGCCGTCGACGAGCGGCTGCCGTTCTCCCTCACCGAGGGGCAGCAGGAGGTGGGTGCGGAGCTCGCCGCCGAGCTGGCCCGCGAGCAGCCGATGAACCGGCTGCTGCAGGGTGAGGTCGGCTCGGGCAAGACCGTCGTCGCGCTGCGTGCCATGGCCCAGGTGGTCGATGCCGGGGGGCAGGCCGCGCTGCTGGCCCCCACCGAGGTGCTCGCCGCGCAGCACGCGCGCAGCCTCGCCGCGATCCTCGGTCCGCTCGGCCGGGCCGGGGAGCTGGACGGCGATCCGGCGGGCACCCGGGTCACCCTGCTCACCGGCTCGCAGAAGGCGGCCGTCCGGCGCTCGGCCCGCGCCGCGGTGGCCGACGGCAGCGCGGGGATCGTCGTGGGCACGCACGCGCTGCTCCAGGAGGGGGTCGAGTTCGCCGACCTCGGGCTGGTCGTGGTCGACGAGCAGCACCGGTTCGGCGTCGAGCAGCGCGACGCGCTGCGCGCCAAGGGCGCCCGCCCGCCGCACGTGCTGGTCATGACCGCCACGCCCATCCCGCGCACGGTGGCGATGACCGTCTACGGCGACCTCGAGACCTCCACGTTGCGCCAGCTGCCGGCCGGCCGCGGCGGGGTGTCCAGCTCGGTGGTGCCGGTGGGGGAGAAGCCCGCCTGGCTGGACCGGGCGTGGGCCCGGGTGCGCGAGGAGGTCGCCGCCGGCCGGCAGGCCTATGTCGTCTGCCCGCGGATCGGCGAGGAGGAGGGCGCCGGCGGCAGGGACGACGACGGCCCCGACGACGCCGACGGTGCCCCGCCGGAGGAGAAGGGCGCCGGCGACCGGCGCCCGCCGCTGGCGGTGCTCGACGTCGCGGAGGGGCTGCGCGCCGGGCCGCTGTCGGCGCTGCGGGTCGAGGTGCTGCACGGCCGGCTGACCCCGGAGGACAAGGAGGCCCGGATGCGGGCCTTTGCCGCCGGCGAGGTCGACGTCCTGGTCGCCACCACCGTCGTCGAGGTCGGCGTGGACGTCCCGAACGCGACGGTGATGGTGGTGATGGACGCCGACCGGTTCGGGGTCAGCCAGCTGCACCAGCTGCGCGGCCGGGTCGCGCGCGGCGCTCACGCCGGGCTGTGCCTGCTGGTCAGCGAGGTGTCCTCGTCCTCGGCCACCGGTCAGCGGCTGGCCGCGGTGGCTGCCACCACCGACGGTTTCCAGCTGGCCCGGCTCGACCTGGAGACCCGCCGCGAGGGCGACGTGCTCGGCGCCGCGCAGTCCGGCCGCCGGTCGGGGGTCAGGCTGCTGTCCCTGCTCGACGACGAGGCGCTCATCGCCGAGGCCAGGGCCGAGGCCACCGCGCTGGTCGAGCACGGCGGCGGGCTGGCCGACCACCCGGAGCTCGCCGCCGAGGTCGCCGCGCTGGCCCTGGACGACCGCGCCGACTACCTGGAGAAGGCGTGACCCGGGTCATCGCCGGGGCCGCCCGGGGCCGGCGGCTGGCCGTGCCCTCCTCCGGCGTCCGGCCGACCGGCGACCGGGCGAAGGAGGGGCTGTTCAACTCGCTGGGCTCCCTGCTCGACCTCGACGGCGCCCGGGTGCTCGACCTCTACGCCGGGTCGGGCGCCCTGGGGCTGGAAGCGCTGTCCCGCGGGGCCGTCGAGGCGGTGCTGGTCGAGAACGGGCCGCGGGTGCTGCCGGTGCTGCGGGCCAACGTCGCCGCGGTCGGGCTCCCTGGAGCCCGGGTGATCGGCGCCGCGGTGTCCTCCGTCGTCACCGGGCCGGCGCCGGCCGCCTTCGATCTGGTGCTGGCCGACCCGCCGTACGCGGTGGGTGTCCCGCAGGTGCTCGGCGTGCTTCAGGCCCTCCTCGACGGCGGGTGGCTGGCTCCCGAGGCGGTGGTCATGGTCGAGCGGTCCAGCCGCGAGGAACCGTGGGCGTGGCCGACACCCCTGACCGCCGTCCGCGATCGGCGCTACGGGGAGGCCGTGCTCCGGTACGGTCGGGCACCGTGAGGCGAGCGGTCTGTCCTGGTTCGTTCGACCCGGTCACCAACGGCCATGTCGACGTCATCACCCGTGCCGCCGCCCTCTACGACGAGCTGGTGGTGGCCGTGCTGGTGAATCCGGGCAAGGCCGGCCTCTTCGGGGTCGAGGAGCGCATGGCGCTGCTGCGCGAGACCGTCGTGGACCTGCCCAACGTCACCGTCGACAGCTTCGAGGGCCTGCTCGTCGAGTACTGCCGGGCCAACGACGTGCCGGTCATCGTCAAGGGGCTGCGCGCCGTCGGTGACTTCGAGTACGAGCTGCAGATGGCCCAGATGAACCGTGAGCTGGCCGGGATCGAGACGCTCTTCGTGCCCACCGCCCCGCAGGTCGGGCACCTGTCCTCCAGCCTGGTCAAGCAGATCGCGAAGTTCGGCGGCGACGTCTCGTCGCTGGTGCCCACGGGCGTCAACGACCGGCTCGTGGCGCAGGGGATGGGGCCCACGCCATGACCGAGGTGGTGTACCGGCTCTACGAGACCGTCGACGAGCTGACCACGGTCATCGAGAACGCCCGCAGCGTGCCGATGTCGGGATCGTGCATGGTCCCGCGCGACCACCTGCTCGACCTGCTCGACGAGCTGCGGGAGTCCTTGCCCGAGGAGGTGCAGCAGGCCGGCGCGATCGTCGAGCAGCGCACCGAGATCCTGCAGCAGGCGCAGGCCGAGGCCGAGCGGTTGACCGGGCGCACCCGCAGCGAGACCGAGCAGGTCATCGGCTCGGCCCGTCTGCAGCGCGACGAGCTGATCGGTACCGCCCGCCGGCAGCGCGACGAGGTGATCGCCGCGGCCCAGGACCAGGCCGACCAGGTCCTGGCCGACGCCGAGGCCGAGGCCGAGGCGCTGGTCGCCGAGGGGCGACGCCGGCGCGACCAGTTGATCGCCGACGGCGAGGCCCGGCGGGCCGAACTGGTCGCCGCCGCGCAGGAGGAGCACGACCGGCTGGTCACCGAGACCGAGGTCTACCGCAGCGCGGTCGGCCGGGCCGACGAACTGGGTGCGCAGACCGTGGCGGAGGTGGCGCGCATGCGCGCCGAGGTCGACGGGTACGTCGACACCCGGCTGGCCGACTTCGGGAACACGCTGGCCCACATGGTGCGTTCGGTCGACCAGGCGCGGACCAACCTGCGCCAGCCCTGACCGTTCCCGGCGGCCAGCGAGGCGCGGTGCGGCGATCGGGTAGGCTGACAGCTCTGTCCGGTCGCTGACGCCCCTCCTCCGGAGGGTCCCGCGCCGGCCGCCCCCACTGCCGACAACGAGTACTGACATGCCTGCTGCCTCATCGCCCCGCCCTGGTGCCGCGTCCACGGACGTCCGGCGCTCCGCCGCCGACCCTTGGAAGCTGGACCTGCGGGAGCTCGGCCGGCGCGCCGGCTCCATGCGGGAGTGGAACGCCACCCTGCCCGCCCCGGCGGGCTGGGGGGTCGAGATGATCGGCGTGCCCGAGGGCGCCCCGGTGCAGCTGCACCTGCGGCTGGAGTCGGTCATGGAGGGCGTGCTGGTCTCCGGCCAGGTCGACGTCCCCGTGGCCGGTCAGTGCGCGCGCTGCCTGGAGCCGGTCACCGACTCCCTGGAGCTGGACGTCCAGGAGCTCTACGCCTACGCCGGCAGCACCACCGAGGCCACCAGCGAGGAGGACGAGGTGCGCCGGATCGACGGCGAGCACCTCGACCTGGCCCCGCTGGTCCGGGACGCCGTCGTCCTGACCCTGCCGCTGTCCCCGACCTGCACCCCCGACTGCGCCGGGTTGTGCGTGGACTGCGGAGAGCGGCTGGACGACCTGCCCGCCGACCACTCGCACGAGGTTCTCGACCCCCGATGGGCCGGGCTCGCCGCCCGCCTCGCCGGAGAGACCGACAGTGCCGAGAAGACCGACAGCGCGGAGGGGCCCCAGCCGGGGTCCGCTCGCACCAACCCAGAGGAGATCTGACCGTGGCCGTCCCGAAGAGGAAGATGTCCCGGAGCAACACCCGCTCCCGCCGGTCGCAGTGGAAGGCCAGTGCCCCCACCCTGACCCCGTGCCCGAACCGCGCCTGCGGTGAGCTCAAGCCCCCGCACCAGGCGTGCCCGACCTGCGGCCAGCACGACGGCCGCCAGGTCCTCGCGGTCTGACCCGGACCCCGCGTAGGCCCGGCGTGACGAGGACGACCTCTCCGACGGTGTCCCCGGGCGGCCAGGCCGCGACCGGGGCCACCGTCGGCCGTCCGCCGGGTCCGCACGACGTCGGCCCGGCGCACTCCGAGCGCGCCGCCGCCTGGCTGCTCGACGCCCTCGGTGTCGAGCTCCCCGGCGACCTGCTCACCCTGACGCTGACCCACCGCTCGTACGCCTACGAGCACGGTGGGCTGCCGACCAACGAACGCCTGGAGTTCCTGGGCGACTCGGTCCTCGGCCTGGTCGTCACCGACGAGCTCTACCGCAGCCGTCCCGGCCTGCCCGAGGGGCAGCTGGCCAAGCTGCGCGCCTCGGTGGTCAACATGACGTCCCTGGCGCAGGTCGCCCGTGCCCTGGGCGACGGCGGCATCGGCCCGCACCTGCTGCTGGGCCGGGGCGAGCAGACCACCGGCGGCCGGGAGAAGGACTCGATTCTCGCCGACGCCCTCGAGGCGCTGCTCGGTGCGGTGCACCTGGCTCTCGGGCTGGACACCGCCGCCGCGCTCGTGCACCGGCTGTTCGACCCGCTGCTGGCCGAGTCGGCCACCCGTGGCGCCGGCCTGGACTGGAAGACCAGCCTCCAGGAGCTGGGCGCGGCCCAGGGCCTGGGTGCCCCGGCCTACGACGTCCAGGACGACGGCCCCGACCATGCCAAGACGTTCACCGCCGTGGTGATGCTCGGCGGCACCGTGCACGGCCGCGGCACCGGGCGCACGAAGAAGGCCGCCGAGCAGGAAGCCGCCGAGGCCGCCTGGCGCGCCCTCACCGTCGAGGACTGATCCGTGCCCGAGCTACCCGAGGTCGAGGTGGTCCGGCGCGGGCTGGACCGCTGGGTGACCGGCCGCACGATCGCCGAGGTGCAGGTCCACCACCCCCGGGCCGTCCGCCGGCACCTCGAGGGCGCCGGCCACTTCGTGGCCGCGCTGACCGGCCGCACCCTGACCGCCGCCCACCGGCGCGGCAAGTACCTGTGGCTGCCGATGACCGAGCCGGACGGGGTGCCCTCCGGCCGCGCGCTCGTCGCCCACCTGGGCATGAGCGGCCAGCTGCTGGTCGAGAAGCCGGAGGAGCCCGACGAGGTGCACCTGCGGGCCCGGTTCCGGTTCACCGACGGTGGCCACGAGCTGCGGTTCGTCGACCAGCGCACCTTCGGTGGGCTGGCCGTCGAGGAGGACGGCGGGGGTCTGCCGCCGCGACTGGCACACATCGCCACCGACCCGCTGGACCCCGGCTTCGACGTCGACGCCTTCAGCGCTGCCCTGCGGCGCCGGCGCACCGAGGTCAAGCGCGCCCTGCTGGACCAGACTCTCATCGGCGGAGTGGGCAACATCTACGCCGACGAATCGTTGTGGCGGGCCCGGCTGCACGGCACCCGGCCGACCGACCGGCTCACCCGCGCGCAGGCGGCCGACCTGCTCGACGGCGTCCGGGACGTGCTCGGCGAGAGCCTCGAGCAGGGCGGCACCTCCTTCGACTCGCTGTACGTCGACGTCAACGGGCAGAGCGGCTACTTCTCCCGCCACCTCGCCGTCTACGGCCAGCAGGACCGGCCCTGCCCGCGCTGCGGGACGCCGGTGGTCCGGGAGTCGTTCATGAACCGATCCAGCTACAGCTGCCCGCGGTGCCAGCCGCGACCCCGCACCCGGAGCGCAGGGTGACCGGCGTCGAGGTGGGTCCCGAGGCGGCTGCGGGTGCCGACGACGGAGGCCGTTGCTGCACCCTGGCGTGACGAAGACGACACCGCCCCGACACGAGTGAGTCGCCCCCGTGCCGTTGACCGAGGTCCGGTCCGGTGTCACCCTGAGTACACCCCGCCCCCGCGCGCAGACCGCCTCCGGACGGTGCCACGGGGTCCCTCCTGCACTGGAAAGGCCGCCCAAGCCATGGCCAAGGCCCTGTTCGGTTCCGTCGTCGCTCCGCACGAGCTGCGAGTAGCCGAGGAGAACGCAGCTCTGCGGGCCCGGGTCCGGCGTCTCGAGGCCCAGGTCGCGGTGCTCCAGGAGGAGCGCGACGCGACCATCGCCCGCGAGCTGCTCGGCATGGCCGAGGAGCCGGTCGGCGCCCCCGCGCTCGCGAGCACCTCGGCATAATCGGACTCTGCTTGCATGGCCCCGTCCAGAGGCTCGCCGCGAGCTCGCGAGTGGTGAGGGGGACGGGGCCCTGTTTCTGTCCAGCCTGACGCTCAAGGGCTTCAAGTCCTTCGCGTCCGCGACCACGTTGCGGCTGGAACCGGGCATCACCGCCGTCGTCGGCCCCAACGGCTCGGGGAAGTCCAACGTCGTCGACGCCATCGCCTGGGTCCTCGGCGAGCAGGGCGCCAAGAGCCTGCGCGGCGGCAAGATGGAGGACGTCATCTTCGCCGGCACCGCCGGCCGCCCGGCGCTCGGCCGGGCCGAGGTGACCCTCACGATCGACAACACCGACGGCGCGCTGCCGATCGAGTACACCGAGGTGTCGATCACCCGCCGCATGTACCGCTCCGGGGAGAGCGAGTACGAGATCAACGGCGACAAGGTGCGCCTGCTCGACGTCCAGGAGCTGCTCAGCGACTCCGGCATCGGCCGGGAGATGCACGTCATCGTCGGCCAGGGGCAGCTCGACGCCGTCCTGTCCGGGCGCCCGGAGGACCGGCGGGCCTTCGTCGAGGAGGCCGCCGGCGTCCTGAAGCACCGCAAGCGCAAGGAGAAGGCGCTCCGCAAGCTCGAGGCGATGCAGGCCAACCTCGACCGGCTCGGTGATCTGACCGCCGAGCTCCGCCGCCAGCTCAAGCCGCTGGGCAAGCAGGCCGAGGTGGCCCGCCGCGCCGCCGGCGTCCAGGCCGACCTGCGCGACGCCCGGCTGCGGCTGCTCGCCGACGACCTGGTGGCGCTGCGTGACGCCCTGGACCGGGACGTCGCCGACGAGAGCGCCGCCCGCGCCCGCCGGGCCGGGGTCGAGGCCGCGCTCACCGGGGCCGCCACCACCGAGTCCCGGCTGGAGACCGAGCTGGCCGCGGACGCGCCGCGCCTGGCCACCGCCCAGGACACCTGGTACCGGCTGTCCACGCTGGCCGAGCGGTTCCGCAGCGTGGCGCAGCTGGCGGCCGAGCGGCACCGGCACCTCACCGCCGCCGCGCCCGCCGGCACCGCCGGCCGCGATCCCGAGGCCCTGGACGCCGAGGCCGACCGGGTCGAGGCGACCGAGGCGGAACTGGCCGACAACCTCACCGCCGAGCGGGCCCGGCTGGCCACCGCGGTCGCTGCCCGCACCGAGGGAGAACAGGCCCTCACCGAGGCCGAGCGGGCGCTGGTCGCGGCCGCCCGGGCGCTGGCCGACCGGCGCGAGCAGCTCGCCCGGCTGTCCGGGCAGGTCGCCGCCGGGCGGTCGCGGGCTGCCGCCGGGCAGGCCGAGATCGAGCGGCTGGCCACCGCGGCCGCCGAGGCGGCCGAGCGTGCCGAGCTGGCCGGGCGGCGGCTGACCGAGCGCCGCAGCTCGGTGGCGGAGGCCGCCGACGGCGACGGAGAACTGGTCACCGCACACGCCGATGCGGTCACCGCACACACCGCCGCCGCCCGCCGGGTCAGCGGGCTCGCCGACGCCGAACGGTCCGCCGAGCGCGACCGGGCCGGGTGGCAGGCCCGTCGTGACGCCCTGGCGCTGGGGCTCACCCCCGCCGACGGGGCCGCGGCCGTGCTGGCCAGCGGCCTGCCCGGGGTGCTCGGCCCGGCTGCCGACCAGCTGGTCGTGCACCCCGGCGACGAGGTCGCGGTGGCCGCGGCGCTGGGCGGGATGGCCGATGCCGTCGTCGTCGCCGGGGTGGCGGAGGCGGCCGCTGCCCTGGGCCACCTCACCGGCGGGGCCGGTGGCCGGGTGGGCCTGCTGGTCACCGGCGGGCTGCCGCCGGTGGGCCGGGAGGGTTGGCCGGAGCTGCCGGACGGCGCCCGCTGGGCGCTGGACCTCGTCGAGGCCCCCGCCGAGCTGGGGCCGGCGCTGGCCCGGGCCCTGGAGCGGGTCGCCGTCGTCGCCGACCTGTCCGCGGCCGTGGACCTGCTGCGGGTGCACCCGCGGGTGCGGGCGGTCACCGCCGACGGCGACCTGCTCGGTGCCGACTGGGCCCGCGGCGGGCAGCGGGACGCGCCGTCCGGCCTCGAGGTCCGCGCCCGGGTCGACGAGGCGGCCGCCGAGCTGACCCGGGCCCAGCACCGGGCCGCGGCGCTCGCCGACGCGCTCGCCGCGGTCCGCGCCGCGGCCGCCGACCGCTCCGCCGACGTCGAAGCGGCGCTCGCGGCGCGGCAGGCGGGGGAGCGCACCCGATCGGCGGTCGCCACCGAGATCGCCGAGCTGGGCGCCGCTGGCCGGTCGGCGCTCGCCGAGGCCGAGCAGCTGGCCGCCGCCCGGGTACGCGCGGAACAGGCGGCGGAGCAGGCCGGCGAGGGCCTGACCGACCTGGAGCGACGGCAGGCCGAGGCCGAGGCCGCCGCGATGGAGGAGGAGCCGTCCCCGGACGAGCGCGACCGGCTGCGGGCCTCCGCGGCCGCCTCCCGGCAGGCCGAGACCGAGGCGCGGCTGGCGGTGCGCACCGCCGAGGAGCGCGCCCGGTCGCTGTCCGGCCGGGCGGAGCAGCTGCGCCGGCAGGCCCGCCAGGAACGGGCCGCCCGCGACCGGGCCGCCGCCGCCCGGGCCGCCCGGGAGCGTGGCGCCCGGGTCGCGGCCGGCGTGCGGGA